>DASSZV010000098.1:0-8896 GCA_035702765.1 Solirubrobacteraceae bacterium
CTCCAGGTTGCTCTTCACCTTGTTCTCGTGTCCGGAATATGTGTTGACGACGTACCAGCGGAACATGACTTACCCGTGTCCGTAGAGGATCAAGTTGACGATTTTTTGGGCGGCGAAGCTCGCCACACCCAGGAAGGCACCGGCCACGATGACGAAGCCCAGGACCACACCGGTGGCCTGGAACACCTGACGACGGTCGGGCCACTGTACTCGCTGGAGCTCGCGCCAGGAGCCCTGCAGGAAACCGACCACGCGGGCGGGCAGGCTCGCCGCCGGGGCGCGCTCGACCGCCGCAGGGTGGGTCACCTCGTCCCGCTCCCGGTGACGGGTCACCGGCCGCGTGGAGAGGCCGCCGGCGGCCGGACCGCGTCCGGCCTCCTGCTCCTCGAAGGCGGCCAGCTCCTCCGTGCTGGGGGTCTCGGCGAGTTCGGGCCGCCCCAGCGCGCTCTGAGCCTCGGCGAGGGCTTCCTCACCGGACTCGAGTTCGGGGAACGGCCGGTCCTCGGGGAACGGGCGCTCCTCGGACCGCGCAGCGGCCTCGGAGTCCCGCCCGGTGGCCCCGGGCCCCGTGTGGGGCTTGGCGGGACCGCCCTTGCGAGCGCGTCTGCGGTTCTGCTGGGCCACGACCTACCGGGATGGGCCTAGCGGGTCTCGCGGTGCGGCGTGTGGGCCTTGCACCACTTGCAGTACTTGCGCAGCTGCAGGCGCTCGGGGTTGTTGCGCTTGCTCTTGTTCGTCTGGTAGTTGCGGCGCTTGCACTCCTCGCAGGCGAGGGTGGCAGCGATCCGAACGTCTCCACGGGCCATGCTGGTTCAGTCCTTTTGGAAGTTCTCGTACCGTCTCGCGGACGTGCCGATGCACGCCTGACGGCGCCGAAGGCCAGCATAGCGTGGCCCGCCCGGGGCCCGTGCCGCCTCCCCGCTCAGGATCCGTGCCGGCGCCGGGCTCATAGTGTGATGAGCCGGATCGGCGTGCCGGAGATGAAGGCGGCGATGTCCTCGACGGCCTGGCGGTACATCTCGGTGAGGGTCGCCTCGGTCGCGTAGCCCAGGTGGGGCAGCAGGATCGTGTTCGGGGCCTCGCGCAGGGGATCCCCGGCGGGCAGCGGCTCCTGGTCATAGACGTCGAGACAGGCGCCGGCGATCTCGCCGCGCCGGAGCGCGGCGACCAGGGCGGCTGCGTCGACGATCGGCCCCCGGGAGGTGTTCACCAACATCGCGCCGGGCGCCATCAACGCCAGCTCACGGGCGCCGACCAGGCCCCGCGTGCGTTCGGACAGCACGAGGTGGATGGAGAGCACGTCGGCACGGGCGAAGAGCTCGTCACGCTCGACGCGCTCGACTCCGTGCGCGGCCGCGGTCTCCGCGGTGAGGTTCTGCGACCAGGCGATCGGCGTCATCCCGAAGGCCCGAGCCGGACCGAGCATCTGGCGGCCGAGGTTGCCCAGGCCGAGCAGGGCGAGCGTCCGGCCGCCCAGGTTCTCGGCCAGCGCGGTCTGCCACGCCCCGTGGCGCAGCGCCTGATCCTCGGCGGGGACGCGCTTGAACCAGGCGAGGATGAGCGCCCAGGCGAGCTCGACCGTCGAGGCCACTCCGGGGGCGGGGCCCCCCGCGGCGGCTCCGGTCCCCGACACGGGGATTCCGCGGGCGGCCAGGTGGGCGACGTCGAGGGAGGCGTTGCGCATGCCCGTGGTGACGACGAAGCGCAGGCGCGACAGCTGGGCGAGCGTGGCGGCGTCCAGGGCGGTCCGCTCGCGCATGAGCACGAGCACCTCATAGGGGGCCAGGCGGGCGGCGATCTCGGCGTGGGGGATCGGCGCCGAGAGGAAGTCGACCTGGGCACCGAGGGCGGTCCAGTCGGCCATCTGAGCCGCCCGTCCCTGATAGTCGTCGAGCACCGCGATGCGCATGCCCTGACCCTAGATGACGTGCCCGGGGACGTTCAGAACGTGAGCGAGGTGTCCGGACTGAACGCGGAGAGCGTGGGGTCCCTGGACCCTAGAGCGTGGGCTCCCTGGGCCCTAGAGCGTGGGCTCCCTGGGCCCTAGAGCATGGGCTCCCTGGACCTCCCAGCTACCTTCGGCCCAGTGCTGCGGCTCATCGGCATCGTCATCTCGATCGGATTGGCCGACTCGGTGAACCCGTCCACGGTCGCGCCCGCGCTGTATCTCGCCGGCGGACGCGACGCCCGGCGGAGGGTCGCCCGCTTTGCCCTGGGGGTGTTCTTGGTCTCTCTGCTCGGCGGCCTGGCCGTCGCCCTGGGCCCGGGCGAGCTGCTCTTGAACCTCGTCCCTCACCCCCGCCCGGTCGTCGGCCAGTGGCTCGAGGTGATCGCCGGGACCGTGTTGCTCGTCGTCGGACTGCTGCTGCTGCAGTTCCGTCGTCTGCTCTCCCAGCGCGAGGTGTTCGCCACCCGGGCAAGCAGCGGGCGCTCGGCGTTCATGCTCGGCGCCGGAATCATGGCCGTCGAGCTGCCCACCGCCTTCCCCTACTTCGCGGCCATCGCCGCCGTGGTCGGCTCAGGCAGGGGAATCGCCGTCCAAGCGCTGCTCATCACCATCTACAACGTCTTCTTCATCCTGCCGCTGGTGGGAATGGCGCTCGTGCTGTGGATCGCGCCGGAGCGGGCGACCGTGCTGCTCGTCCGCGCCCGGGACCTGCTCCAGCGCCACTGGGTCCTCGTGCTCGGCAGCGTGCTCACGCTCGCCGGGATCTTCGTGATCGTGCTGGGCGCCACCGGGGTGGCCTCGCACCTTCACGATGGCTTCGGCCACTTCTCCCGGAGGCTGCACAAGCTCATCACTTGAGCAGGGGGTGGCGCGGAGCCGCGGGCGGGGGGCCGCGGGCGGAGGGCCGCGGGCGGAGGGCCGCGGGCGGGGTGCGGGGTGCGGGGTGCGGGGTGCGGGCCGGCGGCCACTGGCAAGGGCGGCCCATGCCATGTCGGGGGGCCTGCGGCCGGTAGCGGGCCTGCGGCCGGTAGCGGGCCGCGGCCGGGGGCGGGCCCGCGGCCGGGGCGGACCCGCGGTCGGAGCGGGCCCGCGGCCGGGGCGGACCCGCGGAACGCCACAACTCTCCACGCTGGACGCTCCCGCGAGGGCAGTGCGCGTGCGGTGTGTCTCAGGGACACTGCACGCGCACCGCGGACCGCGCCGACGTCACGGTGGAGGTTTGGGGGGGTCCCTCGGGGGCGAACCGCTGGAGTCCCCGGCCAGGCGCGGGGCGTCCGGGCCCACCCGGGCGCGAGGGGTCGGGTCCCCTCCCGGGCGCGGGGCGTCGGGTCCCCGGCCAGGCGCGGGGCGTCGGGGCCCTCCCGGGCGCGGGGCGTCGGGGCCCTCCCGGGCGCGGGGCGTCGGGGCCCACCCGGGCGCGAGGGGTCGGGTCCCCGGCCGGGCGCCAGGGCTGGGTTCCCCCGCCCGACGGGCGGACAACGGTCATCCACAACCGACCGCGGGCCATCCCTACGATGGAGGGTCCTATGGGAACCGTCACCGCCACCGTCACCCGGTCCATCGCGGCCCCGCCCACGCGGGTCCTCGAGTTCCTCCACGACCTGCCCGCGCGCAGCCAGATCCTCACCACGAACTACTCCGCGGTGCAGACCGAGGGGGCGGACGTCATCGCCTTCCACTTCGCCGCCGGCGGTCGAGAGCGGGACTACCGCCTCCACAGCGACCTCACCGGGACGACGCTCACCGAGAAGGACGAGCACTCGTCCTTCCAGAACGTGTGGACGGTGAGCCCCGAGGGCAGCGGCTCCACCGTCACCCTGTCCGGCTCCTGGCAGGGTGCCAGTGGCGTCGGCGGGTTCTTCGAGGGTCTGTTCGCGCCGATGGGCCTGCGCCGCATCTACTCCGAGGTGCTCGCCAACCTCGAGCGCCAGCTCGGCGGCTGAGCCGACCCGGACCGGCGCGGCTTTCACCGCCTGGGCAACACGGTCCGGCGCGGGTTGGCCGAAAAGCTCAACGAGCTCTGAGCCGCGCCCGGCGTGGGCGTAGATTGGTGTCATGACCGCCACCGACGCCCCGACCCGCCTGCTGCAGAACTACATCGCCGGCGCCTGGCGGCCCACGGCCGCCGACGCCGGAGAGCCCCTGGACGTCGTCAACCCGGCCAGCGGGGAGACGCTCGCCCGGGTCCCGCTCTCCTCCGCCGCCGACCTCGACGCCGCCGTAACCGCGGCCCGGGCCGCCCTGCCGAGATGGCGCGCGGTCTCGACCATCGCGCGCGCCCGCAAGCTCTTCGAACTGCGCGAGCGCCTCCTCGCCCGCCAGGAGGACCTGGCCCGCTGCGTCACCGCCGAGATGGGCAAGACGATCGCCGACGCCCGGGCCGAAGTGGCCCGGATGATCGAGATGGTCGAGGCGGCCACTCAGGTCCCCACGACGATGCAGGGCCGGATCCTCGAGGACGTCTCACGCGGGATCGACGCCCACACGATCCGTCAGCCCGTTGGGGTGTGCGCGGCGATCGTGCCGTTCAACTTCCCGGCGATGGTGCCCTTCTGGTTCCTGCCCTTCGCCATCGCGTGCGGGAACACCTTCGTGCTCAAGCCGAGCGAGCAGGTGCCCATGACCCAGCAGATCGCCTTTGAGGAGCTCGACGCGATCGGCCTGCCCGAGGGCGTGGTCAACCTCGTCAACGGCGGCCGTGAGGTCGTCGAGGGGATTCTCGAGCACCCGGGCATCGACGCGGTCTCCTTCGTCGGCTCCGCCCCGGTGGCCCGCCTGGTCTACGAACGGGCGGCTCAGGCGGGCAAGCGCGTTCAGGCCCTGGGCGGGGCCAAGAACCACATGGTGGTGATGCCCGACGCGGTCGTCGACGCGACCGTCGATGCGGTCATCGGCTCGGCCTTCGGAGCGGCCGGCCAGCGCTGCATGGCCGGGTCGGTGCTGATCACCGTCGGCACGGCGCGGGAGCGGCTGCTGCCCCCGTTGATCGCCCGTACCGAGGCGCTGAGCGTCGGCGACGGACTCGACGCCGCCACCGATGTCGGGCCGGTCATCTCCTGCGCCGCACGGGACCGGATCGAGGGCTACGTCGGCCGCGCCCTCGAGCAGGGCGCCTCACTCGCCCACGATGGCCGCTGGTCCCACAGACCAGCGGCAGGGCTGCCTGACGAGGGCGCCTTCTGCGGACCGACGATCGTCACCGACGTCACCCCGGAGATGGAGATCGCCCGCGAGGAGGTCTTTGGCCCCGTGCTCTCGGTGATCGCCGTGGACAGCCTCGACGAGGCGGTCGCGGTCATCAACGCGAGCCGTTTCGGTAACGGCGCATCGATCTTCACCGAGTCCGGGGCGGCGGTGCGGCGCTTCCAGCACGACGTCGAGGCGGGGATGATCGGGGTGAACATCGGCGTCGCCGCGCCGGTGGCGTTCTTCCCCTTCAGCGGTTGGAAGGACTCCTTCCTCGGGGACCTCCACGCCCACGGCCCCGACGCCGTCGAGTTCTACACGCGCAAGAAGACCGTCACCAGCCGCTTCCTCTCCGACGGCCAGGGAACGGGCCCCTACTTCGTCGAGCGCTGAGCGAGCGGGACCGCCGGCGGCGGCGGCTCGGACGGCGGCGGCGCGGACGGCGGAGCTCAGACGGCGGCGGCTCAGATGGCGCGCGCGAGGCAGAGCTGCGTCGAGTACGTCAGCTCGATGCTCCCGCCCGCCTCGTCGATCACCGCGGCGACCGCGCCGAAGAGCGCGATGCGTCGGCTCTCCTCGAGCAGGATGTGGTCCGAGTGGGTGCCCAGCAGGGCGATGTACTCCGCCGTCGAGTAGGACTGGGTCCAGCCGTAGGTGCGCGACTCGGGGGCGCCGAGCCCCGGCACGGCGGAGACCCGCTCCCGCCAGGCGGCGGTGAAGTCGAACTCGGCGAGCTTCGGGGCCATCAGGCCGCCGTCCCCCCAGCGGACCGAGGCATACGCCGTGTCGAGGCGCCGGCGCAGAGCACAACGGCTCCAGTCCACCCGGTTCCAAAAGCAGGCGATCGCCCCGCCCGGCTCGAGCACGCGGGCGGCGATGCGCTCCCCGGTGAGCGGCTCGACCCAGTGCCAGGCCTGGGCGCTGAAGATCAGCCGTGCGCTGTGGGGGGCAAGCTCGGCCCGCTCGAAGGTCGAGATGACGAAGCGGACGCGGGCATCATCGAGATGGGCGGCGCCGACCTCGGCCATCTCGGGTGAGGGCTCGATCGCGGTGATGCGCAGGCCTCGCTCGGCGAACAGAGCCGTCGCCTTGCCCGTGCCCGCTCCCGCCTCAACGGCGCATGAGCCGGGCCGGGCCCCCGCATAGGCGATGACCTCGTCGACGAGCGCGGCCGGGTAGGAGGGCCGGGCCCGGTCGTACTGGCGGGCCACGGACCCGAACGAGGTTCGTCGTGCATGGTCGATCCCAGACACTCTCGACAACGTAGCTCAGGCGGGCCGGCCCCAGCCCCGTAGGTCGGCGTAGTCGGGGGCGATCCGGGCGAGGATCTCCAGCATCGCCGGAGCACTCGGGGCGACCCCGGGTCCGTCGACGGTCGCCGCCACGACCCGTCGCAGCGGCGGGGCGGGCTCGAGCGAGCGCACGACGATGCCGTGGTGCAACCGCGTGAGAGCCAGGTGGGGGATGAGCGCGACGCCGACGCCGGCGGCGACGAGACCCTGGATCGTCTCGTAGTCGTCGGATTCGAAGGTGACGTGGGGCTCGAAGCCCGCCGCGCGGCAGGAGCGCACGACATGGCGGGCGCACGGGCTGGCCTGGGAGGTCTGGACCCAGTCCTCGCCGCGCAGATCCCACAACGTGAGCCCGGGCGACAGCGCCAGCTGATGATCGGCGGGCAACGCCACGTGCATGGCGTCCTCCAACAGCGGGGTGACGGCCAGGCCGGCGCCGGGCAGCAGCTGGGTATCCACCGGGTCATCGGTGTCGCGAAAGGCGAACAGCAGCGCGAGGTCGACCTCGCCCGCGCGCAGCCGCGGCGTGATCTGCTCGGGCTCGCCCTCGGACAGCGACAGGGAGACCAGCGGATGTCGGCGCCGGAAGGCGGCGATCGCCTCGGGCATCAGCGTCGACCCCGCGCTGGGGAAGACGGCCACGCGCAGGCGCCCGCCGTGGAGGCCCAGGACGGCCTGGACATCCTCCTCGGCCGCCGCCACCTGGGCGAAGATCGCCTCGGCGTGGGCGAGCAGTGACTCCCCCGCCGGGGTCGCCCGGGCGCCGCGCCGGTCACGCACGACCAGCGGCGCGCCGAGCTCGGCCTCGAGCCGCGCGACGGCCTGGGAGACCGCCGACTGGGTGTAGGCGAGTGCCTCGGCGGCGCCGGAGAAGGACCCTCGGCGGACGACCTCCTGGAGCACTCGTAACCTGGTGAGGCTCAGCATAAGAAGAAATAATGCTATGCATGCCAAACTTCATTTGCGCTGATTCATACGTGATGGGATCGTGCCGTCACCGTCCTGATCCAGGCCGCCGACCGTCCATCCAGAAGCGGAGCCCCGCCCATGTCCCTCATCAGCCTCGTCTCCTACGACGGCACCGCGAATGACCGCGATGCCCTCCACCTCGCCCGGCTGTTCACCGAGGTCGGCGCCGACGCGATCCTCGCCTACGTCCATCACACCCGGGTCGACGAGGCCGCCGCGGAGGAGATGCTCCAGCGCGGCGCCGCCCAACTCGAGCACGCCTCCACGCGGGTGGTCGTCAACCCCTCCACCGCGGCCGGCCTGAAGGCGCTCGCCGCCGCCGAGGGCGCCGGGCTGATGATCTTCGGCTCCGAGTACCGCACGCCGACCAACCGGGTCGCCTTCCAGAAGAGCACCCAGCAGCTGCTCGACGGGGCGACGACCGCGATCGCCGTCGCGCCCTGCGGGTACGAGGCGCGCCCGATCCGCACCATCGGCCTCATCGCCGGGCTCGATGACCACGCGGCGATCGACACCGCCCACGCCGTCGCCACGCACTTCGGCGCGACCGTGACGGACAGGATCCATGGCGTCGACCTGCTCATCGTCGGCTCGCGCGCCGAGGCCGCCGAGGGCACCGTGCTGCTGTCGGCGCGCAACGAGATCACCATCGAGGAGGAGGCCGACGTGCCCGTCCTCATCGTCGCCCGTGGGGTCGCCCTCGACTTCCGCGCCCCCCTCTACGTCGCCTGATCTGAGACGCCGGGCCGGCCACCGCGCCTGCTTGGGATCCCGTCCTAAGCTCGGCTGCGGTGGCCGCCACCCTGCTCATCTCCGACGCCCACCTCGGATCCCGGGTCGGCCATGCGGTGCTCCAGCGGCCCGCGGAGTTGGCCGGCCTGCTCACCGCGCTCGAGCCGGTCGGGCACCTGGTCATCCTCGGTGACCTGCTCGAGCTCAACGAGGGCCGCCCCCCGCGGGAGGTCCTCGACCTGGCTGCCCCGACCCTGCGCGGGATCGCCGAGGCGGGCCTGGAGCGCATCACCCTGCTGCCGGGCAATCACGATCGCAGGCTCATCAGCCCCTGGATCAGCGCCCAGGGGGCAGATCTGAGGCTCCAGGCGACGGTGCCCCCCGACGCGACGCCGCTGCTGGCCGAGGTCGTCGACCAGCTGTCCGGCGGCGGCGCAGAGGTGCAGGTCGTCTACCCCGGCCTCTCGCTCGGCGAACGGATCTGGGTGACCCATGGTCACTACCTCGACCGAGCCATCGCCCCCCAGGGCCCCTACGGGTTCCTCGCGCGCCCGGCCCCAACGACCCCGAGCGCCCATGAACGCCCGCGTACGCCATCGCGTCGGCACCGGGTGGGGGGCCGCTGGATCCAGGAGCGCATCCTGCGCCCCGAGCTCGCCCCGTTCACCGCCGCCGGGCTGGACTGGCAGATGCGCCGCCACAGCCTCCCGGCCCTCGCTCGCGTGCTGGGCGCGCTCGGCGTGGAGGCCGACTATGTCGTCTTCGGCCA
>DASSZV010000048.1:0-15935 GCA_035702765.1 Solirubrobacteraceae bacterium
GGCACCCATGCTGGCGGCCGGCGCCATCGCCCTCACCGCGGCGGTGCCCGCCACCGCGGTGGCCCACACTCACGCGCAGCCCCGCACCCAGCCGCACGCCGCGGTGGTGAAGGTCCACCGTGAGCTGAGCGCCGCCCGCCATGAGCTCACGCTCGTCCGCGCGGATGCCCGCAGCCACGCCGCAGTGGCCCGTCACGCGCTGGTGAGGGTGAGCGCCGACACGCGGGCGGCGGCTCTCGCCGCCCTGTCCACCGGCTCCGGGCCCCACGCCACCTCGACGACGAGCAACTGCCTGGCCCAGGTGGCGACGCTGCTGGGCTCAGAGGCGCACACCTACACCGGCCTGCTGGGGGGGACCTCCGGACCGCTGGCGACCGCGCTGGCCTCGGCGGTGAAGCCGGCCATCGCCGGGGAGAACTATCTCGCCACGCTGCTCGAGGGCATGACGGCGACCACGGGGACGAGCACGACCACCTCGGGCACGGGCACCTCGGGCACGGGCACCTCGGGCACCGGCACCTCGGGCACGGGCACGAGCGCGACCGACACGCTGGCCACCGTCTCGAGTCTCCTCAACCAGGCCGCCAGCGACCTCAGCCAGATCACCGACCTGGTCAACTCGGGCGCGCTCTCCACCCAGCTGCAGAGCCTGCTCGGCGGCGACCTCACCACCACCAGTGGTGCGATCGACCAGCAGATCACCCAGCTCGAGGCCCTCATCCCCGACCTGCCGACGGCGGACCAGGCGACGGCCACCCAGCTGCTCCAGCAGCTGCAATCCGAGTTGGGCTCCTCCGCGAGCTCACTCGACGGTGCCGGGCAGACGCTCGCCTCGACGCTCGGCGCGGGCATCTCCAACCAGATCGGCACGCTCAGCACATGGCTCTCCCAGCTACTCGGCGGGATCTCCGGCGGCCTGAGCGGGATCGACACCGGGGCCGCCGGGAGCGGCACGAGCACGACGACGGCCACCTCGGGCACGACGACCACCTCGGGCACGACGACCACCGGCTCGGTGTCGGCGTCCTCGCTGGCCGCGCTGCTGCAGTCCCTCGGCCTGGGTGGCCTGCCCGGTGGCGGTGACGGCGGCTTCTTCACCGGGCTCCTGGGCGGCGGGTCGGGAAGCCCGCTCAGCGGCCTCCTGGGCGGCGAGTCCGGCAGCCCGCTCAGCGGCCTCCTGGGCGGCGGGCAGAGCTCCGGCGGTCAGGGCGGCGGTCTCCTTGGTGGGCTGTTGGGCGGGCTGCTGGGCGGTCAGGGCGGCGCCGGTAGCCAGGGCGGCTCTGACAGCTGAGGTGGAGAAGCACACCGGGGCGGCGCTCACGCCGCGTCATCGCTGGTGCGGTGGGGAGGGTGTCCCACCGCACGCCGTGACGGCTCCGAGGTGCGGTAGGCTGAGGTTGTCTGAAGACTTGAGAACGATGGCAGTCTCCGAGGACGAAAACCGCTCCGCTTCGGTCTCGCAACACGACGCGCTTGCTCGCGTCTTTCCCGCTGAGGCCGCCTCCGTGCGTCGCGCACGGGAGACGGTGGCCGAGCTGGCCCAGGCCCATGCGGCGGCGCCCGACCGCGTCGACGACATCCGCCTGGCCGTCTCCGAGGCGGCGACGAACGTCGTCATGCACGCCTATCAGGAGCACGAGAGTGGGGCCCACTTCCGTCTGCTCGCCCTGGTCGGCGGAGCGGAACTGCTGGTGATCATCGACGACGAGGGCTGTGGGCTCAGCTCCCCGGCCCGAACGCCTGGACTGGGCATGGGTCTCAAGCTCATGCGCGAGCTGGCCGAGCAGGCGCTGTTCCTCACCCGTGACCATGGCGGGTCAGCCGTCCAACTGCGCTTTCGCCTGAGGTGATCGAAGCGGTGAAGGTGAGCTCACCTCGGGCCTGCAGGCCCACGGAGGCCAGCCCGGCCTGCCGGACCACCGGGACCGAGCTCGCGGGTGGCCTCCGGCGGCAAACCTCGCGTGCACTGATGTACCTTCCGGCGCTGTGAATGCAGGACCGCCTGAATTCTCCCTCCAGGTGACTGAGGAGGGTGACACCGTCCGGGTGACGCTCCGCGGGGAGCTCGACGTGATGGTGGCCGGGCAGGTCGGGGAGGTCATCCGTCGCCACCTGGCGGCCGGACGGCCACAGCTGATCGACCTCAGCGAGGTCGTGTTCATCGACTCCACCGGCCTGGCCGCGATTGTCAAGAGCGCCCCGACCGAGGCCGAGCGCGCCCTGATGACCCTGCGGCGCTCGCGCCACCACCAGGCCAACCGGCTCTTCGCCCTCACGGGGACGGACCGGCTGTTCCGTTTCGAGGCCGAGCCGTCGTCCGAGGCCGAGCCGGCTTCGGACACCAACGGCACCGGGCCCGCCTGAGCGGAGACCGCCTCAGCCCGGGAGGGTCCGGGCGCAGAACTCGAGCAGGGTCTCGGCGATCTCGGCGTTGGGCACGAGCGCGGCCGCGGCCAGCGGATGATCCAGGGCCCCGTGGTATCCCGGGAGTCGGGTGGCGAGGGACGGCGCGTCCGGATGCTCAAAGCCCATGGCCCAGCGGTCGTAGCGGCGCGTGCGGATGGGCCGGCGGGAGAGCAGGCGCAGCTCAGTGTGCCGCGGATCAGCGGCGATGCTCGCGTAGATCGCGTTCACAGCGGCGTCGTCACCCTCAAGCTGCTGCATGAAGCTCTCGTAGGCGTAGAGGAGCATCCCGGTGACCCCGTGGGCGGCGTTGCGCCCCCGCGCGGCCTCGAGCAGGCCGGTGAGCTGGGCGTCGCTCATCGGCGCCACGGCACGACTCGTGTAGACGATCGTGATCACCGTGAACAGGGTAGGAAAACCAGCCTGCTCCGCCCCGGCTGTCGTGGCGGGCCGTGGGCGACGGACGCGGTCCCGGACCTCGACGGATCAGCCCAGGTCGCCGAAGTGGGCCAGCGCGGCGCGGGCCACCTCCTCCCCGTGCTCCTGGACAAAGTGGCCAGCCTGCTCGAGCAGCAGCGGATCCGGGCAGCCGTGGATGAGTCGGGCCAGCCGGTCCATGACCGGGACGCCCAGGACGGGGTCCTGCATGCCGACGGCCATGAACGTCGGTCCGCTCCAGCGCTCGTTCCAGAACTGCGCCGCCGCCCGGCTCACCTCGACGCCGTCCATGTCCGGGCGGGTCATCACCAGCTCGGGGAAGCGGCGCACCCCGGCCTTGTACTCGCGGTCCGGGAAGGGGGCGTCATAGGCGGCGGCCTCGGCGGGGGAGAGGCTCGGCTCCGACCGGGCCAGCAGCTCACCCACCGCCATGTCGTCCTGGGTGGCGTTGTAGGCCCGCCAGGCCTCGAAGCCCTCGGACACCGGCACGCCGACGGCCAGGCCGGTGTTCATCACCAGCAGACGGGTGATCCGCGCGCCCAGATCCGGCTCCACCGGGAGGGTGAGACCCAGCACCCCGCCCCAGTCCTGGACGACGAGGGTGACGTCGTGGAGATCGAGGCGGCGCATGAGGGCCACAAGGCTGCCGCGGTGGAAGGAGAAGGTGTAGTCCGCGTCGCGGGTGGGCTTGTCCGAGCGGCCGAAGCCGAACAGATCGGGGGCGATGACCCGCGCGCCGGACGCGCGAAAGACGGGGATCATCTTGCGGTACAGGTAGCTCCAGGTCGGCTGACCGTGGAGGCAGAGGAACGTCCGGGGCGCGTCGCCGGGACCCTCGTCGATGACGGCCATGCGCAGACCCTCATATCCGGGCAGGTCCTCGAGGTAGGTCGGCGCGTAGGGAAAGCCGGGCAGTTCGCGGAAGCGTTCCTCGGGTGTGCGCAGCGCGGGGATGGCCATAGGGGACCTCCGGGTCCGGGTGGGTGGATGGCGGGACGGGCGCGGGTATTGTCCTGCATCGGCAATGGATGAGTTCGCGGATCCCGAGACGATCGTCAGGCTGCTCAGCGCGCCGGGGACGTGGGCGGTCGTCGGCTGCTCGCCCTCCCCGGCGCGGGACTCCCATGAGATCGCCGCGCTGCTGCAGCGCCGCGGGGCGCGCGTCATCCCGGTCAACCCGGTCGCGGTGGGGACGCGCATCCTCGGTGAGCCGGTGCGCGGGTCTCTGGCCGAGATCACCGAGCCCGTCGACGTCGTCGACATCTTTCGCCGGGCCGATCAGGCGGGGGCTCACGTCGATGAGGCGATCGCCATCGGCGCGCGGGCGGTATGGATGCAGCTCGGCGTCATCGACGCCGACGCCGCGGCCCGGGCCCGGGCCGCCGGACTCGACGTCGTGATGGACCGCTGCCCCGCGGTCGAGCTGCCGCGGATCGCCCGGCGGCGTTGAGGAAGGCGACGAGCCGGCGCGGTCGCCAGTTGGAGGGGTCGTCATGGCCTCCGCGCGTGGTCACCTCCCGGACCCGGGCCCCGGCGGCCCGAGCCTCGGCGGCGCACACGTCCGCGTTCGTCGCCTTGGGCACGAGCGTGTCCTGGGGGGAGGCGGTGATGAGCAGGGGCAGTCCGCGGACCCCGCGCATGGGGACGGGGCTGAGCTGGGCCAGAGGTGCGCCGCTGTGGCGGATGTCGACGCCGAAGAGGTGGAGCATCGTGCGCTCATCACACACCGGGAACAGCTCGAAGACCGCCTGGGGGTGCAGGCGCGGGATGAGCTGGATGGCGTCCAGGCCGCCCATCGAGTCACCGCCGAGGTCGAGGGTCCTGAGGCCGTGGTGGCGCAGCCAATGCGCGAGGGCCACGTCGTCGGCGAGGCTCGCGGCGTTGCCCCAGTTGTTGAAGTCGGCGGTGCTCTCGGCCCAGGCGTAGCCGGCGTGTAGCAGCCCGATGATGGCCTGGGCGGAGCGGTGGGCGTCGACGTCGAAGTTCGGAGTCTGGTCCGACCCGTGGGCGAACAGCACGACGCGACCGTTGGGGTGCCGGGCGCGGATGACGACGTCCTCCTGCCCGTGAAGGTGGAGCACGAGGATCTCCCCCGCTGCCGCGCGCAGGCGCCGGCGGGGACGCAGTGGCGGGTCGGCGGGGACGTCCAGGAGCAGGAAGCGCAACGCGGGGTCCTGGCGCTGGAGGGCCGGGTCGCGGAAGAGCAGACCGGGGTGCGCCCGCGCAAAGCGCGGGTGTCGGATCAGGAACCCGGGGTCCACGGCCAGCAGCCCGGGGTGCTCGAGGATGAGCTCCGGGTGAGCGGTCAGGAGCTCGTCGAGGGTCGGTGGCGCCGGACGGCGCGCGCCCGGAGTGCCCTGCTGCGACGCGCCCGGGTGCGCGGCCTGGCTGCCGGCGCAGGCGCCGAGCCCGAGAGCGAGCACGACGGCGCTGAGGAGGGTCAGAGACAGCGAGCGCAGGGCGGGCACGGCGGCCGTCCAGGGTACCGTTCGGCCCACCGCTGAGAGGAGGCCGTGGGCGGGACGTCTCAGGGCAGTGCGGGCAGCAGCCGGGCGACCGGGGCGGGGCGTCCGGTGTGGAAGCCCTGGGCGTAGTCGACCCCGAGGTCGTGCAGCAGGGCGAGGGTGGCATCGTCCTGGACGAACTCGGCGACGGTCGGGGCACCCAGGCCGCGGGCGATGTTCACCACCGAGGCGACGACGAGCTGGTCGGCCCGGTTCTCGGTGAGGTGGCAGATGAACTCGCGGTCGAGCTTGACGATGTCGAAGGAGAGGTGCTTGAGGGAGTAGAACGTCGCCAAGCCGGCACCGAAGCCGTCCAGGGCGACCCGGACGCCGAGGCGGCGCACGTCCCGGGCGAGGTTGGGAACCAGCTCGACGTTGGTGATCGCCGCCGTCTCGGCGAGCTCGAGCACGAGGCTCCCCCGGGGGATCGTGTAGCGCTCCAGCAGGCGCTCGAGCAGGGCGGTGAGCCCGAAGCGCTCGGCGTTGTCGAGGAAGGCCCCGGGCGGAAGGAGGTCATCGTTGTCGCCTGGCATGCGCAGCAGCAGCTCATAGTGCAGGCCCGCCTCCGCGCAGACGGGGACGATCGGCTGGGCCCAGAGGACGAGGCGCTCGTCCCTGAGCGCAACACGCAGGCGCTCGAGCCAGTCCTGGCGCGAGGTGACGCGCGCTCGCGGCGGATGACCGCGCTGGAAGACGCTGAGGCGGTCCCGGCCCGCCGCCTTGGCGTCGTACATGGCGATGTCGGCTTCCACCAGCAGGTCATCGCTCGTGGCCGTCTCCCCCGGCCCGAACAGGGTGATGCCGATGGAACCGCTGACCTGGGCGCGGCGCTCGCCCTCGCTGATGGACCCACTTGCCCGCAGGTCCGACAGCAGCTTCTCGGCCACGGTGCAGGCGTCGGACTCGCTCGCTCCGGGCAGGATCACCGCGAACTCGTCCCCGCCGGTCCGGGCGATCACGTCGGTCTCGCGCAGCCCCTGGCGCAGGGTCCCGGCCAGCCGCGTGACGAGGTGGTCCCCGGCGGGGTGGCCGAGGGCGTCGTTCACATATTTGAAGCCATCGAGGTCCAGAGCGAGGACGGCCCCGACCGCCCCGTAGCGGCGCGAGTGAGCGATGGCTCGGTCGAGCTCCTCCTCAAAGCGCCGGCGGTTGAACAGCCCGGTGAGCGCATCATGGTCGGCGAGGTGACGCAGCTCGCCCTCAGAGCGCTTGCGCTCGGAGATGCCGAGGGCCTGCTCAATGACCATGGGGACGTCCTCGGGACTGTGAACCACCGCGTCGGTGACGACGGTGAAGACCACGCCGTCCCCGCGCAGCAGCCGGCGTTCGTACTGCTGGCGGGTGGCCACCCCGTTGGCCAGGCGACTCAGCGGAGCCTCGAAACCGGACTCGAGGTCGTCCGCGGCGATCCACTCCCGCAGATGAGCTCCTCGGAGCTCGTCCAGGGGGACCCCGAGGAGATCCGCGTAGGCCGAGTTGACGTTGAGCAGACGCCCGCGGTCCCGGGCGTCGAGGGAGATGAGCGCGGTCGGCACACCGCCCTGTTCGAAGGCCACCCGGAAGCGCTCCTCGGCCCGGGCCCGGCCCCGGCGCGCGTGTTCGAGGTCGGTGATGTCCTGGACGGTGCCCACCGCCCGGCGCTCGCCGTCGGTCTCCACCCGTCCGACGGCGTGAAGGATCTGCTCTGGGTTCCCGGGGACCTCGACCCGGTAGGTCTCGTCCATCGACTCGGCCTCGCCGGTGAGGAGACGGTCGCGGGCGGCCCGCGCCCGGGGGCGGTCGTCGGGGTGGATGCGCTTGAGGTGGCGCTGGGCGAGCACGTTCTCGCGGGTGGTGTCGTAGAGGCGCAGGTACTCCTCACTCACCTGCATGGGGCCGCCGTCCAGGGGCAGGCTCCAGGACCCGAGCAGGGCGACCGCCTGGGCCTCGACCAGGGCACGCCGCTCAGCCTCGAGCACGTCCCCGGCCCGCCGGCGCAGCAGTCCCGCCACCCCGCGCGGCGGGGGCAGCCAGCCGCGCAGCAGCAGGGCGACGAGCAGGCACGAGACGGCGACCCCAACGAGCCCCGCGTGGACGCTGCGGAACCTGCGCCGGACTCGCCCGGTCCCCCGGGTTCAGCCCTGCCGGCCCGCCGGG
Source organism: Solirubrobacteraceae bacterium (assembly GCA_035702765.1). GTDB lineage: Bacteria > Actinomycetota > Thermoleophilia > Solirubrobacterales > Solirubrobacteraceae > Palsa-465. Next base: position 7,482 of record DASSZV010000048.1, read on the forward strand.
CTCAGCCGACGTGAGCGACCGCGGTGAAGACGATGAGCGCGACAAAGGCGCTGAGCAGGGCGACCGCGGACGCCCACTCGGGCAGCGGCGCCCCGGGACGGCGCAGCACACGCAGGCACAGCAGCACAAGCACGCCCTCACAGACGACGGCGCAGACGTCGGGGACGCCGGGCGCCTCGGGGTGGCCGAGGTCGGGACCCAGGGGCAGCCCGACGGTGCGTGAGCAGAGCCAGACGGCCATGGCGAGCAGCGCGAAGCCCACGCCGGCGCGCAGGAGCCAGCGCGACCCGCGCCCCGGACCGCTCACCGCGGCCGCCCACAGCAGCTGGATCACCCCGGTGACGATGAAGGCGCTGCCGTAGAGCCGTGAGTCGGCCCAGTGGCCCTGGGCGGCGGAGAGGTGCAGGATCGCCGTGCTCGCCGAGACGGCCCCGAGCATGAGCGTGTCGGTGCGCGGGGTCGCGACGGTGGGCGCCACAGCAGCGGGTGCGGGAGCGGTGGGGGTGGGCGCCGCGGACGCGGTGCGCGCCGCAGCGGTGGGCGGGCCCAGGAGGCTCATCCGTGCCCCGGCTCGGCGAGCGGGCCCGCGAGGGCCACGGGCAGCAGCTCCTCGACCGGGGCGGGACGGCCGACGTGATAGCCCTGGGCGTAGCCGACGCCGAATCCGCGCAGCATCTCCAGTGTCGCGTCGTCGTGGACGAACTCGGCGATCGTGTCGGCGCCGAGGCCGCGGGCGATGTCGACCACCGAGGCGACGACGAGCTGGTCGGTGCGGTTCTCGGTGAGGTGCCGGATGAACTCGCCGTCGATCTTCACGTAGTCGAAGGACAGGTGCTTGAGGTAGTAGAAGGTAGCGAAGCCCGTTCCGAAGTCGTCCAGGGCGATGCGCACTCCGAGGTGGTGCAGTTGATGGGAGAGTTCGCGGACCTCATCGATGTTGGCGATCGCCGCCGTCTCGGTGATCTCGAGCACGAGCCGTTCGTGGGGGAAGGGGTGAGCGTCGAGCAGACGCTCGAGGACCTCGACCAGGCGGCCCGCGTTGAGCGTCGCCGCGGACACGTTGACAGCCAGGACGAGTTCGTGCCCGGGTTCGCGGTGGTGGGCCTCGAGCAGGGCGACGGCGCGCTCGAGCACCCAGGTGTCGATCTCCTCGACGAAGCCGAGGCGTTCGGCGGAGTCGAGCACGGGGGCGGGTGGGATCAGGTCCCCGTCGTCGCCGACCATGCGCAGCAGCAGCTCGTAGCGGGGGAGGGTCTCTCCAGACAGCGACACGATCGGCTGGGCCCAGAGCACCAGGCGGTTCTCGGTGATCGCCCCGCGCAGGCGCCCGATCCAGTTCTGGTGGGCGACCAGGCGCTCGCGACGGTGCTCGTCGCGCGCGAACACCGTAACGGTGTCCTTGCCCGCCGCCTTGGCGTCGTACATGGCGATGTCGGCCTCGACCATGAGGTCCTCGCCGGCGAGCCGGTCGCGGGTGGCGTAGAGGGTGATCCCCACCGAGGAGGTGACGTGGACGTGGCGGTTGCCCTCGATGACGGTGCCGTGGGCGCGGATCTCGCCCAGCAGCTTCTCAGCCACGCGGCGGGCCTCGCTCTCGCCGGCACCGGGCAGGATGATGGCGAACTCATCCCCGCCGGTGCGCGCGACGACGTCGGTCTCGCGCAGGGCGCGCTTGAGCGCCGCCGCCAGCCGGGTCACCAGCGCGTCCCCCGCGGCGTGGCCGAAGATGTCGTTGACGTGCTTGAAGCCGTCGAGGTCGAGGGCCAGGACGGCCCCGCCGGTCCCGTAGCGCCGGGTGTGGGCGAGCGCGCGCTCGAGCTCCGCCTCAAAGCGCCGGCGGTTGAACAGCCCGGTGAGCGCGTCGTGGTCGGCGAGGTGACGCAGTTCGCTCTCAAAGCGTTTGCGCTCGGAGATGTCGACGGCCTGCTCGATGACGATCCGCGCCTCTCCGGGGACGTCGATGACGACGTCGGTGACCAGCGTGGCCAGCGGGCGCCCGCCACAGAGCATCTGGCGTTCGTACTGCAGCCGGCTGGCCTGTCCCTCGGCGAGCCGGCCCAGGCAGGCGTCGTAGCCGAGCTCGCGGTCCTCGGGGTGGACCCAGTCGCGCAGCGGAGCGTTGCGTAGGCGCTCCAGCGGGGTGCCGAGTAGGTGTGCGTAGGCCTCGTTGACGTCGAGCAGGTGCCCCCGCCGGTCGCCGTCGAGGCCGATGAGCGCCGTGGCCACGCCGCCCTGGTCAAAGGCGACGCGGAAGCGCTCCTCGGCGGCCAGGCGGGCGTGGCGGGCGCGCTCGATCTCGGTGATGTCCTGGACGGTGCCGGTCACCCGCCCCGTCCCTGCGACGCTGCCGTCCTCGAGTTGGCCCAGCGCGTGCAGGACCGCCTCGGGACGGCCGGGAACCTGGATGCGGAAGATCTCGTCAAAGGGCTCGCCGTGGTCATAGAGGCGTGCCCGCCGGCCAATCACCCGCTCGCGGTCTTCGGGGTGGATGACCTCGAGGTAGGTGCCGGCGCGGGCCGCCGCGTCGGTCGTGCCGAAGAGGCGCAGGTACTCCTCGCTCATGCGCAGCTCCTGGGTCTGGCGATCAAAGGACCAGGAGCCGAGACGGGCGATGGCCTGGGCCTCGGCCAGGGCGCTGCGCTGGCTGGCCACCGCAGCCTGGGCGCGCTCGCGCTCGAGGTCGGCGAACATCGCCGGGGTCTCGAGCAGCCGGCCGTAGAGCGAGCGTAGGCTGAGGTAGAGGATCCCCACGGCCGCGCCGACGACGTCCCAGCCGTCCATCTGCCAGGTGTAGCTCCGCCGCGAGGCCAGACCGGCGGGGTCCGACAGCCCGAGGCTCGGGGCCAGGGTGTGGATCGCGCCGCCGGCATGGTGGACCGCGCAGGTGAAGAAGATGAGCGCCGTGGCCGCGGCCAGCGGGTTGCCGCGCAGCTGACCCGAGCGCAGGAGCCCACGCAGGATGAGCCAGCAGATGGCCAGGTAGCAAGCGCCGATGGTGAGGTTCGCACCGACCCCGATGGTCCACGCAGGCGGGTTGAGCATATGACGTCCGGTCTGGGGCCCCGCGGGTGCGCGGCCCATCCGCCAATGCATCGGCATCCGGGGCGGCAGGCTTGAACGCCGACGGGCCGCCGCGCCGATCTTGCCTTCCGGGGGGAGACCTCCTACACTGCCGCCGGTCAGCCGATAGTCGCAGCCGCCCATCAGCGAGGATCACGCCACATACGTGATCGCTCCGGGCGGGGTCCGTGAGAGCTGGCAGTACCCTCGTGGGGGCGCCCGCTGGCCCATGCCAGCGTACCGGTGCCCGCTGCTATATTAAAGCGTCCGCGTGCTGCGCCACGCTCGGAGGGGTCTCGTCCCACAGACGAGACCCGGACAGACCCGGGAGCGACGCGCTGCGCGGATAGCCCCTGTCTCCCCTCAGCCTGAGGAGCCGCCGTCTTGGCCACCGCCGAAGCCCCCCGGACGCGCCGCAGTTTCGCGCGCCTGCAGAACGCCATCGAGGTCCCCAACCTCATCGACATCCAGCGTCGATCCTTTGCATGGCTCACCGACCCGGAGAAGGGCGGCCTACGCGAGACCATCAACGACGTCTCCCCGATCGAGGACTACACCGGAAACCTTGCCGTCCAGTTCGGCGAGTTCACCTTCGACGAGCCGGTCGCCTCCCTCGAGCAGTGCCGTGAGAAGGACCTCACCTACGCGCGGCCGCTCACCGTCACCGTCGCCTTCATCAACCGCGAGACCGGTGAGATCCGCGAGCAGTCCGTGTTCATGGGCGACTTCCCGTGGATGACCGAGCGCGGCACCTTCGTCATCAACGGCACCGAGCGCGTCGTCGTCACGCAGCTGGTGCGCTCCCCGGGCGCCTACGTCATGGAGCCCAAGGACCGGGAGAAGCAGGTCTTCGTCGCCAACCTGATGCCGGCCCGTGGCTCCTGGCTCGAGCTCGAGATCGACAAGAAGGGGCGCGTCTACGTCCGCATCGACCGCAAGCGCAAGCTGCCGGTCACCGTCCTCCTCCGCGCGATGGGCTACGCGACGGATGAGGAGATCCTGGCGATGTTCGACAACTCCCTGCACATGCGCCTCACGCTCGAGGCCGATGCCGAGGTGACCAAGACCGAAGAGGGATCGCTCATCGAGCTGTTCAAGAAGCAGCGCCCCGGCGAGCCGCCGTCAGTCGACGCCGCTCGTTCGCTGCTCAACCAGCTGTTCTTCGACCCCAAGCGCTACGACCTCACGCGCGTGGGCCGCTACAAGCTGAACGCCCGGCTCCATCTCGACACCGACCTGGACACCCGGACCCTCACGCACGACGACATCATCGCCCTCATCAGGGAGCTCATCTCCCTGCCCAAGCTGCTCGGGATGGACGAGAGCCCCGAGAACGAGGTCAAGGACTACGCGGCCGAGGCCGCGAGCATGCCCCGGGACCCGATCGCCGATCACCTCGACGAGTACGAGCACTTCGGCAACCGCCGTCTGCGCACCGTCGGCGAGCTGATCCAGGAGGCCTTCCGCATCGGCCTCTACCGCATGGAGCGTGTCGTTCGCGAGCGCCTCACCACCGAGGACGCCGACACGATCACCCCGCAGACGATCGTCAACATCCGGCCTGTCGTCGCCGCGCTGAAGGAGTTCTTCGGCTCCTCCCAGCTCTCCCAGTTCATGGATCAGAACAACTCCCTGAGTGGTCTGACCCACCGGCGGCGCCTCTCCGCCCTCGGCGCCGGCGGCCTCACCCGCGAGCGCGCCCCGATCGAGGTGCGCGACGTCCACCCGACCCACTACGGTCGCATGTGTCCGATCGAGACCCCCGAGGGCCCGAACATCGGCCTGATCGGCTCGCTGGCCACCTACGCGGAGATCTCCGAGCACGGGTTCGTCACTTCGCCCTACCGGATGGTCAAGGACGGAGTCGTCCAGCCGGAGATCGTCCACCTCGACGCCACGCAGGAGGAGCCGCTGAAGATCGCCCAGGCCGACGCGCCGCGGGACGAGAACGGCCGTCTGCTCGAGGAGGAGATCCTCTGCCGGACCCTCGCGGGCCAGTACATCACCGTGCCGCCGAGCGAGGTCGACGCCATTGACGTCGCCCCCCAGCAGATCTGGTCGGTCGCCACGGCGATGATCCCGTTCCTCGAGCACGACGACGCCAACCGCGCGCTGATGGGCTCGAACATGCAGCGCCAGGCCGTGCCGCTGCTCGTCACCGACGCGCCGCTCGTCGGCACGGGCATGGAGTACCGCGCCGCCGTCGACACCGGTGACGTGGTCATCGCCAAGCGCCCCGGCACCGTCGCCTACGTCGACGCCGAGCGGATCATCGTTCGCACGACGGACGGGGACGAGGACGAGTACCTGCTGCAGAAGTTCATGCGCTCCAACCAGGGCACCCTGATCCACCAGAAGCCGATCATCGAGAACGGCACCGAGGTGCTCGAGGGCACCGTCCTGGCGGACGGGTCGAGCTCGGACCAGGGCGAGATGGCGCTGGGCAAGAACCTGATGGTCGCCTTCATGTCCTGGGAGGGCTACAACTTCGAGGACGCGATCATCCTCAACCGCCGCCTGGTCTCCGACGACGAGCTCACCTCGATCCACATCGAGGAGTACGAGATCGACGCGCGCACGACCAAGCTCGGCGACGAGGAGATCACCCGCGACATCCCCAACCGCTCCGAGGAGAGCCTGCGCAACCTCGATGACCGCGGCATCGTCCGCATCGGCGCCGAGGTCACCTCGGGCGACCTGCTCGTCGGCAAGGTGACGCCCAAGGGCGAGACCGAGCTCACCGCCGAGGAGAAGCTCATCCGCGCGATCTTCAAGGAGAAGGCGCGTGAGGTGCGTGACACCTCGCTGAAGGTTCCCCACGGTGAGGGTGGCGTCGTCATCGACGTCATGACCTTCTCCCGGGATGAGGGCGACGATCTGCCCCCGGGCGTGAACGACCTCGTGCGCGTGTTCGTGGCCAAGAAGCGCAAGATCTCTGAGGGCGACAAGCTCGCCGGTCGCCACGGCAACAAGGGCGTCATCTCCAAGATCGTCGACCCCCAGGACATGCCCTTCCTCGAGGACGGAACGCCGATCGACGTGATCCTCAACCCGCTGGGCGTGCCGAGCCGGATGAACGTCGGTCAGATCCTGGAGACCCACCTCGGGTGGGTGGCCGCCAACGGCTGGTACGACTCCGACAACGAGCGTGGCCAGAACGCCACGCGTCGGGGCATCGCCAAGAACACCGTCGACGGCGCGGGCCCGAAGGTCTACACCGCCACCCCGGTGTTCGACGGCGCCAAGGTCGAGGACGTCGACCGTGCGCTGGTGGAGTGGCAGAAGGAGCACACCGCCAAGGGCGGCAAGATCCGCATGGACGTCGATGAGACGCGGCGTGTCGGCAGCCAGGCCTCGGGCAAGGTGCAGCTCTTCAACGGCCGCACCGGCCAGCCCTTCGCCCAGCCGGTGACCGTCGGCTACATGTACATCCTCAAGCTCCACCACCTCGTCGACGACAAGATCCACGCCCGCTCGACGGGTCCCTACTCCCTCGTCACCCAGCAGCCGCTGGGCGGCAAGGCGCAGTTCGGCGGTCAGCGCTTCGGTGAGATGGAGGTGTGGGCGCTGGAGGCCTACGGCGCCGCCTACACGCTGCAGGAGATGCTCACGATCAAGTCCGACGACACCGTCGGGCGCGTGAAGGCCTACGAGGCCATCGTCAAGGGCGAGAACATCGCCGAGCCCTCCATTCCGGAGTCCTTCAAGGTGCTCCTCAAGGAGATGCAGTCCCTCGCCCTCGACGTGAACGTCGTGTCCGAGGAAGGTGAGCGCGCCGAGATGCGCGAGGACGACGACGACCTGCTCCGCGCCGCGGAGGAGCTCGGCATCGACCTCTCGGGCGTGCGCACCCAGGACGGCGACGGTGGCGCCGACGAGGCCACCGAACATGAAGGGGAGACCGTCGAGGCCTCCGCAGCAGAGATCGAGAGCTCCAGCGGTGAGGAGGACCTGGAATCGGGCGAGAGCCTCGAGGCCCAGGACTTCGCCGCCGATCTGGACGGACTCCCGGGTCCCGACGTCCCCGTTGGCGACGTCGACGAGGCCTAAGTCGAAGAAGGAAGAGAGCACCACATGATCGACATCAACAACTTCGACGCCATCGAGATCGGCCTCGCCTCCTCCAAGCAGATCCGCAGCTGGTCCTCGGGTGAGGTCACCAAGCCCGAGACGATCAACTACCGCACGCTGCGTCCGGAGAAGGACGGCCTCTTCTGCGAGCGCATCTTCGGTCCCACCAAGGACTGGGAGTGCTACTGCGGCAAGTACAAGCGCGTCCGCTACAAGGGCATCGTCTGTGAGCGCTGCGGCGTGGAGGTCACCCGCTCCAAGGTCCGGCGCGAGCGCATGGGCCACATCGACCTGGCCGCCCCCGTGAGCCACATCTGGTTCTTCAAGGGCGTCCCCAGCCGCATCGGCTACCTGCTCGACATGGCCCCCAAGGAGCTGGAGAAGGTCCTGTACTTCGCTGCCTCGATCGTCACCTGGGTCGACAGTGAGGCGCGTGAGCGTGACCTCGATTCGCTCCAGACACAGGTCAACGACATGCTCGACGCCTACGCGGCCGAGAAGGAGGAGCGCATGCTGGAACTGCGCGAGTCCCTCGAGCGTCGCGTGGAGTTCCTTCAGACGGCGAAGGTCGACCGCAACTTCTCCGACGACGACCACATGTGGTCCGAATCTCTCGACGTGAACGTGGCCAAGCTGTCCGAGGAGGAGCGCGAGAAGCTGCTCAAGGACACGCGCAAGTCGCTCAACTCCGACATCGACGACACCGAGGCCTACATGGAGGACGCCGCCGAGCGTCTCCGCCAGGTCTGGGACCTGTTCAAGTCGATGAAGTCCAAGGATGTCGTCAACGACGAGACGCTCTTCCGTGAACTCAAGGATCGCTTCGGCTCGCCCTTCGGCTTCGGTGAGTACTTCCGCGGCGGCATGGGTGCCGAGGCCGTGCGCGACCTGCTCGAGCAGGTGAACCTCGAGGAGGAGGCCGCCGACCTCCAGGACCAGGTGAAGACCGCCAAGGGCCAGAAGCAGGCCCGTGCGGTGAAGCGCCTCAAGGTCGTCACCGCGTTCCTCAACTCGGGCAACCGCCCCGAGATGATGATCCTCGAGGCCGTCCCGGTGATCCCGCCGGAGCTGCGCCCGATGGTCCAGCTCGACGGTGGCCGCTTTGCCACCTCGGACCTCAACGACCTCTACCGCCGCGTCATCAACCGCAACAACCGGCTCAAGCGTCTGCTCGACCTCGGCGCGCCGGAGATCATCGTCAACAACGAGAAGCGCATGCTCCAGGAGGCCGTCGACGCCCTGTTCGACAACGGCCGCCGTGGCCGGCCCGTCACGGGCCCGGGCAACCGTCCGCTGAAGTCCCTGAGCGACATGCTCAAGGGC
>DASSZV010000084.1:0-5138 GCA_035702765.1 Solirubrobacteraceae bacterium
CGCGCCATACTAGGGCCGGTGACCACCAACGGAGAGGCCCCCGCGACGCACGGCACCGAGCGTGACGCCCGTCTGGGTCCGCTGCGCGCCGACCCGGGATCCTCCGCGGTGCTGTTCGACATCGACGGGACGCTCTCGCCGATCGTCGAGCTCGCCTCCGACGCGACCGTCCCCGAGGCGACCCGCCAACTGCTGCTGCGCCTCTCGCGCCGCTTCGGCGCCGTCGCCTGCGTGAGCGGCCGGCGCGCCTCCGAGGCTCGCGGGATGGTCGGCGTCGGCACCCTCACCTACATCGGCAGCCACGGCGCCGAGCAGCTCGAGCCGGGATGGACCGAAGCGGTGCTGGACCCCGCGCTCGACGGCTGGGTGGACCGCATCTCGCGCTTCCGCCGGGAGAACGACACCCCGGAGCTGCGCCGCGCCCGGGTGCGCATCGAGGACAAGGGCCCGATCGTCGCCTTCCACTGGCGCGGGGCCGAGGACGAGGTGCTCGCCCGGGAGGCCGTCGACGCGCTGGCCGCCCACGCTGCCAGCAGCGGCCTGGAGATCCACTGGGGCCGCAAGGTGATGGAGGTCCGTCCGCCCGTGCGCATCGACAAGGGCGCGGGGGTGCATGCCTTCATCACGCGGACCGGGGTGCGCCGGGCGCTGTACGCCGGCGACGACGTCACCGACCTGGACGCCTTCCGCGCGCTGCGGGAGCTGCGCGCCGACGGGGTGCTCGACCTCTGCGTGTGCATCGGCGTCGCCTCCGATGACGGTCCTGCGGCGATCCGTGACGAGGCCGACCTCGTCGTCGACGGGACCGCCGGCGTCGTCGACGTGCTCGCGACGCTGGCCTTCGGCGACGGTGACGGCGAGTAGCGCCGCGGGGCGGCCGCCGTGCGCTTTGGTGACTTCCTGCGCACCACGGTGATGCTGTGCGCCAGTGGCGCCAGCGCGCTCATCCTGGCCACGCTCGCGGGGGCCAACGGGGCCGGGGACCTCGGGGTCGTGTGGATCTCCCTGGGCTGGTGGCTGGCCGCGGCCCTCTTCGGCCTCTGGTCCGGGCGCGCCGCTGCGGCGTCTGAGCCCATCCGCGGCCTGCTCGCCGCCGCGCGCACCCAGACGAGCCTGCCCGAGCTCGCCCCCGCCCGGACCGTGCTCAACCGCCTGTGGCCGGTCCTCGCCGCGACGCTACTGGGCGCCGCCTGCGCGGTGGTCGTGCCCCAGGTCCCGGCGGTGGTCGCCGGCTTCATGATTCTCTGGGCGCTGGCCTGGCGGCGCCAGAGCGCCGCCGTTGGCGCGATCGAGGACCGTGACGGCGCCCGCTTCTACGTCGAACGGACCCGCCCGTGGGAGCCCATCCGGCTCGTGCGCACGCCCGGCTTCCGCGCCTCGCGCGTGGACCTGAACGGAATTCATACACGCCGGAGCTAGGATCCTGGCCGGTGACGACGTTCGCGTTCATCCCCTCGCCACCGGGCAACGGGTTCCACATCGGCCCGTTCTTCATCCACATGTACGGGATCATGTACGTGTTGGCCGTCGCCGCGGCGATCGCCATCACCCGGCATGAGTGGGAGCTGCGGGGCGGGAGCCGCGAGGACGTCTATGAGGCCGCCTGGTGGGGGTTCCCGGCCGGGCTCGTCGGGGGACGCATCTACTTCCTCGTCACCACGCCGAGCCAGATCCCGCCGGGCACCTTCGGGTTCCTGGAGGTGTGGAAGGGCGGCCTGGGCATCTGGGGCGGCGTCGCCCTCGGGTCCGCGGTCGGCATCTGGCGCATACGCCGCCGACATGACTGGCCGACCGTGCGGGAGATGTTGAGCGTCGTGGCGCCCGCCCTGCTCGTGGCCCAGGCCATCGGACGCGTGGGCAACTACTTCAACCAGGAGCTCTTCGGCAAGCCCTCGACCCTGCCCTGGGCGTTGAAGATCGACCCTCAGTTCCGCCCGCCGGGGTTTGCGCACTTCGCCACCTTCCAACCCAGCTTCCTCTACGAGATGATCTGGGACCTCAGCCTCGCCGCGTTCCTGCTCTGGCTCGGCCGCAAGCGCGTGGTCCGCGCACCGGGTCTGTTCGCCCTCTACGTGGCCGGCTACTCGGCCTACCGGATCTTCGAGGAGACGATCCGCATCGACTACTCCGAGTACATCCTCGGGGAGCGGCTCAACTTCTGGATCGCCCTGATTGTCTCCCTGGCCGGGTTCGTCTGGTTCGCCTGGATTCAGTGGCTCGGTCCGCGGGCCCGCCGGGACCGGGCGGCCGGACTGCCCGCCGACCCGACGCTCAGTGAGCGTCAGGTCGTCGCGCGGTAGCGTGGCAGGCGTGCCTTCAGGTCCGCCCAGCCGAGCGTGTTGAGGACCTCGCGGGGTCCGAGCCCCGCGCGCCGCGCCGTGGCCACTCCGTAGCGGTTCACCGCGAAGCCCTCGGGCCGGTGGGCGTCGGTGTTGATGACCAGGCCGAGTCCGGCCGCCGCGGCGGCGCGCGCGTGGACCTCGTTGAGGTCGCGCCGCAGCGGGTTGGCGTTGATCTCCATCAGCGTGCCGGACTCCAGGGCGGCGGACAGCACGGCCTCGAAGTCGAACGTGTATCCGTGGCGGCGTCCGAGGATCCGTCCGGACAGGTGACCGAGGCAGTCGACCAGGGGGTGCCGGGCGGCGGTGATGATCCGCTGGGTCATCGCGTCGGCGGGCATCTGGAAGGACGTGTGCACCGAGGCGACCACCCAGTCGAGCTCGGCGAGCAGGTCGTCGGCGTAGTCGAGGGACCCGTCCGGCAGGATGTTCACCTCAGAGCCGATGAGCAGCTCGATCCCCGGGACTCGGGTGGAGCGGACCGCCTCGATCTGACGCTTGAGCTGGTCCGGGGAGACGTCGGCACCGAAGCCCATCGACGCCGAATGATCGGTGATGACGAGGTACTCATAGCCGTGGGCGCGCGCGCCCGCGGCCATCTCGGCGACCGTCGCCTTTCCGTCCGAGGCGATGGTGTGGGAGTGCAGGTCGCCCCGCAGGTCGCCGACCTCGATCAGCTCGGGCAGTCGGTGCTCCAGCGCCCGGGAGATCTCCCCCCGGTTCTCGCGCAGCTCGGGCTCGATGTAGTCCAGCCCGAGCCGGGCGTAGACCTCCGGTTCGCTGGCACAGCGGTGGCTGAGACCGGTGGCGTCGTCGAGGATTCCGTATTCGGAGACGTGCAGGCCGCGCCGGACCGCGTACTCGCGCAGAGCGACGTTGTGCTGTTTGGACCCGGTGAGGTGCTGGAGCACGTTGCCGAACTGGTCCGGCTCGACGATCCGCAGGTCGACGGACAGGCCGGTGTAGGTGCGCAGCCGGACCGCGTTCTCCCCCGGCGTCGAGGCAGAGGCGACGAGGTCGAGCTCGGCGGCCGCCCGCGTAAGCGCGCCCGGGTCAGAGGCGGTGGCGATGATGTCGATGTCCTTGACCGTCTCGGTCATGCGCCGGGCCGACCCGGCGAGCGCCACGCGGTCCGCCGCCGGGTGCGCGGCCAGCGCGGTGACCAACTGCTCGGCGATGACCAGTGCCTTGTCCAGAACGATGCGCTCGGGTGGGCCCTCGGCCGCGTGGGCGGTGAGGGCGGCGAGGATCGCCTCCTCGGCCTTGGGCCCGAAGCCCTTCAGGGCACGGATGCGCTGGCCCTCGGCGGCGGCTCGCAGCTGGGCGAGGTCGCCGATCTGAAGCTCGTCATGGAGCCGCCGTGCCCGCTTGGGCCCAAGGCCGGGCAGCTTGGTCATGGCCACGAGGCCGGCCGGGAACTGGCCGCGCAGGCGCTCCAGGGCGGGGATCGTGCCCGTCTCGGTGAGGGCACGGATCTTGTCCTGGATCGTCGCGCCGATCCCGGGCAGCTCCGTCGCGCGGCCGGCTCGGGCCAGCCCGGCCACGCTCGTGGAGGCCTCGCGCACCGCCTTGGCCGCGTTGCGGTAGGCGGCGATCCGGTGGATGACCGCCCCGTCGAGCTCGTAGAGATCCCCGAGCTCATCGAGGACGTCGGCGATCTGGAGGTTCGTCGGGTCGCCCGTCGGCCGGGTCGGCTCGGGCTCTGGGGTCGGCTCGGGCTTCGGGGTCGGCTCGGGCTCCGGGGTCGGTGGGGTCTGGGCGTCCACGGGGTTAGGGGGCGGCGATGCCCTCCGCGCCCAGACGCTGGGCGGGCTGGTTCACTTCATTCTCCAGGGCCTGCTCGAGCCATCGCGCGCGGCGCCGGTCGGTCCCGAGCCGGCCGTCGGAGAGCTGGATGAGGTCCGCGGTCACTGAGGGGCCAAGGATGGCACCCGGCGGCACTATACTTTCTGAAGCAAGCTTCGTCCCCGCACCCAACCGAGAGGCCCACCATGGCAGGCACCGTTTCTGAAGTCACCGACAACAACTTCCAGGCCGAGGTCCTCGAGTCCGACGTGCCCGTGCTGGTTGACTTCTGGGCCCCCTGGTGCGGCCCGTGCCGCGCGGTCGCCCCGGTCGTCGAGGAGATCGCCAAGGAGAAGAGCGACCAGTTGAAGGTCGTCAAGCTGAACACGGACGAGAACCAGCAGACGGCGATCGCCTACAACGTGCTCTCGATCCCCACCCTGATCGTCTTCAAGAACGGCGCCGAGGCCAAGCGCGTCATCGGCTCGTACCCGAAGAAGAAGCTCGAAGCCGAGATCGCGCCGGCGCTCGGGTAACGCGTACCGGCTCACGGGGCCCTGCTCGGACCCCACCGCCCCGCCTTGCGGCGATTGGGGCGGTGATGTCCGGTCGGGGCCCCTCTGCGTTGTGCGACCGATCGCCCGGCCCGTCTTGGTGAGTGGGTGAGGCGTGTGACGTTATGCCGGATATGGCGGCAGTACGTCACACGCAAGACCGAACAGTCACGCACCGGGGACCGCCCGCGGCGCCGCTAGGATCGGCCGCCATGGGCGCTGGAGCTGTGCACCGCCGCGGGCCCGCACTCCGGCGGCTCGCGCCCGCCCGCCCATGGCGAGCATGGCGAGCGCCCACCTGGGTCCTGGGCGTCTTCGCCGCCGGGATCGCGCTGCGGGTCGTCTTCACGATCCTCTACCGGCCCGGGTTCCTCGGCATCACCGACACCGGCTCGTACCTCGCCGCCGCTCGGGGCCAGCTGTTCTCGAACATCTACGACCCGGCCGGATACCCGCTCTT
>DASSZV010000074.1:0-28327 GCA_035702765.1 Solirubrobacteraceae bacterium
AGTCGCTGCGTCGCTTCGTGGAGAAGGAACTGCGTCCCCACGCCGCCGAGTGGGAGCAGACGACGTTTCCGGACTGGGTCTTCACGCGCATGGGCGAGCTCGGCTTCCTCGGTCTCGACAAGCCCGAGGAGCTCGGCGGCCAGGGCGGGGACTACTACACCTCCCTGGTGCTCGCCGAGGAGCTGGCCCGCGCGGACTCCGGCGGGATGGCCATGGGCGTCGCCGTCCACACCGACATGGCGATGCCCCCGATCATCCTCTTCGGCACCCCGGAGCAGAAGGAGACGTGGGTCAGGCCGGCCATCGCGGGACAGAAGATCCTGTGTTTGGGCATCACCGAGCCCGACGCCGGCTCCGACGTCGCCGCCATCAAGACCCGCGCGGTCTACGACGAGGCCAACGACGAGTACGTCATCAACGGCTCCAAGACCTACATCACCAACGGCCACCGCGCGGACGTGATCGTGCTCGTGGCCAAGACCGACCCCGAGGCCGGTTATGACGGGGTCACCCTGTTCCTCGTCCCGATGGACTCCCCCGGGGTCATCCGCGAGAAGCGCCTGGAGAAGCTCGGCATGCACGCCTCCGACACCGCGCTGCTCGCCTTCGCCGACGTCCGGGTCCCCGCCAGCGCGGTCCTCGGTCAGGTGGGGAAGGGCTTCTACCACATCATGTGGGAGCTTCAGGGTGAGCGGCTCATCGGCGCCGCCGGCGCCGTCGCGGGGGCCCAGCGGGTGTTCGAGCAGACCCTGCAGTACGCGAAGGACCGCAAGGCCTTCGGCCGGCCGATCTCGGCCTTCCAGGTGACCCGGCACAAGTTCGCCGACATGGCCACGAAGATCGAGACCGCCCGCTCCCTCGTCTACCAGACCGCCTGGCGGTTCCAGAACGGCGAGTACCCGGTGCGCGAGATCTCCATGGCCAAGCTGTACGCCTCACGGATCGCCGTGGAGGTGGCGGACGAGTGCATCCAGATCCACGGCGGGGCCGGCTACATGGTCGAGTACGGGGTCGAGCGGGCCTGGCGCGACCTGCGCCTCAACCGGATCGGCGCGGGGACCGACGAGATCATGCTCGACGTGATCGGGAAGTCCTACGGGATCTAGCGTGACCACCGTGAGCGGGGACCAGAGGGTGACCGGATTGGCCGATGTGGCCGATCCGGGCGGGCCCCTCACCCGGTCGGTGGGTTCATCGTCCCCGGCGGAGCGCCGCCCGGCTCCGCCCTTCACCCCCGAGCACGAGGACTTCCGCGCGGCCGTGCGCCGCTTCGTGGCGACCGAGCTCGCGCCGAAGGCCGATGAGTGGGAGGCCGCACGCTGGTTTCCCGACTCGGTCTTCACACGGTTGGCCGAGCTGGGCTACATCGGGCTGAAGTTCGACCCCTCCGTGGGCGGGGACGGGGACCCGGTGGCCGACGCGGTGTTCGTCGAGGAGCTCGCCTGGTGCGGCTCGGGCGGGCTGGCCGCGGGGATCGGTGCCCACACGGGGATCGCCCTGCCGCCGATCGCGAAGTTCGGCACCCCCGAGCAGCAGGCCCGCTACCTGGTCCCGGGGATCCGCGGCGAGCGGATCGCCGCGCTGGCCATCACCGAGCCGGGCGCGGGCTCCGACGTCGCCGCGATCTCCACCACCGCGCGTCCGGTCGAGGGCGGCTGGCTCGTGTCGGGGTCCAAGCAGTTCATCACCGGCGGCTGTCGCGCCCGGACGCTCGTCACTGCGGTGAAGACGACGGCCGAAGGTGGCCATCACGGCATCTCCTTCCTCATCATCGACGCCGGTCCGGACGTGCCCGGGCTGTCCACGGCGCCGATCGAGAAGCTCGGCTGGCATGCCTCGGATACCGCGCTGATCGCCTTCGACGAGGTGTTCGTGCCGCGCGCGAACCTGCTCGGGGAGGAGAACGGCGGCTTCGCCCTGATCATGGCCAACTTCCAGTGGGAGCGGCTGCTCATGTCCCTCGGCGCCCTCGGGGCCATGCGCTGGTGCTTTGACCGGACACTGCGCTACGCCCGGGAGCGTGTCGCCTTTGGCCGGCCGATCTCGGCCTTCCAGGTGACCCGGCACACGTTCGCGGAGATGGCCGTGACGATCCAGGCCGCCGAGGCGCTCACCTATGAGGTCCTGCGCCGCTACGTGGCGGGTGGGGACGTGGTGGCGCTGGTCACCCAGGCCAAGCTGTTCACCCAGCGGGCCGCGGTGGACGTCGCCGACACCTGCCTGCAGATCCACGGCGGGGCCGGCTACATGGTCGAGTACGGGATCGAGCGCTGCCTGCGCGACGCCCGCCTGGGACCGATCGGCGGGGGCACCGACGAGATCATGAAGGAGATTCTGGGCCGGACGCTGGGGCTCTGAACGCGCGACACGGCGTGGCGCGGCGCGGGGTGGAGATCTGCCGGCCTCACTCCGGCGCCGTCCCGGCGTCGGGCCCGGGTAAGGTCTGCGCCTCCATGCCGGACTCCCCGCCATCCTCCGGGCCCGGAGTGCCCGGACCGCTCAGCATCGGCGCGACCGTCCGGACCGCCCTGGCCCTCTACCGAGCCGACGCCGCGCGCCTGTGGGGGGCCATCGCGCTCGTCGTCGTACCCACCCAGGCTCTCGTGCTCGGGTTGCGGCTCATCTCCATCCCGTCCGGAGCGGTGCTGCGCAACGCAGCCGTCGTCGTGCGTGCCGGCCAGACCGGGACGTTCACGGGCGTCTCCACCGTGGCCGCGGTCCTCTCGGCCCTGATGCTGCTCGTCTCCATCGGCGCGGCGTACCGAATCATCCTCGGGCGCTACCTCGACCATCCGGCGGACCTGCGGACCTCCTTCAGCTTCGCGCTCGACCGCGCGTTCGGGCTGGTCTGGGTCTCGATCCTCGTGGCCGCATGCGTTCTGGTCGGCTTTCTCCTCTTCATCCTTCCGGGGATCTACTTCATCGTCGCGCTGTCCGTGGCCGTGCCCGTGCTCATGACCGAGGGCGGCCGCGGGGCGCGGGCGCTCGCCCGCTCCCAGGAGCTGGTCGCGGGCGCCTGGTTCCACGTGTTGGGCTGTCTGCTCGTGGCGGCGGTGCTCGGCGGCCTCGGCGAGGGACTGCTGCAACTCCTGCTCACCTCCCTCACCCGCGCCCTGACCCCGGGGTCGATCCCCGGCTTCCTGCTCATCGGCGGAGCCCTCACATCGCTGGTCGCCGTGCTTCTGGCTCCCTTCTCAGCGGCGGTGTCGACGGTCATCTACGTGGACATGCTCGTGCGCAAGCACGACCCCTACCTGCCTCAGCTGCTCGCCTGAGCCACGGGCCGGACACACCACGTCAGCCGGAGTTGACGATCGTCGAGCTTTGCCCGTCCCGGACCGCTCCGTCAGCCGAGGTGTGGGTATAGATAGGGCGTGCCGTCTGCTCCGTCACGTGGCGCTGGTGCGCTCACCCTCACCCTTCTCACTGTCGCCGTTGCGGGATGCGGCACCGGCGCGGCCTCACACGGCGGCCTGTCCGCCACCCAGCGGGGCCAGCTGCTCGCCGACATCACCCATGCGCGGGAGGCTGCCGCCGCCCACCGGCCGAGCATGGCTCGGGCCGCGCTCAACGACTTCAGCGACGAGGTGCGCCGCCTCCAGGCCCAGGACGCCCTGTCCGCGGTGACCGCCGGGGGTCTGCTCGCCGAGGCCGGCGCGGCCCGCACCGAGGCAGCGACCACGCAGAGCACCACCACCGCAGCGTCCACGGCGACGGTCGTCACCGTGCCCGCCACGGTCACCACCGCCCCGGCGAGCCAGGCGCCCGCCGTGGCCGCCCCCGGGCCGCCGGCCACCCCGCCCGGACACGGGCACCACGGTCACGACCAGGGTCCCGGCGACGGTCACGGGGGTCCGGGCCACGGCGACCACAAGAAGCCGGGCGGCCATGACTGACACCCTGCCCGACGCGATTCGGGCCGGCGCCCGACTGGGCGGGCGCTACCGGCTGGAGGCCGTCGTGGGAACCGGCGGGATGGCCGTGGTCTGGCGGGCCGAGGACGAGAGCCTGGGCCGCCCGGTGGCCGTGAAGGTGATGTCCGACGCGCTGGCCCAGAACATGAGCTACGTCTCCCGCTTCGCCCGGGAGGCCCGGATCGCCGCGCGCATCAGCCATCCGAACCTCGTCGAGGTCTATGACTACAGCGCCACCGCCGAGCGGCCCTACCTCGTCATGCAGTACCTCGACGGGGGCACCCTGGAGAGCCGGTTGGCCCGGGGTCCGCTTGACCCGGAGGGCCTGTACCGGCTCGCCGCCGACCTGCTGTCGGCGCTCGAGGCCGTCCACCGTGCCGACGTGCTGCACCGCGACGTCAAGCCGGCCAACGTGCTGCTGGACCGGGACGGCCATGCGCGGCTCACCGACTTCGGCATCGCCCGGCTCCAGGACGGGACCTCGCTCACCCAGCCCGGTCACCTGGTGGGGACGCTGCGTTTCCTCGCCCCCGAACTCACGCGCGGCGCCGCCCCGACGCCCCAGAGCGACCTGTACTCCCTCGGAGTGCTGCTCGCCGAGGCGGGCGGTGCCCGCCCTCCGGCGGGGATCGGCGCGCTCACGGACTGGCTGCGTCGCGACGACCCCGGCGAGCGGCCCCCCTCGGCCGAGGTCGCCCTCCACGCTCTGCGCGAGGACACTCTCTCCCGAATCCCGGTACCCAGGGATACCCAGGGCGAGAGCCAGGAGCCGACGGCCGCGACCCCGGAAGCGGCGGCGACCCGGGTCAGCCCCCGCCGGCCGGCGCGCACCGCTTCGGCGGCGCGCGTGAGCTCGCCTCAGCCGCCCGCCCGGCGCGCCTCGGCAGGGATCCGCGGAACCGGCGCGGCTCGGCGCACGCCGGCGGCCGTCGCCCTCGTCCTGCTCGCGGCCGTCCTGGCCATTGCCATCATCGCGGGCAGCGGCGGCAGCGCGTCATCCGGCACCTCGTCCCACTCGGCGCCGGCGCGCGTGCCGGCCGGCCTCACGCTTGCGCAGCGGCTGGCGCGCCTGGACGCGGCGGTGCGCTCGGCGCCAGGTCGCTGACGCGAACGACACGCAGGATCTCGCGGCGCACCTCGACCGGCGAGATGCCCAGGGCCAGGAGCGTCTGGGCGGCCCCCCCGTGGTCGTGGCACAGCAGCGCGTCGAGCAGGTCCAGGGCGCTGAGTGACCGCACGCCCCGCTCCACCGTCTCGCGCAGGGCGTGGGAGACGACCCGCCGGGTGAGCGGAGAGAGGCCCATCTGCGTGGCACTCGGCCCGCGGGGAGCCGTGGCGGCGTCCACCGCCCGCCCGGTGATACCGGCGTCGGCGGCGCGTCCGTCAATGCCCGCGTCCGAGACGCGACCCGCCGCCGAGTCGCCCTCGTCGCCTTCGCGTCGGGTCGCGTCCAGGGCGCGCGCGGCGTCCTCAAGGGGGATCGCGACGGTCGGCGCGGCCATGCCGCGGGCGGCCGCCACGGTGACGCCGAGCCGGCGCAGCAACGCGGTGGTCGCCTCGTCGCCGCACTGGAGCAGACCAAGCAGCAGGTGCTCGGTCCCCAGCTCCAGGCATCCGGCGGCGAGGGCCTCACGGCGGGCGATGCGCACAGCGTGGCGGACGGCGGCGGTAGCCAGTGCCTCAGCGCCCGAGGCCGTGGCGGCGTTCGCGTCAGCCGCGGGCTCGAGGTCGACGTCCTTGGCGTGGCGGCGGTGGGCCGCCTGCTTGGAGACACCCAGGGCCATGCCGATCTCCCGCCAGCTCATACCGGCCCGCAGGCCGTCCCCGACGGCTTCGGTCTCCAGTGCATCGAGTTCGCGGCGCAGCTGGGTGACCGCCCCCAGACGCACGGCGGGATCGGCGGCGGCGAGCGCCTGCCTGAGTAGGTCGGCGAGGTCGGTGGCAGTGGACATTGCCGACTTAACGCGCCTGCGCAGACAAAGTCAGGCGCGTCTCGGCAAAAAGTCAGGCGCGTCTCGGCAAAGGTCCTCGCGCCCCCCGGGTGGATGCCCATGTGAAAGCGCGCACACGCCGGGCCGGGTTCTGTCAATCCCCTCTGACATGCGGTTTCAGGTGCTGCCGGGTCGGGGAGCCTGAGAGGTGACACCCCGGGACCCGCGGTCCCGATGAGCCGTCCCCTCGGTGTGCGCCTGCCCTGGTGCGCGCCAGACACACGCCGTCCCCGACCCACTGGATCCCTATGACCGAGCTGTTGCAACGGCCACGCCCGGCCATCCCGCGTCCCCCCCGCCGCTCACCGGCCACCCCGCCGCGGCCGGAACGCTCAGATGCGCTGCCCACGGCGGCGCTGCCGGGCGCGCCGGAACGGCCCCGGCGGGAGACGCCGTCAGCCACGCCGGTCGGCGAGCTCATGCTCGCCGGCACCCGGACCTGGGTCCGGCGTCACCGGCTGAGCATCCCGATCGTGCTCGGGCTCATGGCGGTGACCGTGCTGCTCGTCGGCACCGGGATCACCCGCTCCCCCGGGTTCGCCGACGACGAGGGGACCTACGTCGCCGAGGCCTGGGCCTTCGTCACCCACGGCCAGCTGTCGCACTACACCTACTGGTACGACCATCCGCCGCTGGGCTGGATCCAACTGGGGATCCTCACCGAGCTGTTCGGCCCGCTGCTGCGCGGGGCCACCGCGGTGGCCACGGCCCGGTCGCTGATGCTCCTGCCCGCCCTGGCCACCGCGAGCCTGCTCTATGTGCTCGGCCGCCGCCTCGGGCTACGGCGCGGCTTCAGCGCTCTGGCCGTGCTCCTGCTGGTGGCCAGTCCCCTGGGCATCGACTCGCTGCGCCAGGTCTACCTGGAGAACTTCGCCCTCCCGTGGGTGCTGCTCGCCTTCGTGCTCGCCCAGAGCCCGTCACGCCGGCTCTGGGCCTTCGCGGGCGCCGGGGCGTGCTTCGCGGTCGGTGTGCTCTCCAAGGAGACCATGCTGCTCTTCCTCCCCGGGCTGCTGCTGGCCATCGTCGGGCGCGCGGACCGGCGCACGCGCAGCTTCTGCCTCGCCGCCTTCGGGGCGTCGTTCGTGCTGCTGGGCATCGGTTACCCGTTGTACGCGCTGCTCAAGGGCGAGCTGATCCCCGGCCCCGGCCACGTGAGCCTGCTCCAGGCCGTCACCTGGCAGCTGGCCGGGCGCCAGGGCACCGGCAGCGTCTTCGCCTCCGGCTCCCAGGCCCAGCATCTGGTCCTCTCCTGGACCCAGGTCGACCCCTGGCTGCTCGGTCTCGGCCTGGCCGCCGCGGTGCTGTGCCTCGGGGTGCGGCGCCTGCGCCCGGTGGGCCTGACCTTGGTCGTGCCCGTGCTCGTCGCCCTGCGCGGGGGCTACCTGCCCGAGCCCTTTGACATCGCGCTGCTGCCCTTCTGCGCGCTGGCAATCGCCGGAGTGCTCGACCTGGTCTGGACCCGCGCGCGCGGCGGTATCCCGCTGCGGACGCGGGCGTCCACCCCCCGGGGCGCCATGGGTCTTGCCGGCGCCGTCGGGCTGCTCGTCGCGCTCACCCTGCTCATCACGCCCGGGTGGGTCCGGGGTGACCGGGCCCAGATGACCGCAGATGCCACGGCGCCCATCGCCGGTGCCGAGCACTGGATCGCCGCACACGTCAACCGTCGGGCGCGTCTGATGATCGACGACACGATGTACGTCGACCTCGTCCGGGACGGCTTCACCCCCCGCTACGGCGTGGTCTGGTTCTACAAGCTGGGCTTCTCCAACAACCTCGACCCGGCCATCGTGCGCCATCTCCCCCGGGGTTGGCGGGAGTTCGACTACGTCGTCTCGACGCCGGTCATCCGCTCCGCACTCGCCCAGAACCCCAGCGGGGACGGGCAGGTCCGGGCCGCCCTGGCCCACAGCCGTCCGGTGGCCCGGTTCGGGAGGGGAGCCGGGGCGATCGTCATCCGGCGCATCACCGGTCCCCACACCGGCTCGGGGGCCCTTTCCCGATGAGCCTCGAGCCCATGCCGCAACCGCCGGGCGGGCCGTCGCCGCCGGAGCGTTCCTCAGCGGGCCGCCCCTCCGGGCAGCGCCCGCGACGACGGCGGCGCCCACCGGGGGCGCCCCGCACCCGCAGCGCGCTGGTTGCCGCGCTCGTCACGCTGCTGCTGGTGGCGGCCGCGGCGACGGGCACCGTCGTGGTCGACACGGCGGCGAGCGTGCCCGGAGCCCGGATCGAGGCCGAGCGCTTCCTCGCCCAGGACGTCACCCCTCAGGGCCAGGTGCTGCGCCCCGATCAAGGTGACGACACCGTCTCAGAGGGACAGGCCTACGGTCTGCTGCTCGCCGAGGTGGCCGGCAAGCCGGCCGAGGTGCGCCGGATCTGGGGCTGGACCCAGCACCACCTCCAGCGTCCGGACGGGCTGCTGGCCTGGCACGCGGACCGCGCCGGGCACGTGCTCGACCCGATGCCCGCATCCGACGCCGACGTTCTCGCCGCCTGGGCGCTTGCGCGCAGCGGTCAGCCGCCGCTCGTGCGCCAGGCCCGGCGGATGGCCGGGGCCGTCCTCGCGCACGAGACGGTGAGTCGGGGCCGGGTCCTGCGGCTCGCCGCCGGCCCATGGGCCACGGGATCCCCGGCAACCCTGGATCCGAGCTACTGGGCGCCCGTCGCCTTCGCCACCCTGGCCCGGCTCAGCGGGGATCGGCGCTGGATCGCCCTGGAGCGCTCGGCGCGGGCGGACGCGATCACCCTCACCTCCGGGGGCAGCCGGCTGCCCCCGGACTGGGCCCGGCTCGACGGCACGGCGGTGAGCCCCACCCCGGCCCCCAACGGTTCAACCCCGCAGGTCCAGTACGGACTCGACGCCCAGCGGCTCGTCGTCTGGTTCGCCACCAGCTGTGACCCGACCGAGCGGGCCCTGGCTGCCCGCTGGTGGCGGCTGCTGCGTGTCACCGGTCACCTGGGCCTGATCGCGCTCACCCCGGGCGGGCTGCCGCTGTCGAGCGCCCGCAACCCCCTGTCCTACGTCGCCGCCGCGGCCGCCGCTCGCGCCGCCGGGGACACCGCCACGAGCGCTCAGCTGATGGCCGCGGCCCGCACCCTGCAGACCCAACATCCGACCTACTACGGTGGCGCCTGGCTGGCGCTCGGCGAGGCGCTGCTCAACGGCTCCTCGCTGGGTGGTTGCGGCGCCGAAGGAGGACCCTCGTGACCGTCGTGCTCTCGACCCTGCTCGTGATCGTGTCCCTCACCCTGTTCCTCGTGGCAATGGCGACACTGTGGTGGATGCTGCACGCCTGGCGTGACCCCGACACGCTCGCCGCCACCGGCTTCGTCAGCGAGGCCGACCCGCCACGGCTGTCCTTCTCCCTGCTCGTTCCGGCCCGCCACGAGCAGGCGGTGCTCGAGCAGACCCTCGAGCGTCTGCTCGCCCTGGACCACCCGGACTTCGAGGTGCTCCCGATCATCGGCCACGACGACCCGGAGACCGCCGCGGTTGCCGAGGCGGTCGCCGCGCGGCACCCCGACCGGGTCCGCATCGTCGTCGACCACCACTGGCCCAAGAACAAGCCCAAGGCGCTGAACACGGCGCTGTCGGTCTGCTCCGGCGACGTGGTGGGGGTCTTCGACGCCGAGGACGAGGTCGACCGGCGGCTCCTGCGCTCGGTCGATCGGACCTTCCGCCACGCCCACGCCGACGTCGTTCAGGGCGGTGTGCAGCTGGTCAACTTCCGCTCCAGCTGGTATTCGCTGCGCAACTGCCTGGAGTACTTCTTCTGGTTCCGCAGCCGCCTGCATCTGCAGTCGCGCCACCGCTTCATCCCCCTGGGCGGCAACACCGTGTTCGTCCGCCGCGACGTGCTGGAGGCCGTCTCGGGCTGGGACGAGGACTGCCTGGCCGAGGACTGCGAGCTCGGCGTGCGCCTGTCCGCGCGCGGGGCGACGGTCGCGGTGGCCTATGACCCCTATCTGGTCACCCGCGAGGAGACCCCGGACAGCCTGTGGTCGCTGCTGAAGCAGCGCACGCGCTGGAACCAGGGCTTTCTCCAGGTCCTCGCCAAGCGGGAGTGGCGGCGGCTCCCCAGCCGCCGCCAACGGATGCTCGCCCGCTACACGCTGGCCCAGCCGTTCCTGCAGGCCTTCAGCGGGCTGGCCATCCCCTTGGCGATCGCCTGTGCGCTCATGCTGAAGGTGCCGGTGGGGATCGCGCTGCTGTCCTTCATCCCGGCCGTCCCGACCATCGCGATGATGGTCTTCGAGGTCGTCGGTCTGCGCGAGTTCTGCCGCGTCTACCTCATCCGTCCGCGCGCCAGTGACTACGTCCGCCTGATCCTCGGCGCACCCTTCTACCAGGTGCTCCTGGCCCTTGCCGCGCTGCGCGCGGTGTGGCGGGAGAGCCGTGGTGAGCGCGGCTGGGAGAAGACCGCCCACACCGGCGCCCATCGTGAGATGGGCGCCGCCAGCGGGGCCCTGGAGCTCGCCCGGTGAGCCCCGCCCGCCGCCCCCCGACCCTGTCCCGACCCGAAGGAGACCCCGTGACGGATCTCGATGACCGCATCCCCGAGTTCAGCATCGCCCTGCGCGGGTACGACCGCGTCCAGGTCGACGAGTACATCGACCGCCTCCACGGTCTCGTCGAGGAGGCCGAGGATCGCGCACGACTGGCCGAGACGCCCCGGCCCACGCGGGAGCACACCGAGGTGGGGCCGCGGATCACCAAGATCTTCGAGCTCGCTCAGGCCGAGGCCGACGACCTGCTCGACTCCGCCCGCCGTGACGCCCGGACGATGGTCCAGGCCGCCCGTGAAGAGGCTCGGGCGGTCATCGAGCAGAACCAGGATGAGTGGGAGCGGATGCTCGACGAGTACGAGGCCGAGCGGGATCGCATCCGGGACCAGGTCGACGAACTGAACGCCCGCCGCGCCAGCGTCGTCGGCGAGCTGCGGCGCCTGCGCGAGACCCTCGGCCTCGCCTCGGGGATCGTCGACGCGACCTCCGCGGAGGTCCGCCTGATCGAACCGAGCGGTTCCGCTGGCGCTGACCGGGACGGCGCCGCGGCGGACGCCGACCTCCTGGACGACTCGGACCCGGCCGCCGGGACCCGGGCCCTGGGACCGGCCGGTTCCGGCATCCCGGACGATCCCGAGGCGACTGCGGTGCTGCCGATCGTCATCGACGGCGACGACGATCCGGACGCGACCGTGGAGATGCCCCGGCGCTCATGAGCGCGAGCCCACGCCGCGGACCTGGGATGATCGGAGGGGAGGTGGACTCGACCCGCGGTCAGCTGCTCGTCGCCGGACCCGCGCTCCAGGACCCGAACTTCTGGCGCACGGTCGTGCTCGTCATCGAGCACACCGCGGACGGCGCGCTTGGCCTGGTCCTCAACCGCCCCTCTGAGACGACGGTCGGGGAGGTCGTGCCCGAGCTCGCCGAGCTCGTCGACCCGGCCGACGCGGTGCTCGTCGGCGGCCCCGTTCAGCCCGGCTCGGTGATCGTCCTGGCCGACTTCCAGGAGCCGTCGGCGGCGGCGCTGATCGCCTTTGACGGCGTCGGCGTGATGGGTTCGGACAGCGAGCCCGCCGACCTCGTCACCCGCGTCCGCACCGCCCGGGCCTTCGCCGGGTACGCGGGTTGGGGGCCGGGTCAACTCGACGACGAGGTGGAGCGCGGGGACTGGATCCTCGAACCCGCCCGCCTTGACGATGCCTTCTCCGCCGCGCCGCGCAAGCTGTGGGCCGACGTGCTCTCGCGCAAGGGCGGCTCCTACGCGCTCGTGGCCCGCATGCCGGAGGACCCCTCGACCAACTGACTCGGTCCCGCGGCACTAGGATTCTTCGGGTGGACAGCGACGCCCACGCCCCGCACGCCGGTCCGGACCGCAGCGCCGAGACCCGCCGGCTCGCGGTCGGCCTCGGCCTGCTCTGCGCATTCATGGGCGTCGAGGTCGTGGCGGGATTGCTGGCCCATTCCCTCGCGCTGCTCTCCGACGCCGCGCACATGCTCACCGACGCCGTCGCGCTGGCGGTGTCCCTGTTCGCCGCGCGCCTGGTCATGCGTCCGGCCGGCGGGGCGATGACCTACGGGCTGGGCCGGGCGGAGATCCTCTCCGCCCAGGCCAACGCGCTCACCATGCTCGTGCTCGCCGGGCTGATCCTCTACGGCGCGGTGATTCACCTCATCCACCCCGGCAACGTCCAGGGCGCTCCGGTGCTCATCGTGGCCCTGCTCGGCGTCGTGGTGAACCTCGTCATCGTCCGCGTGCTCGGCGGACACGGACACGGACACGGCCACGGACACGGGGGCCACGGACACGACCACGGCGCCCACGACCACGGCGCCCACGACCACGACGCCCACGACCACGACGAACGGCCCCGGCGCAGCCTCAACATCGAAGGCTCGGTCGCCCACATCGCCACTGACCTGTTCGGCTTCATCGCCACCGCGATCGCCGCCGCGATCATCCTGCTCAGCGGCTTCCACCGCGCGGACGCGATCGCCTCCCTGCTCATCGCCCTCGTCATGGTCGCGGCGGGCTGGCCGCTGCTGTGCCGCTCCCTGCGGGTGGTGATGGAGGCCGCCCCGGCCGGGATCGACCCGGACGAGATCGGCCGCACGCTCGCCGCCCAGCCCGGAGTCGCCGAGGTCCACGACCTCCACGTCTGGGAGGTGACCACCGGCTTCCCCACCCTGTCGGCCCACATCGTCGTCGACGCGGGCCACGACTGTCATGAGGTGCGCCGCGGGCTCACCCGCCTGCTGGAGGCGCGCTTTGGCATCCCCCACTCCACCCTCCAGGTCGAGCACGCCCGTGCCCCCCAGCCGCCCATGCAGATCGAGGTCATGCCCCATGCCTGAATTCACCCTCACGGGGACCGCCGGTACCCAACTCCACGTCCACGTCTGGGAAGCGCAGACCCCGCGGGCCATCGCCGTCATCGCCCACGGATATGGCGAGCACGCCGGGCGCTACGCCCACGTGGCCGACCGGCTCACCGCCGCGGGGATGCTCGTCGTCGCCCCCGACCACCACGGCCACGGACGCTCCAGCGGCCCCCGGGCCCAGATCGACTTTGGGCGCGCGGTCGCGGACCTGGACCAGATCATCGTCGGCCAGCACGAGCTCCACCCAACCCTGCCGGTGATGCTCATCGGCCACTCCATGGGCGGGGGCATTGCCCTGCGCTACGCGATCGCTCACGGGGACCGGCTCCGCGGGCTGGCCCTCTCGGGGCCGCTCGTCCAGGTGGCGGCCAATCCGGTGAGCAAGCTCGTCGGACAGCTGCTCGCCGGGGTCCTCCCGGGCGCCCCGGTGGCCAAGCTCGACCCGGCGCTGGTGAGTCGCGACCCCGCGGTCGTTGCCGACTATGAAGCCGACCCGCTCAACCACCACGGCGGCGTGCCCGCCCGCACCGCCGCCCAGTTCGTCGCCCACGGCGACAGCATCCTCGCCGACGCGGCCCAGATCACCCTGCCCGTCCTGCTCATGTGGGGCACCGCGGACGGACTCTGCCCGCCTGCCGGCGCCGAGGCGCTCGCCGCCGCGCTCACCCGCGCCGAGCTGACGACGCGGGCGTTCCCCGGGCTCTACCACGAGATCTTCATGGAGCCCGAGCGCGACGCGGTCCTCGACACACTCGTGACCTGGCTCGACGCCCACCGGTGAGCGGAGCCGACAAGCTCCACCTGGGCGCCTTCGACCAGGTCGTCGACGGCTGGATCAACACCGACGTCACCCCGCACCTCGTGCTTGCGCGGATCCCCGGGGCGGGCGCGCTGCTGCATCGGGTGGGCCGCCTCAGCAGCGAGCGCTATGCGGCCTACCGCGACGGGCGTTTCGCGCGCCTGCGCCATCTCGATCTCACCCGGCGGCTGCCCTTCCCCGACGGCGTGCTGGCGGCGGTGTACTCCTCACACACCTTCGAGCACCTCCAGCGCGACGCCGCCGAGCGGGCGATCGCCGAATGTCACCGCGTCCTGCGCCCCGGCGGCGTGCTGCGGCTCGCGGTGCCCAACCTCGACAACATCGTCGCCCACTACGACCCGGCGGACCCCGACGCCTTCGTCTACGGGATCTTCCAGGGGGCCAGCGCACGGGACAACCGCCACGCCCGCCACTGGTGGCACTACAACGCCGTCTCGCTCGGCGCGCGGCTGCGCGCGGCGGGGTTCTCCGAGGTGACCCAGTGCGACTACCGTCAGGGGCGCTGCCCGGACCTCGAGCGCATCGAGTACCGGGAGTGGTCGCTGTTCATGGAGGGGGTCAGGTAGGCGCGTGGGCGTCGTGCAGGGCGCGGATGCGGCGCAGGACCTCGTTCGCCACCGCCTGCTGCTGGCCGCGACTCGCCTCGGGGACGGCCGCGAAGGCGAAGGGCTCGCCAAAGTGGACCTCCACGCGCGGGAAGTGGCCCCGCTTCCAGTTGCGGATCTGGCCTGAGCCAAGGATCGCCACGGGAACGATCGCCGCCCCGCTGGCCAGGGCGACGCGCCCCAGTCCGGGCTTGGCCTCCTCGGCCATCTGACCGGTGCGCGTGCGCCCCCCCTCCACGTACATGCCCAGACACCCGCCGCGGGCGAGGATCGCCTCGGCGGTGAGGAAGGCGTCCTCGTCCCGGGCCCCGCGCCGGACGGGGAAGACCCCCCCGTGGCTGAACACCCAGGTCATCGGGCTGCGGTGACGGAAGTACTGGGACTTGGCCATGAACTGGACGTGGCGGCGCAGGAAGGCTCCGCAGAGGAAGTGGTCCATGAACGAGGCGTGGTTCGGGGCGATGATCACCGGGCCGTTGGGCACGTTCTCGGACCCGAAGGCGCGGGCCCGGAAGAGTCCGACGACCATTGGGGTGAGGGCCGAGCGGACGATCTCGTAGATCCACTCGGGCTCGTGGTCGCGGGTGCGGGCGTGGTAGGCGGCGAAGTACTCGGCGGGACGCTCGTCCTTGTACACCTGGGTGGCCAGGGCCAGGTCGGGCCGATGCTGCCGCCGGCCGGAGGACGCCTCGCGAGCCACCGGCTCAGCCGCCGAGCACGCGCGCGAGCGCGTCCCGGGTCCGCTGGGAGCTGCGCGCCTGTGCGGCGAGGACCTCGGCCAGGGCGCCGAGCCACGCGTCGACGGCGAGCGTCTCGGTCCGCAGGGTGATGCCGCCCGAGCGGCGCGAGCGGCGGGCGGCCAGGGCCATGCCGTCCCGCTCGAGCTCGAGCCGGTCAGCGCCCGCGTCGATGGCGATCGCCGCGACGACCTTGGGGCCGCGCAACCCGCTGCGCCGGCGGGTGACGCTCACGCCGCCGGGCAGCGCGTCCTCGAGCTTCACCGCGAGGGTCTCCAGGAACGTGTGGGTGTCGCCCGCATCGGCCCGCAGGGAGGCGGCGATGAGGTCGAGATCAGGCGCTGGCTCGGGGACCGACATCTCTTGCCGCGGGAGCCTACGCCTCCGCGCCGGGCTCTGCATCGGCCCAGCCCCGGGCGCGTTCCACGGCGCGCCGCCACCCCGCGATCAGGCTCGCGCGCTCATCCGCGCTCATCCGCGGCTCAAAGCGGCGACGCTCTGACCAGTGCTCGCCGACCTCCGACAGGGTCCACAGGCCGACCCCGACACCGGCCAGGTACGCCGCCCCCAGGGCAGTGGTCTGGGTCACCTCCGGCAGGAGCACGGGCACTCCGAGCACGTCGGCCTGGAACTGCATCAGCCAGGCGTTCTCGGTCGCACCACCGTCGGCGCGCAGCTCGGCACAGCGCGAATGGTCGGACATCGCGGCGATCGCGTCGACGGTCTGATACGCGATCGCCTCCAGCGTGGCTCGCGCCAGGTGGGCCCGGGTCGCCCCGCGGGTGAGCCCGATGATGGTCCCGCGGGCGTAGGGATCCCAGTGGGGCGAGCCCAGACCGGTGAGGGCCGGGACGAAGTAGACGTCGTCATTGGACGCGAGGCCGGCGGCCAGCGCCTCGGTCTCCGCCGCCGCGGAGATGATCCCCAGCCCGTCTCGCAGCCACTGCACCGCCGCCCCGGTGACGAAGATCGATGCCTCCAGGGCGTAGTTGAGCCGCGGACCGATGGCCGGGGCGAGCGTCGAGAGCAGGCCGGGCATCGGCTCGGGGCGGGCGGGACCGGTCTGCAGCAGCACGAAGGACCCGGTGCCGTAGGTGTTCTTGCCCATCCCCGGGTCGAGGCAGGCCTGACCGAAGAGCGCGGCCTGCTGGTCGCCGGCCACCCCGGACACGGGCACGGCGTGGCCGTGGAGACACTCCGGGCGGGTGTGACCGAGCGTGCCCGCGCTGGTGGCGATGCGCGGCAGCCACGCCGGGTCGATCCCGCCGAAGAGCTCCAGCAGCTCCTCGGACCAGCGGGCCGTGGCGATGTCGCAGAGCTGGGTGCGTGAAGCGTTGGTCGGGTCGGTGACGAACTCCCCGGTGAGCCGATGCATCAGCCAGGCGTCGATCGTGCCGAACACCGCCCCCCCGGCCGCCGCCCGGGCGCGCAGGCCCTCGACGTGACCGAGCAGCCACTCGATCTTCGTGGCCGAGAAATACGGGTCCAGGGGGAGCCCGGTGAGCTCGCGCACGCGCGCCTCATGGCCGTCGGCGCGCAGGGCGTCGCAGCGGGCCGCGGTGCGGCGGTCCTGCCAGACGATCGCCCGGTGCAGCGGCTCGCCGCTGCGTGGGTCCCAGACGCACACCGTCTCACGCTGGTTGGTGATGCCCACGGCGATGAGCTCACCCGGGCGCACGCCGCCGTCGGCGAGCGCCTCCCCGGCGACGGCATGGGTGACCGCCCAGATCTCCTCCAGGTCATGCTCGACCCACCCGGGATGCGGGAAGTGCTGGGCGAACTCGCGCTGGGCCTCACCGACGAGCTCGCCGGCCGTGTCGAAGACCAGACAGGTCGTGCCCGTCGTGCCCTGGTCGATGGCGAGGATCATGGGGGCGCGATGCTAGGCCCCGGGCGGGGCTGGTGCGCCGCCCCGTGCGCCGGGCTCAGAACGCGCCGCGTCCGGCGAGGAAGGCACCGCCGCAGACGAGCCCGAAGAGCAGCACGAGCACCAGCGGGTGGCCCGGCGACCACCCCATCCGGGGTCGGCGTGGCCCGCTGCGCCGGCGGGACCATTCCCGACGTGTGCACGAACTGACGAACAGCTTGGAATGGGTCATCTCGCTCCCCGTGACGCTCGGTCCGGCCGTGCCTGAGCAGTGAACTACCGGGCACGGACGGACCCGTCCCCCCCCCGACGCATGCTCTACAACCCCATCGTTGTGCTAGGGTGAATGGTGTGGAGTCAATCTGGAATCCCGCGGTGCCCCACCCGCTGCCCGACCCACTCGTCGAACTGATCGCCCAGCGCTTCCGGGTGCTCGGCGAGCCGATGCGGATCAAGCTGCTGGACCGCCTGCGGGACGGTGAGGCGACTGTCGGCGAGCTCCAGACCGCCCTCGGCGCCTCCCAACAGAACGTCTCCAAGCACCTCGGTCTGCTCTACAGCGCCGGGCTGGTGAGCCGCACCAAGCGCGGGACGAGCGTCGTCTACGCGATCGACGACCCGACCGTCTTCGACCTCTGCGAGCAGGTCTGTGGCGGGGTGCGCCGGCGCGTGTCGGACCTCGACGCGCTCCTGCAGAGCTGAGCCGAGCGCCGTCCGGGCGACCTCGACCGCAGCGGGGCAATACCCTCTGGGGCCCATGTCAAGCTCACGTCCATGTCCGAGGTAGCCGCCCACATCACCGGCACGGTGTGGAAGATCACCGTCGCCGTGGGTGACCGGGTCCAGCCCGGTGACACCGTCGCCGTGCTCGAGGCGATGAAGATGGAGATGCCGGTGGAGGCCGAGGAGGCCGGGACGGTGAGCGAGATCCGCTGCGTCGAGGGCCAGTCCGTCGCCGAGGGTGAGACGCTCGTTGTCCTCAGCTGAGGGGCTCCCCGAGACGGGCCGGCTCCAGTTCGACGAGCCCGCCCCCGGCGTCGCTCGGCTGACCATCGCCAACCCGACCAAGCGCGGCGCGCTGGATCACGCGATCCTCGACGCCTTCGTCGAGCTCATTCCCCGCCTGGATCAGCGCTGTCTCATCATCACCGGCCAGGAGCGCATCTTCTCGGCCGGCTATGACCTGGTGAGTGCCGGTGCCGACCTCGCCGACGTCGACGAGGCGAGCTTCGCCGAGCAGGCCGAGGGGCTCATCGCCCACCCCTTCACCGCGGCGATCGAGGCCGTGCAGGGCTTCCCCTACCCCACGCTGGCGGTGCTCAACGGACATGCCATCGGCGGTGGCCTGGAGCTCGCGGTCTGCTGTGACCTGCGCCTCGCCGCCGCCGGCGTCCGCGTGGGCATGCCACCAGCCCACCTGGGGCTCGTCTACTCCCACACGGGGATCCGGCGCTTCATCGAGACCGTCGGAGCCGCCCGCACCCGCGAGCTGTTCCTCACCGCCCGGCGCTACGACGCCGCGACGGTGGCCGGCTGGGGCCTTATCAACGAGGTGGTCGAGCCGGCGGAGCTGGAGGCCACGAGCGTCGCCCTGGCCCGGGAGATCGCCAGCCTCGCCCCACTGGCCCAGCGCGGCAACAAGCACGTCATCGACGCGGTGCTCGCCGCCGCCTGGGAGAGCGACCCCACGCGCGAGGCCGAGCTCGTCGCCCTGCGCCGCGCCTGCTTCTCCTCCGCGGACTTCCGCGAGGGGGTGAGCGCCTTCACCCAGAAGCGCTCGCCCGCCTGGCACGGGCGCTAGCGTTCGCGGGCGGAGATGCTCCGCCGGTTCGCCATCCTCGCCGTGCTGCTCAGCACCCTCGCCCTCCCGGCCCGCGCCCTGGCCGACGCCTACACCCAGGTGCACGCGGCCTATCTCGCCGCGGGAACGGGCACGCTCGCCCCGTGTGAGTTCTCCACCACGCAGCTCACCCAGGCCCTGCGCCAGGCGCCGAACTACTCCTTTCAGTACCAATCCGACTTCACCGACGCGATCCAGGCCGCGCTCAGCGCTCGCGCGGATGGGCAGTGCGCAACCGGGCGGGCGCGGGTCACCCGCGCCGGCCTTGGGGCCGGCGCCCACCTGCGCGGGGTCGACACGACACTGCCCGGCTCGGTGACCGCCGCGGGCTCGGGCGGGCTGCCACCCGTGCTGCTCGCCGCCGGGGGGCTCGTCGGGGTCGCGCTGGTGCTCACGCTCGGCGCCTGGGGGGTCGCGGCGCTGGGCCTGGACCCGCCCTGGCTGCGCGGGGCGCGGCACTCCGTGCGGGAGGCCGAATTTCGCCTCAGCGCGGGCTGGGAGGACCTGCTGGATCGCCTGCGTCGCTGAGCGCTGCGGTCCCAGCGCTGGGATGAGGCGGATGAGCCCGCGCCGTGACTCAGCCGACGTGCACCGGCACCTCACGCGAGTAGAGCACCCCGTAGTGGGGGGCGATCCAGGCGAGGCGCACGACACCGGAGCCGGGAATGACCACGGAGGTGTCGATGAAGCCCGCGGGGCTGTGAGTCTGGGTGCTCGCGAGGGTGCGGAAGCTCCCGGCGCCGGCCGGCCGCCACTGGATCGCCGCGGACTGCGTGGAGCCGTTGGGCGCCGGCCGCAGCATGCCCCACACCTCAGTCGCCACCCCGGGCAGAAGCCGCGCGTGGTGGAGCTCGACCGCGGGCAGGACGATCGGCAGCCGGTAGGCGGCGAAGGCCGGCTTGTGGGCGCCGCCGAGGTACTCCAGCCCCTCCTGGAAGCTCTGCCAGTACTTCGGGCTCGCCCGCGTGCAGTGGCAGCTCAGCGCCGGGTTGCTGTCCTGGAGCTCGAACTGGCCGAGTGCGCGCACGCGCGGGTTCATCGCCGCGATGTACGTGGCCCAATCCAGGTAGGTCGCCTGCTGGGCTGGGCTCACGTGGTAGTCAGGGTTCGGCGGGTTGGTGACGTACCCGTACTCGGTGAGGTACAGCGGCATGCGCCGGCCCACCCCGTAGGCGGCGTCGATCGCGTCGAGGGTGTCGGTGAGGCGGCTCAGGCTGGCCAGCGGCACGAAGCCACGCTCGGAGGCCAGCGGGAAGGGCACGTTGGGAGCGAAGGAGAACGCGTAGGGGTGCTCGGAGATGCCCGTGGCCGAGAACAGGCCGGGGTGAGCGGCGACGAAGCGGGCCGGATCGGGTCGGGCGGGACAGCCCACCGCGGTGGCCGCGGAGCCGGACAGCGGGGCCAGGCGGCCCCCGTCCGCGCCGGTGACGCAGTAGAGGTTCTCCAGGAACGGCAGCGGCGGGGTGGCGCCGTAGCCGGGCCCAAGCCCGGCGAAGGCACAGGGCACGGAGGGGATGCAGCCCTCGGGGGCGAACTCGCCGACAAGCGTCGTGTCGCCGGTGCCCAGGTGGCCGCTGGCCCGCAACCCCCGCCAGAAGGCGTCGACGAGCCCCCGCAGCTGCGCGGGCGCCACGGCGGCACCGCTGCGGGGGTCGGTCTGGGGTGAGAGCCAGCCGGGCTGGTTGGGTTCGTTCCACACCGACCAGAAAGACACGCGGGGCAGCGGGTGGCCGGCCGTTGCGGCGGTCCGCGTGTGCCCGTCGTAGCGGCGCCCGGCCGCCTCGACGAACGCGCCGAACTGGCTCGGCGAGGGCTCATACACCGCAGCGTCGGCGCGGGCGCCGGGGCGCGTCCCGGCCGGCTGGGGGGTGACGGCCCAGTCCGGCGCCGGGCCGCTGAGGTCAAAGTCGACCCCGATCCCCGCGAGCGCAGCGGCGGCGTCGAGGCGGTCGAACGTCGTCCAGCCGCCGCCGTAGTCGGCCGGGTTGCGCGGGTCAAAGCCCGCCGGTGGATGAGCGCCGGTCGGGTCCGGGGCGACCTGGCGCCACTCCACGAGCACGCGGACCCGGTCGACACCGAGGGACTTCAGAGTGGCCAGCGTCGCCATGACGCGGGCGGTCCCCGCGGGGGTGAGCGGCTGGTCGACGAGCAGCTGGTCGTCCTCGAAGATCGACTCCAGCCCCCGGCCCCGCACTGGGGTGCGCTGGCTCAGCAGCGCGACCGACGCCGCGAGGAGGGCAAGGAGCGCGGCGAGGGCGACGAGACTGCGGCGCGACGGGCGCGTGGGCGACCTCAGCGGGCGACGGTGAGGATCGCCGCGGAGTGAGGCGGCACCCGGATGCCGTAGACGCCCGCGCGGTTGGCCCCCACCTGGGCGACCTGGGCGGTTCCGGTGAGCTCGCCGGTGCTCGTGGACAGGCTCTCACCGGCCAGGGTCGCGCCGCCGGTGGCGGCGAGGGAGCGGGCCTGGAGCAGGCTGACGGCGGCGGCCCCATGGCCGCCGGCCACACTCACGCCCTCAGACAGTGTCGACCCGGTCGTGTTGGTGATGATCACGTGCTCCTGCCCGCTCGGGGTGCGAGTGGCGAAGGCGTACACGCCCGCGCGGTTCGGCGCCGCGACCTTGACGAGGTGGGAGCCGCCGGGAGCGGCCTGGGCGAAGGCGAGCAGGCCGAGGTACTCGGGCTGGGTGCTCACACGCCAGCCGGCGGCGGAGTGGGTGGCGGTGAAGACCTGGTTGAGGTTGCCGTCGATGGTCTGGATGTTCACGCCCTGAACCCCGGCCTGCCACAGCGCGGGCAGGATGTTGAGCGCCCAGAGGGCCTCGGCGAACGTGTTGGAGACCCCGGCCTGGCCACCGCAGGAGATGCCGTTGATCTCGTCCACACGCAGGGGCTTGTGGTGGGCGCGAGCGGCGCGAACCATCGCCCCGACCTGGGCGGCCAGGCCCTGGATCGACGCGGGCGCGAAGAACTGCGAGATCGGCAGGTGGGTGCTGGCCGAGCAGCGTTTCATCGGGTAGGCGTGCACGGTGACGAGCTGAAGTCGCGAGGGCAGGCCCGAGAGGATGCTGTTCAGCTGGGTGAGGATCTTCGGTGCGCCGATCTCCGGTCCCACCAGCGGGGCGTTGGGCAGGCTGCGGGCGATGGTGGAGAAGTCCCGGCCGTAGGCGGCCATGTCGTAGGAGCGCGGGCGTCCCTTGACGCCTCGGCCGTCGGGCAGCTTGTAGTAATCGAAGGCCGGGTAGAGCTCAGGCTCGTTGCCGAGCTCAAAGCCGCCGATCAGCGAGGAGCCGAGGAAGTGCTCGTACTGGCGCACCTCGTCGGCGGCGACGCGGGCGTTGTCCAGCTCGAGGTTGACCCCGAGCAGGGCCCGCCCCCCCAGG
Source organism: Solirubrobacteraceae bacterium (assembly GCA_035702765.1). Taxonomy (GTDB): domain Bacteria; phylum Actinomycetota; class Thermoleophilia; order Solirubrobacterales; family Solirubrobacteraceae; genus Palsa-465. The sequence goes on from DASSZV010000074.1 coordinate 22,042, forward strand.
GCGTGCAGCAGCGTCTTGACGCCGGCCGCCCACGCGGGGGTGATCGCGTAGCGGATGGGCCGCGGGGTGGCCATCCCGGGGATCGGCCACCAGCTCCAGTCGGTCGAGTCGCCGCCCAGACGGAGCAGGAACGGCGCGCCCGGGGAGAGGTTGCGCAGCAGATTGACGAAGGCATGGTCCGGGTCGGCGGCGCCGCCGGCGAGCGTCGGGATCGTCGAGATCTCCGAAGCCACGCCGATGAAGCCAGCCTGCCGGGAGGTCGGGGCCACGGGCGCCTCGACACCGGCGCGGATCGTTGCGCGCACCCCGGCCGGCGTGCTGCGGATCGGCGCGGTGGTCGTCGGCGAGACGGGTTCGGAGGACGGGGTGCTCGACGCGCTGGGCAGCGCGGCGCTCAGGGCACCGCGGCTGCTGCCGCAGGCGGCGCAGGCGATCAGCACGACAAGCGCGCTCAGGGACGTGACGAGGAACCGGACGCGCCGGCTCCGTCCGGGGGCCGGAGCGGACACGCTCAGTCCTCGTAAGGGACGAAGTCACTCTTGCGCGCGCCGCAGACCGGGCAGAACCAGGTCTCGGGGATGTCCGCGAAGGCCGTGCCGGCGGGGATGCCTCCGTCGGGGTCGCCCTCGTCGGGGTCGTAGATCCAGCCACAGGATTCGCACATGTACTTCATGTGCGCTCCAGAGTAGAGGACTATCGTCAGGACATGCTCCCTCGTCCGGCCGCGACCCTCATCCTGCTGCGCGAGCCCGACGAGGTGCTCATGGTCCAGCGCAACCCCGCCCTGGCCTTCATGGGCGGCTTCTGGGTGTTCCCCGGCGGCAAGGTGGAGGACCACGACGGCTCCCCCGAGCAGGCGGCCCGGCGCGAGCTCACCGAGGAGGTGGCCCTCGAGCTCGGCGCGGACGCCGAACTGATCCCGTTTGCCCGCTGGATCACCCCGGTCGGGCTTCCGCGGCGCTTTGACACCTGGTTCTTCCTGGCCCGGGCCAGCAGCCTGCTCGGCACGGGTGATCCGACCGTGGACGACTCCGAGATCGTCGCCGCCCGCTGGGTGCGCGCCGCCGACGCCCTCACCGACGGGCGCCCGCTGGCCTTCCCGACGCGCAAGAACCTCGAGCGTCTCGCCGCCCACCCGGACATCGACTCACTGATCGCCGCCGCCCGGGTCACCCCGATCGAGCCGATCCTCCCGGAGATCGTCACCGACGACGGCCGGCCGGCGATCGTCGTGCCCGGCTCGGGGGAGGCGCCCGCTCACCAGCCCGAGCCGGTCACCCGCGCACCCGAACTCGCCGACTAGCGCACGGGTTTCCCGCTCCGTGCGGGTTTTCTCTGCACTCCCGGGGTGGATCGCAGGGTGTGTGTCCCTCTACAGGACATATGCGCCTGCAAAGGGACACAGACCTCCTTGCCCGGATCGCTGCGCGCCAGTCCGGGCGCATCACCACCGCCCAGCTGCATCACTGCGGTCTGGACAGTCGCACGATCGGGCGCTGGGTCGCCGGCCGGCGCCTTCATGAGACGGACCTGCGCGGGGTCTATGCGCTGGGCTACCTCTCCGGCACCCGAGAGGCGCGCCTGTGGGGCGCGGTCCTCCTCGCCGGACCCGGCGCGATGCTCTCCCACCTCACCGCCGCACAGCACCGCGGACTCATCACCTATGCGCCGGCGACGATCCACGTCTCCACCCCGCGCAAGATCGCCCCGGCGCCCGGGCTCCACGTGCACGGCCGCCGCCCCCAACTGATCCGCAGCGTCCACGCGGGCATCCCGGTGACCAGCGTCGCCCAGACGCTGCTCGACCTGGCCGTCGTCCGCGCCGATCTCCTCCCCCGCGCGCTGGGCCAGCTCGACTTCCAGCGCGCCTACGACCCCGACCTCCTCGAGGCTGCCGCCCGCAGCGGCGCGCCCGGGGCGCCCGCGCTCGCCCATGCGCTCGCGACCTATGACCCCAACCTCGCCCGACTCAACGGGCCGCTGGAGTTCGCCTTCTACGACCTCTGCGTCGGCTGGCAGATCGTGCCGCTGCCGATCCCCAACGTCGAGGTCGCCCCCGGCCTCAGACTCGACGCGCTCTGGCCCGAACACGGCGTCGGCGTCGAGCTCGACGGCTCCGACAACCACCACTCCGACGCCCAGGCACTCCGCGACGCCGAGCGCGACCTCCGCGCCCGCCGGCTCGGGCTCATCATCATCCGCTACCGCCGCGCGCAGATCCGCCGCGACCCGGACGCGGTGCGCGAGGACCTCTGCGCCCAGCTGGCCGCCCGCCGCCCGTGACGCACCGGCCCCGAGGGCCGGCCCCACAGGCCGGCCTAGGAGAGTCCCTGCTCATCGGCGATGACATGCAGCACCGCGTTGATGAGCGCCAGGTGCGTGAAAGCCTGGGGGTAGTTGCCCAGATGCCGGCCGGTGCGGGCGTCGAGCTCCTCCGCGTAGAGACCCAGGACCGAGGCGTGACCGAGCAGGCGCTCACACAGGTTCGCTGCCGCCTCACGCTCACCGATCTCCGACAGCGCGGAGACGAGCCAGAAGGAGCAGATGAGGAACGTGCCCTCCTCGCCCTCCAGGCCGTCGTCGGTCTCGGCCATCCGGTAGCGCAGGACCAAGCCGTTCTCGGTGAGCTCGTCGGCGATCGCCCGCACCGTGCGGCGGATGCGGTCGTCGGTCGGGGGCAGGAAGCGGTTGATGACCAGCAGCAGGGTCGAGGCGTCGAGCGCGTCGGTGCCGTAGTGGGCGCGGAAGATCCCGCGCTCGGAGACGCCGTGGGCGAGGATGTCGTCGCGGATCTCGTCGGCGACGGCCTGCCAGCGCAGGGCCAGGTCGTTCTCACCCTCGCGCTCGGCCAGTCGCGCTCCTCGGTCCAGCGCCACCCAGCACATGAGCTTGGAGGAGACGTAGTGCTGGGGCTCGCCGCGCGACTCCCAGATGCCCTGGTCGGGTTGCTTCCACACGCGGATCGCGCACTCGACCTGGGCCTGGAGCACGGGCCAGAGCCGTCCGGGGATGTGGCCGCCGGCCTTGGTGTGGAGGTAGACCGAGTCGAGCACCGCGCCGAAGACGTCGTTCTGGCGCTGGGAGAACGCGCCGTTGCCGACGCGCACCGGGGCGGCGCCCTCGTAGCCGGTGAGGTGGTCGAGGGTCCGCTCGGTGAGGTCGCTCTCGCCGCCGATGCCGTACATGATCTGCAGGGCCCCGTCCCCGTCGCGGTGCAGATCGGCGAGGAACTGCATGAAGTCGTCGGCCTCCCAGTCGAAGCCGAGCGCGTGCAGGCCCCAGAGGGTGAAGGTGGCGTCGCGCATCCAGCAGTAGCGGTAGTCCCAGTTGCGCTCACCGCCAGGGGTCTCGGGCAGGGATGTCGTCGCCGCCGCCAGGGTCGCGCCGGTCGGCGCGTAGGTGAGCCCCTTGAGGGTGAGCGCGCTGCGGTGCAGGTAGGTGCGCCAGCGGTGGTCGGGGAACCGCCCGCCGGCCAGCCAGCCGCGCCAGTAGTGCTCGGTGGCGAGCACGCGGGCGGCGGCGTCCTGCACGTGCTCGGGGCCGTGCAGTCCGTGGGACCACCCGAGCGCGGCGAAGCGACGCTCGCCCTCCACGAGGCTGTGCCGGGCGCGAGCGCGGGAGCCCTCGATGCCGACGCGCAGGTCCGAGTGCAGGCGCAGGGTGGTGCCGTCGGGACAGGTCGCCTCGGCCTCGGACCATGACGCACCGATGGCGGTCCAGCTGGCCGGGTCGGCCCCATAGTTGAACACCGGCTCGCAGACGACCTCGACCTCGACCTCGCCCTGGACGCATTCGATCAGGCGCACGAACATGTGGTCGGCGTCATGGTCGGTCGGCGGCCGGGTGCGGGAGGTCTCCTCGGCGTGCTGGTCCTGCCAGGGCCCGATGGTGAGGCAGTCGGTGACCACAAGCCAGCCCGAGGGACACATCCAGGTCGTCTCCAGGACCATCGTGCCGGGCAGGTAGCGGATCGACAGGGGCACGCGGATGCCGTAGGGCCCAACCCGGAAGGTGCCGGCGCGCCGGTCCAGCAGGGTCCCGAAGATCGCCGGCGCGTCAAAGCGCGGAATGCTCATCCACTCCACAGCCCCGTCGGGGGCGACCAGGGCGCCGGTGTGACAGTCCGACAGGAAGGCGTAGTCCTGGATCGGCGGGAACGGCGAGACGCCGATCAGCGGGACGTCGTGGGGCGGCAGCGTGATGGAGGGACACATGGGTGCGCGGAGCCTAATGCAGCGGCCCGGCGAGAGCTCGGGGTCCGTCCCGCGGTACCCTGGGCAGCGATGAACTCCGCCGCCGGTGTGGGCATCCCGGTCGCCTTCGGGGCCGGGCTCATCTCGTTTCTCTCTCCGTGCGTCCTGCCGCTCGTCCCGGGCTATCTGTCCGCGGTCGCCGGGGTCGCGCCCGGGGAGATTCGCGCGCGCCGGGTGATCGGTCCGGCGCTGGCCTTCGTGTCGACCTTCTCGGTCATCTTCATCGCTCTGGGCCTGCTGGGCCAGCAGGCGCTGCGCGGTGCCCTCAAGGGCCACACCGCGCTGCAGGTCTCGGGGATCGTCATCATCCTCATGGGACTGCTGTTCCTGCTCGCGCCGCTGCTGCCGCGGCTGGCCAAGGAGTACCACGTCGCCCCGCTGATGAACCGGGCTGGGCGCAGCGGGCCGGTGCTCACCGGGGCTGCCTTCGCGATCGCCTGGACCCCATGCACGGGCCCGACCCTGGGAGCGATCACGGGCCTGGCCAGCACCTCCTCGAGTGCGTACCACGGTGCGCTGCTGCTGGCGATCTACTGCAGCGGCCTGGCCATCCCCTTCCTGCTCTGCGCGCTCGCCTTCGGCCAGGTCACCGCGGTCCTGTCCGTCGTCAAGCGCCACTACCCGGTGGTCATCGGCCTCGGCGGAGTCGTGCTCATCGCCATGGGCGTGCTCATCTTCACCGGCGAGTTCTCGACGCTCAACCAGACCGTCGACACGTGGCTGCAGACCCTCGGTCTGCCCAACCTGAACGCCGACACCTGAGACCTCGCCGCGGGGCGCCGCGGGCTGGGCGCGTGGGCCGGGCGCGTGGGCCGGGCGCGTGGGCCGGGCGCGTGAGCCGGGGCGTGGGCCGGAGCGTGGGCCGGGCGCGTGGGCCGGGGGCGGGGCGCGAGCGGCCGGGCGCGTGGGCAGGGCCCGGGGCGCGAGCGGCCGGGCACGGTGCGCAGAACGCTCCCGGAGCGGGTTCGTGCACGCTCAATCACAACTCGAGGCCACCGCACCCGTTATGGTTGCCTGAGGCAATGGAAGCGTCCGCTCTCCAAGCACCGCACGGCGTCGCCCGGCTTCGCAGCTCCGCCGGCACGTCCTTTCTCCGCCTGCGCTCAGATGAGCAGCTCGTCGAGCTGTTCCGGGCCGGGCACGAGGAGGCCTTCCGGGTGATCCACGACCGCTACCGCTCGCGGCTCTTCGCCTACACGCGCCAGATGCTGCCCCACAGCCGCCATGACGCCGAGGATGCGCTCCAAGACGTGTTCATCCGCGCCTACGCCGGACTGCGGGCCAATGATCGGCACCTGGCGCTGCGCGCGTGGCTCTACCGCGTGGCCCACAACCGCTGCATCGACCATCTGCGCAAGAACGCGCCGATCCCCACCGAGGAGATCGAGGCCACCAGCCGGGAGGTCTCGACCGACCCGATGGCGGCCGTCGAGCAGCGCGAGGACCTGCGCAAGCTCGTCCTCGACGTCCAGCGCCTGCCCGAGCAGCAGCGCTCGGCCCTGCTGCTGCGGGAACTGTCGGGGATGAGCTACCAAGAGCTCGCCGACACCATGGAGCTCACGGTGCCGGCCATCAAGTCGCTGCTCGTGCGTGCCCGGGTCGGCCTGGCCGCCGCGGCCGAGGCTCGAGACACCGCCTGTGCGGACATCCGGGCCGAGATTGTCGCCAGCCACGAGCGCGGGGTGCGCCCCAACGCGCTGACGCGGCGCCACCTCACCGACTGCGCCGCCTGCCGGGAGTTTCGTGAGAACGTGCGCGGGATCTCGCGCAGCTTCGCCGCGCTGGTGCCCGCCGCGCCCGTTCTGCTTGGCCTCAAGCTCCTGGGCATCGGCTCGGTCTACAGCGCCGCCGCCTACAGCGGCTCGGCCGGTGGGGGCGCGGGCGCGATCGCGGCCGGCGCCTCGGCGGCCGCTGGAGCCAGCGCCTCCGCGGCAGCCGGCGCCTCCGCGGCAGCCGGCGCCTCCGCGGCCACCGGCGCCTCCGCGGCAGCCGGCGCCTCCGCGGCTGCCGGCGCCACCGCAGCGGCCGGCGGG
>DASSZV010000040.1:0-9176 GCA_035702765.1 Solirubrobacteraceae bacterium
ATCGTCCAGGTCGAGAACCAGGCCCGCGTCTGTCACTCCTCGACCGTCGTCGGCCTCGGGACGTCCTTCGGCCGCGGCGCGTCCTCGACGCTGCCGGGTGACCTGCAGAACTCCGACCTGATCGTGCTCGAAGGCTCGAACATGGCCGAAGCCCACCCCGTCGCCTTCCAGTGGGTCGTCGAGGCCAAGAACCGCGGGGCGACGATCATCCACGTCGACCCGCACTACAGCCGCACCTCCGCCCTCGCCGATCACTTCGTGCCCCTGCGCGCGGGCAGCGACATCGCCTTCCTCGGCGGGATCATCAACTACGTCCTGCAGAGCGGCTCGGACTTCCGTGAGTACGTGCTGGCCTACACCAACGCGTCGACGATCATCGGCGAGGAGTTCTCCGACGTCGACGCCGAGGGTCTGTTCTCGGGCTTCGATCCCGAGAACCGCGACTATGACCCCACCTCCTGGCAGTACGAGGGGGCTTTTGTGGCCGCGGCCTCCGGTCAGCGTGACCAGGAGGGCAGCCTGCGCCGGATGGGCACGGACGGCCAGGGCCAGGGCGGCGAGGAGTCCCGCGGCGAGATCACCCGCGATGAGACCCTCGAGCACCCGCGCTGCGTCTACCAGATCCTCAAGCGCCACTTCGCCGACTACACCCCGGAGATGGTCGAGCGGGTCTGCGGCGTTCCCCAGGACCTGTTCCTGAAGGTGTGTGAACTGTTCATCGCCAACTCCGGGCGTGAGCGCACCACCGCCTTCGTCCACGGCGTCGGTTGGACCCAGCACACCATCGGCTCCCAGTACATCCGCTGTGCCTCCATCCTCCAGCTGCTGCTGGGGAACATGGGCCGCCCCGGCGGCGGGGTCATGGCGATGCGCGGCCACGCCTCGATCCAGGGCTCCTCGGACATCCCGACCCTCTTCGACACGCTCATGGGGTACATCCCCATGCCTCACGCTCACGCCCATGAGGACCTGCAGGCCTTCCTCGCCGGGGATGCACCCAAGCGGGGCTTCTGGGCGAACATGAGCGATTACATGGTCAGCCTGCTCAAGGCCTGGTGGGGTGAGGTGGCCCAGTCCGAGAACGACTTCTGCTTCGACTACCTGCCCCGGCTCACCGGTTCGCACGGCACCTATGACACGGTCATGGAGCAGATCAAGGGGACTGTCAAGGGCTACTTCCTCTTCGGCCAGAATCCGGCCGTCGGCTCGGCGAACAACCGTATGCAGCGCTTGGGCATGTCCAAGCTCGACTGGCTCGTGGTGCGGGACTTCTCGCTCATCGAGTCCGCCACCTGGTGGAAGGACGGACCCGAGATCGAATCGGGTGAGATGCGCACCGAGGACATCGCCACCGAGGTCTTCTTCTTCCCTGCCGCCGCCCACGTCGAGAAGGACGGCACCTTCACCAACACCCAGCGCATGGTCCAGTGGCACCACCAGGCGGTGGAGCCCCAGGATGAGCAGCGCAGCGAGTTGTGGTTCATGTACCACCTGGGCAACATGATCCGCGAGCGACTCGCTGACTCCGGCGAAGAGCGTGACCGCCCCGTTCTGGACCTCACCTGGGACTACCCGACCCACGGACGGTTCGTCGAGCCGATCGCCGAGGCGGTCCTCGCCGAGATCAACGGCTACACGGCCGACGGCAGTTACCTCTCCTCCTACACGGAGCTGAAGTCCGACGGCTCGACCGCGTGTGGTTGCTGGATCTACTGCGGCGCGTACGCCGATGGGATCAACCACACCGCCCGGCGTACCCCGGCCCGGGAGCAGAACTGGACCTGCAGCGAGTGGGCGTGGGCGTGGCCGGCGAACCGCCGCATCCTCTACAACCGCGCCTCGGCCGACCCGGACGGCAAGCCGTGGTCTGAGCGCAAGAAGCTCGTCTGGTGGGATGAGGACCAGGGCAAGTGGACGGGCTATGACGTGCCCGACTTCGAGGCGGACAAGCGCCCCGATTATGTGCCCCCGCCCGACGCGACCGGCCCCGCCGCCCTCGCCGGGACGGACCCGTTCATCATGCAGGCGGACGGGCGCGGCTGGCTGTTCGCCCCCGCCGGAGTGGCTGACGGGCCGCTGCCGACCCACTACGAGCCCCAGGACTCGCCGGTGCCCAACCCGATGTACAAGCGCCAGCGCAATCCAGCCCGTCAGGTGTTCGTGCATCCGAACAACCGCTACCAGCCCGACCCCGACACGCCGGGAGCGGAGCTGTACCCCTTTGCGGTCACCACCTACCGACTCACCGAGCACTTCACCGCCGGGGGGATGACCCGCTGGACGCCGTACCTGGCCGAGCTCCAACCGGCGTTCTTCTGCGAGGTCTCCCCCGAGCTCGCCGCGCTGCGCGGACTCCAGCACGGGGACTGGGCGACGCTGGTGAGCGCCCGCGGGGTGATCGAGGCCAAGGTCATGGTGACCGACCGCATGACCCCCCTGCAGATTGACGGGCGCACCGTCCACACCATCGGCATGCCCTACCACTGGGGCCGCAACGGCTATACGACAGGTGACTCGATGAACGAGCTTTCGGCGATGGTGTGTGACCCCTCCTCCTACATCCAGGAGGTGAAGTGCCTGGCCGTGGACATCCAGCCCGGACGCCGGCCCCAGGGCCCGGCCCGCACCGAGATGATGCTCGACTACCAGCGCCGAGCCGGGATCACCGCGGAGACGGGGATGGAGGTATGAGCGCCACGCCCTCACCGCTGGAGCAGGCCGGCTCCCCGCTCGACATCGTCCTCGTCGGGTCCGCCGATGCCGCCAAGGGCGCCGGGTGGGAGGAGCATCCGCCGCGGATGGGCTTCTTCACCGACACCTCCATCTGCATCGGCTGCAAGGCCTGCGAGGTGGCGTGCAAGGAGTGGAACGGGGTGCCCGAGGACGGTCTGGATTGGACGGGCTTCTCTCACGACAACACCCAGGGCCTGGGCGCGGACAGCTGGCGCCACGTCGCCTTTGTCGAACAGCGCGTCCCGCTCACTGGCCATGACCCGAACTTCCAGCGTGACACCGACGGGTTCCGCTGGCTCATGGCCTCGGATGTGTGCAAGCACTGCACCCACGCGGCCTGCCTCGACGTGTGTCCGACCGGCGCGATCTTCCGCACCGAGTTCGGCACCGTCGTCGTCCAGGACGACGTCTGCAACGGCTGTGGCTACTGCGTCCCGGCCTGCCCCTACGGTGTGCTCAACCGGCGCGAGGACGACGGGGGTGTGCACAAGTGCACGCTCTGTTACGACCGCCTCGGCGTCGGCGAGGAGCCGGCCTGCGCCAAGGCGTGCCCGACCGACTCGATCCAGTTCGGCGTCCTTGACGAACTGCGCGAACGCGCCGACCAGCGCCTGGCCACGATGCACGCTGCCGGGGTCACCGAGGCGCGCCTCTACGGTCGTGACCCCGACGACGGCGTCGGCGGCGACGGCGCCTTCTTCCTGCTCCTGGACGAACCCGAGGTCTACGGCCTGCCGCCGGACCCGGTGGTGACCACCCGGGACCTGGGCCGCATGTGGCGCAACGTCGGCTGGGCCGCCCTCAGCCTGGTCTCCCTCGGCGTGCTCTCGGTGATCGGCGGCGAGCGATCATGAGCTCGCTGGCCAGTCACAACGGGCACGGCGATTCCGGCCACGTGCCGCCTCCCAAGGGTCAGCCGGGCCAGAACCCGCGCCCGGACTCCTACTACGGGATGTCGGTGATCAACCCGCCGATCTGGGAGGAGCGAGAGATCGCCGGCTACCTGTTCCTCGGCGGGCTCTCGGGCGCGAGCGCGATCCTCGCCAGCGCGGCGGAGCTCAGCGGACGCCACCGGCTCGCCGGCCGGGTCGAGCTGGTGGCCAGCGGCACCATCTCCCTGTCGCTGCTCGCCCTCGTCAAGGATCTCGGCCGGCCTGAGCGCTTCATCAACATGCTGCGGGTGTTCAAGCCGACCTCGCCGATGAGCGTCGGCACCTGGATCCTCTCGACCTACGCACCGCTGATGTTCGGGGCCACCGCCTCCCGCCTCAGCGGGCGGCTGCTGCCGCTGGGTCGCGCGGCCGGCCTGGGGGCCGGCCTCACCGGCAGCCTCGTCTCGACCTACACCGCGGCGCTCATCTCCGACACCGCGGTCCCCGCCTGGCACGAGGGCCACCGCGAGATGCCGTTCCTGTTTGCCGGGTCCTCGGCGATGGCAGCCGGCGGGTTCGGGCTGCTGCTGGCGCCTCGCGCGGAGAACTCCCCGGCCTGGCGGATGGCCATGACCGGCGGGATCGTCGAGCTGGCCGTCGAGCGTCGGCTCGAGCAGCGCCTGGGCACCGTCGCCGAAACACTGGTGAGCGGCACGGGCGGGGAGCGTCTCAAGCTCGCCAAGGGCCTGGCCGCCGGTGGTCTGACCGTCGCCGGCCTGCTCGGGCGCCGCAACCGGGTCGCCGCCGCGGCGGGCGGGGCCGCGCTGGTCGCCGCCTCAGCGTTCACGCGCTTTGGCATCTTCGCCGCGGGGATGGCCTCGTCGAAGGACCCCCGCTACACGGTCGAGCCCCAGCGGGCGCGGCTGCGCCAACGACTCAGAGGAGACGCATGAGCACCCCGATCCTGGAGGTTCCCGCCCCCACGGAGGCCCCCACTCCCGTGATCCCCGACGCGCCGAGCACTCCGGCGGTGCCCGACCCGGGTACGCCCGGCGATCCGGGGGAGCCCGCCACCGTCCCGGGACCCTCGGAGCCGGCCGAGCCGATCGCCCCGCCCGAACCGGGTCCGACGTTGCCCCCGGAGCCCGGCGCGGCCCACATGGCCTGACCCAGACGCCGCAGGGAACCCGGCCGCCTCCGGAGCGATACTCGGCCGGGCAATGATGCTCGACGTGATCGACCACGCCGGCGCTGAGGCGGCGACCATGCTCGCGGAGATCGACGCCGCCCTGGGGGGCGGCGCCCGGGTGAGCACCCAACTCGGGCCCGGGGGTTCGCTGGCCTCCGCCTTCGGGGTGAGCGACCTCGCCCAGGCGAGCCTCGCGGCTGCGGGCGTCGCGCTCGCGCGATGGATCGGCGCCAGCGCCGGCGCCGGAGCGCCGGCGGTCGAGGTCGACCGCGATCTTGCCTCAGCCTGGTTCGGATCCTCGATCCGCCCCGCCGACGGCTCGTCCCCGGCGTCACCGTGGGATCCCCTGGCCGGCGACTACCTGGCCGCCGACGGCTGGCTGCGCCTGCACACCAACGCCGCCCACCATCGTGAGGCCGCCCTCCGGGTGCTCGGGCATCCCCGTACTCGGGATGGCGTCACGGAGGCGGTTCGGACCTGGCGGGCCGACGCGCTGGAGGAGGCCGTGGTCGCTGCCGGAGGTGCGGCGGCCCGCATGCGCACCGTCGCACAGTGGCGGGCCCACCCGGTCGGCCGGGCGATCAGCTCCGAGCCGCTCATCATGATGACCCGGGCGGACGCCGGCCCCGGCGAAAGCGCGCCGGGCCGGTACGGCGACGTCAATCCCGACATGCCGCTGCGCGGAGTCCGCGTGCTCGATCTCACCCGGATCATCGCCGGCCCGGTGGCCACCCGGACGCTGGCCGGCTGGGGGGCCGAGGTGCTGCGCATCGACCCCCCGGGCTGGACGGAGGGGGCCGGCGTGGCCGATCTGCTGCCCGGCAAGCGCTGTGCCGCGCTCGACCTGCGCACGTCCGCGGGACGAGCGACCTTCCGCACCCTGCTCGCCGGAGCCGACGTCCTCGTCCACGGCCTGCGTGCCGACGCCCTGGACCGGCTCGGCTTCGACGCGGCGACCCGGCGGGCCCTGCAGCCTGATCTGGTCGACGTGGGTCTCAACGCCTACGGCTGGACGGGGCCATGGCGCGAGCGCCGCGGCTTTGACTCGCTCGTGCAGATGAGCTGTGGCATCGCCGCGGCAGGCGCGGTCTGGGCGAACCGTGAGACGCCGACCCCGCTCCCCGTCCAGGCCCTGGACCACGCCACCGGCTATCTGCTCGCCGCCGCCGCGCTCACCGGCCTGCGCCTGCGCAGAGTCGAGGCGTGCGCAAGCAGCTGGCGCCTGTCCCTTGCCCGCACCGCGGAACTCCTCCTGGCTCACTGCAGCGTTGACCGCGCCTGTGGTGGCGGCCCGGCCGGCGCCCCGACGCCGACCGCGGACGTCTGGACTCGCCCCGACCTCGCCCTCGAGGTCACCCCGTGGGGAGCGCTACGGCGCCTCCCTTCCCCCGTGCGAGTCGGTGGCCGGCCCTGGCGCTGGTCCTCCCCGGCCGGCGCGCCCGGCGCCGACCCACCGGCCTGGAGGACCGCCCGGTTCGGCGCCTGATCGCGCTCACGGCGACGGCGTGGCGCTGCGCACCTCCGCGGAGGGGTCTGGACCGAGGTCGAGAGTCGCGCCGCCCGGGCGGCCGGGCCCACGACCCGTCGCCGCTCACGGTCGGTCATCGCGACTCGGGAAATGACATAGGGTTTCGCGCCATGCCTCAGATCCCCGCCACCACGCTCCTGCCCGCCCTCCGCCTCAGCATCGGCCTGGGCGGCTGGGCCGCCCCCAGCCTCGTCGCCAAGAGCTTCGGGTTCCGCTGCGACGCCCAGGACGCCTACGTTCTGCGCCTCTTCGCCTCCCGCGACGTCGCCCTCGCCGCGGGCTCGCTCGTCGGCCCGGCCAAGAGCCGGCGCATGTGGTGGCAGATCGGCCTGGCCTGCGACACCGCCGATGCCGCCGCCAGCATCATTGGCCTGCGTGAGGGAGGACCCAAGCTCGGCATGACTCTGGCCACCGCGGTGGCCGTGGGCGCCGCCGGGCTCGGCGTCGCCGCGCTCCTCAGCGACCCGAAGGCCGCCTAATCCGCTGTTCGGTCCTTGACGAGCATCGCCTCGACGCTGTGGTCGGCCAGCGCCACCTCTCCCTGCGGGGTGAGGCGGTAATACTGCAGACCTGAGCGGCCACGGCGTTCGCTGGTGAGCAGGCCGGCCGCCTCCAACCTGGCGAGCGCCGGGCCCAGCAGCCGGCCGAAGGCGTGCACGTCGTCGACGTCGTCTCCGCCGATCCCGGGGGGCGGCTCCGGGCACAGGCTGTTGGCGAGTCCGATGGCAGTGCGTTCCCCCGTCCCGCCGGCCCGCGCGAAGCCGACGCGCAGCACCTCGGCGGCCAGTTCAGCGGTCGCAGTGCCGCGGAGCCGCTGCAGTTCAGCCTGGACCTGGGCGCGCCAGGCGGCGATTGTCTCGGGAGTTGAGCGTTCGGCGAATCGCACCCCAGCGAGGGTAGGACCTCTTCTGAGCGGCAGACTCACGCCGTCCACGTGCTCCGGGATGCAGCTCTCACCTACCCTGACCGGTATGGACACGTACACCCCAGGTGAGCTCGTAAAGGTTGCTGACGGCGGCGCGGAGCTCGACGGACTTGTGTTCGATCGGCCAAGCAGCTCCAAGGTCGTCGTCGCTGTGGTGGACCCCAACCGCGGTCCGCTGTTCCGCACGGTCAATCCGAGCGCCTTGTCGGCCCGAGAGCAGGAGGGTCCCGATGACCGCGTGCTGCGGCTGCTCGTGCGCCGGACGCCGCTGCCACAGTCCGCCGCACGAGGCGCGACCAGCGGGGGCCAGCCGCGTCCGGGCTATGCGCGCGACGCGACGCACCGTCCCACAGGCCGGTAGCGCCCACCGCGACGCGCGTCCTCAATGCGCTGGGGCTCACGGCGATAGCTCCAGCGGCGGTCCGTTCCCCTGTCGCTGGCAGCCCCGATGGGGCGACCTTGACGGGCGCAGACCGGGGCAAGCATCGAGACGAGTCCGATGGTGACCGCATACTCGTGCGGTGCCGTTCCTCAGAATCGAGTTCGACCTCGAAGCCCTACGGAAGCTCGCCGAACGCGGCATCACGGTCGACGAAGTGGCAGCGGTCTTCCACGCTACACCGGTCGTGTGGATCACGAACCCCAACCCACGCGCGGACGACAGTCGATGGATCATCGGCCCCACGACGGCCGGGCGGTTCTTGACGATCGTCGTCGAACGGGACGGAGCCGACGACGGGCGCTGGCATGTCAGAACGGCCTGGGACTCGACCGATGCTCAGGCTCGCATCTACCGCAACGCTCGCTGAAGCGCCAAAATGGAGAGCACGATGCCCAGCCATCATGACCATGCCCCCGACGCGTTCGACGCCGCACTCAGCGGCACCGAGGTTCACGTCGAGCCGGGGAACCCCGACATCGAGGTCGCCGTGACCGTGCCGGTCGCGGCATCAACGCTGACCGCTCTCACCGAACGAGCGCAGCGCGAAGGGCGCAACGTCCAGGCTGTCATCGCCGACGCACTTCACGCTGCCGCCTAACCCCTCCCCCGGGCCAATCCGCATCGACGGCGTCCCCCGGGTCAAGCCGCGGACCCAATAATCTGGCCGACGTGGGGAAGGTCGTGGGCCTCGTCACGTATGTGGATGTCGATGATCGAGACCCACAGAGCTCTGCCTGCGCCTCCGTGACGACTACAACGCCCTGACCAGGGACTTCTCAAGCCCGCTGTCGGACTCGAACCGACAACCGCCTGTTTACAAGACAGGTGCGCTACCAATTGCGCCAAGCGGGCGTGAAGCGGAGTGTGACAGGCCGGACAGGTCGGCCGGGTCCGACCCGTGGCGCTCTGAGCGACGCGACCGGGGATGCTGGGTCAGACGCTCAGCGGGGCGGAGCCGACGGCCACGGTGGGCGGCTCATCGGCCAGCCGGGCGGCGCGCTCGCCGCGACGGCGCGGACCCCACACGCGGACGTACTGGGCGCCGACGTAGGAGCCGAGCACAATGGCCACCGCGATCACCTGGGCGATCACCGTCTCCCAGTTGGGAAAGATCGAGAACCACTGGCCGAGCCAACCCGGCAGGGTGAAGCCCATCGACGAGGTGCCGATCCAGCCAGCCAGCTGCATCTCGTTGATCTCCTCGCCGACCATGACGACGAGCACGGCGAGCAGCATCACACCGGTGACGATGAGCATCTTCTTGTAGGGCAGCTTCGCGTGCACCTTGAAGGTGAGGACCCCGACGGCCAGGGTGGCCAGCGCGCCGAGGGTCACGCCCTCCAGCACGACGCTGGAGCCGAAGGTGAGGCGCAGGTTCTGGAGGAAGAGCACGACCTCAAAGCCCTCTCGATAGATCGAGGTGAAGCCGAGGAGGACGAAGCCGAGGAGCAACCGGCGGCGGTTGACGTCCGAGTCCGAGGACATGA
>DASSZV010000077.1:0-25354 GCA_035702765.1 Solirubrobacteraceae bacterium
TCGGGAGAACCGATCCTCTACGTCAACGCCCACGGCATCCCGGCGGTCACCGCCGCCCAGCTGCGCCGCCACCACCACGCCCACCTCTATGTGCTGGGCCCTCCGAGCGCGATCCCCGACGCGGTGATGGCGGCGCTCACCCGCTACGGGCGGGTCAGGCGGATCACCGCGGCGACCCCGGCGGCCGAGTCGGTCGCCTTCGCCGAATACCGCGACCCGACCTGCACCTACGGCCAGCAGTGCGTGCACGTCCCTCACTCCTTCGGCTGGGCCATCCGCAGCCCCGGCCACGGCTATGTGCTGGTCAACGCCTCCCAGCCTCTCGACGCCGCGGCGTCCGCGGCCCTCTCGGCCTCGGGGGCCTACGGGCCCCAGCTGCTCGTCGACGCGCCCAATACCCTTCCCCAGCCCGTGCTCAACTACTTCCTCAACTACGCAACGCCCGGCTACACCTCCGAAGGCCCCACCGCCGCGGTCTACAACCACGCCTGGCTCATCGGCAACGCGAGCCTGATCTCCCCGGCCGTCCAGGCCCAGGTCGACTCGATCCTCGAAGTGGTTCCGGCCAAGTGAGCGCGGCTCCCCAGGTCGCGGTCATCGGCCTCGGTCGGGTGGGGCTGCCCCTGGCGCTCTCCTTCGCCGGCCAGGGCATCCGCACCCTCGGCGTGGACAAGGACCCGGCGATCCTCGCCTCGCTCGCCGCCGGGCACATGCCCTTCTCCGAGTCCGGCACCCAGGAGCTGCTCGAGCGCGTCCAGGCGGCGGCCACGCTGTCCGTCGCCGAGCACGTCGCCGACGCTGCCGAGGCCCGGGACGTCATCCTCACCATCGGGACCCCCTCCTTCTCCCACATCGAGTCCGACCTCAGCCAGGTGCGCTCGGTCGTCGACGACCTGCTGCCCCACCTGCGCCCGGGCCACGGGATCCACCTGCGCTCGACGATCGCCCCGGGGACGACCGAGTTCGTCGCCGGCTATATCGCCAAGCGGCGGGGCCTGCACGTCGGCTCCGACATCTTCGTCGCCCACACCCCCGAGCGCATCGCCGCGGGCAAGTTCCTCGCCGAGATCGGCACGCTGCCGTGCATCATCGGCGGGGTCGGCGAGGCCTCGACGGACCGGGCGGCCGAGGTCTTCTCCGTCTTCGGCGCCCCGATCGTGCGCACGACGCCGGTGGAGGCCGAGCTGGCCAAGATCTGGACAAACATCCTGCGCTACGCCACCTTCGCCCTGCCCAACCTGCTGATGATGGACTGCGAGCGCTACGGGGCCAACGTCTTCGACGTGATCGAGCTCATCAACCGCGACTATCCGCGCGGCGGCATGAAGCTGCCCGGCCTCACGGCGGGGACCTGTCTGCGCAAGGACTTCGCCTTCTCCGAGGAGCGCTCCAACGCCCCGGGCATGCTCATGGCCGTCTCCCGGGTCAATGAGTCGGTCCCGCTGTTCCTCGTCGACGGGGTCAAGCGCCGGCTGGGCAGCCTCGCCGACCGCAAGGTCGCCGTGCTCGGTCTCACCTTCAAGGCCGACACCGATGACGAACGCGACTCGCTGTCCTTCAAGCTCATCCGCCTGCTCGAGCGCGAACTCGCCGACGTCGCCGTCTGTGACCCGCACGCACCGACCCCCACCCAGCCGATCGGTGAGGCCCTCCAGGACGCGGAGGCGGTGATCATCGCCACGAACCACCGCGAGTTCTCCGGGGCCCAGATCCTGCGGGCGATCCTCGAGGGCGCGGCGAGCGACTGCCTCGTCGTCGACCCCTGGAACGCGAGCGGCTCGGCGCAGGTCTTTGCCTACGCGAGCGAGGCCCTCACCCTGGCGACGCGCGCATGAGGCGGGCCCGTTGATGCGCCGGGTCCTCGTCACCGGCGGCGCGGGCACGATCGGTTCGGCGGTCGTGCGGCGCCTGCTCACCGAGACCGACCTCACCGTCCGCGTCGCCGACAGCCGCGAGCCGGCCCCGTGGATGGCCCAGGCCTGTGAGATCCATCCCGGGGACCTGCGCGACCTGGCGGTGGCCCAACAGGCCACCGCGAACTGCAGCCACGTCATCCACCTGGCGGCGATCGTCGGCGGGATCGCCAACTTCCACAAGCTGCCCTTCACGCTCACCGAGCTGAACAACCAGGTGACCGGGACGGTGGCTCATGCGGCGATCGACCATGGGGTCGATCGCTTCGTCTACGTCTCCTCCTCGATGGTGTTCGAGAACGCGCGGGAGTTCCCCACCCCCGAGGCGTACCTGCCCCACTGTCCCACGCCGACATCGGCCTACGGCTTCTCCAAGCTCTCCGGAGAGGTCTACACGCGGGCGGCGCACGACCAGCACGGCCTGCCCTACACCATCTGCCGGCCCTTCAACGCCTACGGTCCGGGAGAGCTGCCGGACCGGGACGAGCCGGGGATCGCCCACATGGTCCCCGACATCATCGCCAAGGTCCAGGCGGGCCAGTCACCGCTGCAGATCTTCGGCGACGGCACCCAGACCCGGACCCTGACCCACGTCGACGACATCGCCGACGGGATCGTCACCGCGATGCTCTCCCCCGCCGGGCTCAACGAGGACTTCAACATCTCGGCCTCGGAGGAGCTCACCGTCGCGGAGATCTGCGCGCTCATCTGGGAGGTCTGCGGCCGCGACCCGGCCGACCTCGCCTTTGCCCACCTGCCCTCCTTCGCCGTCGACGTCGTGCGCCGTTGGCCGTCGGTGGAGAAGGCCCGCCGGACGCTCGGCTGGTCGGCCCGGATTCCCCTGCGTGAGGGTCTCGCGGCCACGGCGGAGTGGCTCGCCGGCCCGGGCTGATCCGGCCCGGCCGGATCCCCTGCCCCATGCCCTCCGGTGCGGCGAGACCCTCCGGCAGGGGCGAGCCTCTAACCTCCCGCGCCCGGCGGCCGCACGGTGGTCGCCGCCCTCAACCTCGTCACGGGAGACACATTGACTGAAACCCTGGGAATCGCCGGTAGCGGCACCATCGCCTCCGGCCTGGCCGTCGTCGCCTCCGCAAGCACCGACGTGGTCCTGTGGGCCCGCTCAGCCGAGTCGGTCGAGCGCGTCACCGCGGCCATCGCCAAGGGCGCCGGACGCTACGAGGGTGCCGATCCCAGCCGCGTGAAGGTGACGAGCGAGCTCTCGGACCTCGACGCCTGCTCCTACCTCGTGGAGGCGATCGTCGAGGACCATGAGTCCAAGGCGGCTCTGCTCAGTGACCTCGCCGAGCTCACCAGGCACCAGAACGAGACGGCGATCCTCTCCACCACGACATCCTCCCTGTCGGTCACCGAGCTCGCCCGCGCCACGGGTCACCCGGAGCGCTTCGTCGGCTTCCACGTCTTCAACCCGGTCCCCGCGATGAAGCTCATCGAGGTCGTCTACGCGCCCGAGACGAGCGAGGAGACCCGCGCGCGGACGCGGGCGCTGGCCGAGCAGCTGAACAAGGTCGCCATCGAGACCCCGGACACCCCCGGTTTCATCGTCAACCGCCTGCTGTTCCCCTACCTCTTCGACGCGGCGAACTTCCTCTCCGAGTCGGGGCTCGAGCCCGCCGCCATCGACGAGGCGATGAAGCTCGGCGCCGGGCTCCCCATGGGCCCGCTCGCCCTGCTCGACTACGTCGGCCTGGATGTCTCCAAGGCGATCGGGGACTCCCTCGGGCTGGAGACCCCCGCGGCGATGGCCGCGCTCATCACCGAGGGGGCCTTGGGCAAGAAGACCGGGCGCGGCTTCTACGACTACGCCCGCTGACCCGCGGCGTGTGAGGGTGGCACCGGGCGTGGGTGGGCGGCCCCACAGGCCGCCGCTCGGCCACGCTCGGGAATCCCTCATCAACCTTTAACACAGCTTGAGAGAGACGGCGCATTCTTGCTCGTGCGACGTACCTCAACGCAGCACCTCCTCCCCAAGAAGCGCGAAACCGGCCTGTCCCCAGCAGGCCGGTTTCTTTTATCCCCTCCAGCCCGTCTCACCTGGGCCGGATCTGCGCTTAAGACGTGAAGCCGGCCACGGGGGCCGGCTTCATCTCTCCTCTCAACCACCGGGAACTCTTGGGCTGAGCCGCACGAGACGGCATTCACCGGTTGCTGTGTCACGCGATAGTAACAATGAGACGTACGTCACGCAAGCCCGCCGACGCACGACGTATTGCGCAACGGGGAAGCCGGCAGTGCCGGTCAGGTCTGAGCCGGAGTCGGCCTCGCCGCGGGCATCACTCCGCGGAGGCGCCCTCCTCCGCGGAGGGGCGCAACAGCGGGCGGATGCGGACGGCCTCCACGCGGTTCTGACGGACCGCCTCGACCCGGATGTTGAAGCCGTTGGACTCGATCTGATCCCCGCGCTTGGGCAGGCGGCCCAGCTCGTCGAAGACGAGTCCGCCGACCGAGTTGTAGGCGTCGGTGTCAATCGGCAGGTCGAGGCCGTAGTTCTCCAGGTCGGTGACCGCCACGTGGCCGCGGACGAACCAGTCCCCGTTGGCGAGCCGCCGCACCGCTCCGCCCGCCGGATCGCTCTCGTCGAAGACCTCGCCGACGACCTCCTCGATGATGTCCTCGGTCGTGACGATCCCCGCCGTGCGCCCGTACTCGTCCACGACGATGGCCAGCTCGGTGCGCTGGCGCTGCAGCTCGGCGAGCAGGTCGTCCAGCGGCTTGGTCTCGGGCACGATCGGGGCCTCGCGCACGCGGGCGGCGAAGGAGGCCGAGGCGCCCCGCTCGAGCAGGACCTTGACGAGCTGGTTAACGTGGACGATCCCCTTGAGCTGGTCCTCGTCGTCGTTCTCGGTGACCACGAGCCGGGAGTGGCCGGTGGAGATGCAGGTTTCCAGCGCCTCTGAGACCGTGGCGGCGATGTCGACGGTGACCACCGCGGGGATCGGCGTCATGACCTGGCGGGCCTCCTGCTCGTGCAGGTCGAAGACCCCGGCGAGCATCTGAGCCGCGCCGGCGTCGAGGTGCCCGCCGGTCTGGGACTGGGCGATGATCCGCTTGAGTTCCTCGGGGGTGCCGCCGCCCTCCAGCGACGCGTCGGGGTCCACCCCCAGGCGGCGCAGCGTCCAGGAGGAGGAGAGGTTGAGCAGGCGGATCACCGGACGGAAGAGCCAGATGAACGCGCCCATGATCGGCGCGATGCGGATGATCATCCCCTCGGCATGCTGGATCGTGTATAGCTTGGGGACGATCTCACCGAGGACCGACTCGGCGTAGGTGATGATCAGGTAGGCGATGACCGCGGCGATGGCCACCGCCACGCCGGAGGAGTGGCGCCCGAAGATCGGCTCGAGCACGTGGGCGATCGCCGGTTCACCGAGCGCCCCGACTCCGATGGACACCATCGTGATGCCGATCTGGCAGGCGGACAGGTAGTCGCCCAGCGCGTCAAGCTGCCCCAGCGCGACCCGGGCACCGCGGGAGCCCTCCTCGGCCAACGCCTCCAGCCGGGCCCGCCGGGAGCGCACCATCGCGTACTCGGCGATCACGAAGAACGCGTTGGCCACGATGAGGACCCCGGTCAGGACTATGAGAAGCGCCTTCACCGGCGCTCGTGACTTCGCGAAGGATCGTCGTTCATGAAGGCGACTGGGGGCAACGCTATCAGCCGCCCCCCGTGTCGCCGGACCCGCGAGGGCCCGGTCGACCTCAGAGCAGCTCAGCCAGACGGCCCGCGAGGTCCAGGTCGGCCTCGGTGATCCCGCCCGCCGAGTGGGTCGAGAGCGTGATGGTGAGCTTGTTCCAGCCGTGGACGAGCAGGTCGGGATGGTGGTTGCGCGCCTCGGCGACCTCGGCGATGCGGTTCACCGCTGCGATCACGGCGGCGAAGTCCGCCAGCTCGACGGTGCGCACCAGGCACGTGTCCTCGTGCGTGAAGCCCGTCCCCGTCAGTGCCGTGGCGATCGTCTCGTCGCTCAGCGTCCCGTCTGTCATATGGTGTCCTCTCGATGCGGATCGTCAGCCTCGTCCCCTCCGCGACCGAGATGCTGTTCGCCCTCGGCCTCGGCGACGACGTCGTCGGCGTCACCCATGAGTGTGATTATCCACCCGCCGCGCGGGAGCGCACCAAGGTCACGCGGGACCGCCTCCCCCCGGGGCTCTCCGCGGCCGAGATCGACGCGGCCGTCAAGGCGCGCACGCTCGCCGGCGAGTCGATCTACGAGCTCGACAGCGAGATGCTGCACGAGCTCGAGCCCGAGCTGATCGTCACCCAGGCCCTGTGCGCGGTGTGTGCGGTGTCCTTCGACGACGTCCGGACGCTCGCCGAGGAGATCGAGAGCCAGCCGATGGTCATCTCCCTCGACCCCCACACCCTGGGGGAGGTCCTGGGTGATCTGCGCACCCTCGCCCAGGCGACCGGCACCAGGGATGAGGCGGTCGATCTCATCCGCGAGACGTCCGAGCGGATCGACCGGGTGCGGCTTGCCGTGCGCGACGCGCGGCAGCGGCCCAGGGTCGCTGCCCTGGAGTGGCTCGATCCCCCGTACGCGGCCGGCCACTGGACGCCCCAGCTCATCGAGTACGCCGGTGGCCAGGACGTGCTCGGCTTCGCCGGAGAGCATTCGCAGGAGACGACCTGGGAGCTCGTCGCCGCGGCGGAGCCGGACATCGTCGTCGTGATGCCCTGCGGCTTTGACGCCGAGATCGCCCACCGGGAGGCGGAGATGGCGCGCGAGCGGCTCGAGTCACTCGGCGCCGGGCGGATCGTCGCCGTCGACGCGGGCGCCTACTTCTCCCGCCCCGGCCCTCGGCTCATCGACGGCCTGGAGCTGCTTGCCCACATCCTCCATCCCGATCTCATCTCCGAGCCGATGGACCCCCGGGCCCGCGCACTCGAGGTGCGCTGGAGCCTGGATGGGGCCTGAGCCGGGCGTCGCCGACGTCCGCGCGATGTCGAAGCGCCCATCCCGCGTGGCTGTCCCCACCGTCCTGCTGCTGCACTCCTCCGCGGGCCGCTACGGCGCCGACCGCCAGCTCGCGCTGCTCGCCGCCGGGCTGGACCCCGCCCGCTTCCGGGCCCTCGTCGTGCTGCCCGAGGTCGAGGGACCTCTGGGCGAGGATCTCCGCTCCCGCGGCGTCGAGGTCCTGCGCCGGCCCCTGTCGGTCATCCGCCGGGACGCCCTCAGCCCCGGCGGGCTCGCCCGCCTGGGAACCCGGCTCGGCGCCGACGCCAGCGGACTGGCCCGCCTGATCCGCGAGCGCGACGTTGCCCTCGTGCACTCCAACACCTCGGTCGTGCTGGGCGGCGCCGGCGCCGCTGCCCTGGCTCGGGTGCCCCACGTCTGGCACGTGCGTGAGATCTACTCCGGCTGGGGCCGACTCTGGCCGGCGCACCGCCGGCTCCTGGGTCGGGCCGCAGCCCTGCCGTGCGTGTCACTCGCCGCCTCCCTGCAGTTCGGGCACGGGGAGCCGGTGTCGGTCATTCACGACGGCCTGGCCGTCTCACCGGCCCGCAGCCAGCGCTCCGGCGCCCGTGCCCGTCTCGGCCTCGCTCAGGACCGGCCCGTGGTGGCCGTGATCGGCCGGATCTCGGACTGGAAGGGCCAGGACCTGCTGGTCCGGGCCCTGGCCACGCCGGCCCTGCGCGAGCGCGGGGTGGTCGGCCTCATCGCCGGCGACGTGTGGCCCGGGATGGAGGCCCGGCGCGAGGCGATCCTCACCCTCGCGCGGCAACTCGGGGTGAGCGACCGGCTCGTGCTGCCCGGCTTCGTCAACCCGGTGGCCGACGTCTTCGGGGCCGCGGACGTCATCGCCGTGCCCTCGACCGCGCCGGATCCGCTGCCGGGTGCGGCGATCGAGGCGGCTGCGGCGGGCGCGGCCGTCGTCGCCGCCGCCCACGGAGGCCTGCCCGAGATCATCTCGGACCGGCGCAGCGGCCTGCTCGTCCCCCCCGGGGACGTCGACGCCCTCGCCACGGCCTGTGCCGAACTCATCGACACCCCGCGCCTGCGGGCGACGCTCGGTGCCACGGCCTCTCAGGACGTGCGCCGGCGCTTCGCTCCCGAGCCGATGCTCGCCGCGGTCCAGAGCCTCTATGACCGGGTGCTCACGGGGCCCTGAGTCCGCAGGGCCGGGGGCGCGCTCAGAGATGGACGCCGTTGGGCGCGAGGCCGGTGCCGCCGGCCACGAGGATCGCTCCCACGACCGAGAGCGCCGCCACGAGGGCGACGAGCGCAAAGGCAAGCTGAGGGCGGTGCCGGCGCTCGGCGACGTCGGTCACGGCGAAGCCGCACAGCACCCCCGCGGCGAGCCCGCCGAGGTGCCCGCCGACGGAGATGTCGGCGATGGTGAGGGTGAAGATCAGGTTGAGCGCGAGCATCGGACCGAGGCCGCTCTGCCACAGGGGGATGCCGCGGCGGTAGGCGACGACGATCAGCGCACCGAAGATCCCGAAGATCGCCGTGGAGGCCCCAATGGTCGGAGCGCGGGGGGTGAACAGCAGCGCGCCGAACGAGCCGGCCAGCAGCGAGGCGAAGTAGACGGCGAGGAAGTTCGCCCGGCCGATCCCGGGCTCGAGCACGCGGCCGACGAACCACAGCGAGAGCATGTTCAGAGCGATGTGGATGAGCCCGGCGTGGAGAAAGCCGGAGCTGAGCAGCCGCCAGTATTGGTGGACCCCGAAGCCGTTGATGAGCGGCCCGAACAGCGCTCCGTGCTCGAAGACCCAGCCCGAGTCGCTGCCGCCCAGGGTGACGCCGGTGGCCAGCTCAGCGAGGAACACCACGACGTTGATGGCGATGAGCACGTTGGTCGCGCTCCAGCCCGCGGTGGCAATGCCGAGCCCCGGGGTCGCCAACCGTCGCACCTGGGTGCGCTCACGCGCACACTCGGGACAGCGCATCCCCACGGACGTGGGCGTCATGCACTCGGGGCAGATCGGCCGCCCGCAGTTGGAGCAGGAGACGCCGGTCTCCCGGCTGGGGTGCCTGTAGCAGTACGTCATGTCCGTCCGCGGTCAGGAGAGAACCCGCTTGGTCTCCTCCACCGCGTCGGCCAGCGTGCGCTCGGCGAGCTCACGCAGGTTCGCGGATTCGGTGACCCGGGTGCCGTGGCCCTGGCGCAGGCGCAGGAGCACCAGCGCGGTGCCGGCGCTCGCGGTCACCGCGAGCGCGGCCGCCGGTCGGCCCCAGTTGCGCGGGTTGCGCATGGCCGACAGTTCCCAGCTCTCGAGCTCGTCCTGGGCGGCGTCGGTCCAGGAGCGCAGGCGCACCTGGAGCTCGTCGAGCAGCGCGTCCGAGGAGGGGGGTTCGACGGGGGCAAGCGCCTCGCGCAGCAGGGCCTCGACGTTCACGCCGGCTCCTTCTCCGCGACGATCCCCTCGAGCTGACGGATGGCCCGGTGCAGCAGCACCTTGGTCGCCCCGTCGCTGCGGCCCAGGGCCCGAGCGATCTCACGGTTGTCCATGCCCAGGGCGAAGCGCATGATGAGCGCCTCGCGACGGTCGTCGGGCAGCTGCTGGACGCCGTCGAGGATGAGCTTGAGCTGCTCGCGTCCCTCCACGAGCGACTCGGTGGTGTGGGTTGCCGCGATCATCCCCGCATCCTCGATCGCCGCCTCCGGCTTGCGGAAACGGTCGCGGTAGAAGTTCGCCGCCAGGTTGTGGGCGATGCGGATGAGCCAGGGGCGCAGCGGACGGCCCTCGGACTCCCGGAGAGCCCGCTCGAGATGGCGGTAGGCCTGCAGGAAGGTCTGCTCGGTGAGGTCCTCGGCGTCGTGGTGGTTGCCGACCCGGTAGTAGCTGTAGGAGTAGACGTCGCGCACGTGCGCGCGGTAGAGGTCGCTGAAGGCCGCGTCGAGCTCGGCCTTGCTCGGAGATGTCTCTGTCGCCACGTCATGGCAGAGGATAGGGACCGTCGGACGGGGCTAGGCCACCGAGGCCGGCACGGCGTCCCCGCTCAGCCGGCGCTCGAGCCCCGTGACGTCGGCCTGGGTGGTCACGTCCATGCCCAGGTCCCTGAGCACGTCGGCGATCTGGCGGGTGAAGCCGCGGTCGGTGGAGGCGACCTCAGCATGGACGCGCTCGTCCCCCTCAACGGCCTCCAGGGCGGCGACGGCGAGCGCGCGGGCCCGGCAGCGCTCCCCGACGTAGGCGGCGGCACCGTGGCCGTGAGGGCCGACCCGTCCGCGGGAGAGCACGAGCACCCCGGTGGAGGTCGCCAGCTGGCCGTCGTGAGCATCCAGCACGGTGGGCAGCGCGGACGCGGGAACGGCGAGGCAGACGAGGTCGTGCCCGTAGAGGTCGAGGCGGTCGGCGGCGACGACGTTGACCTTCGCCGGCAGCTCCAGGCCGGGGAAGCGCGGGCTCTGGCGCGTCTCGGAGATGGTCCGGGCGCGCTCATCCGAGGAGCAGCCCAGGTCGACGTCGTAGCCCGCGCGAGCGAGGGACACCGCCAGGAAGGTCCCCCAGCGTCCGGCGCCGATGACGCAGGCCCGCCGGATCGGCGCCATCCCCCCCAGCCACTCCCACTGCAGGGCGACACACGGCCAGATGCGGTTGGTCACCGCGGCGGCGAGCTGCGGCGAGGCGTGGTCGACCTGAGGGAAATGCAGCGGGCGGCCGGCCCGCACGCGGACCTTGTGGGGTCGGATGCGCCAGCCTCGGCGGACCGCCTCGGTGCCGGTGACGGCCACGGGGATGACGGGCACCCCGGCCTCGAGGGCCAGGCGACCGACCCCGCGCTTGGGTCGGCCCAGGGTCCCGGGCCGGATGCGCGTGCCCTCGGGGAAGATGAGCACCACGTCGCCCCGGGCGAGGATCGCCCGGGCCGTGGCGATCGTCTGCTCGTCGGCGTTGCCGCGGTCGACGGGGAAGGCGCCAAGGGAGTTGAGGATCCACGCCTGCCAGGGCCGGGCGAAGAGCTCCTTCTTGGCGACGAAGTAGAGCGGCCGGCTGGCGCAGGCGCCGATGATGAACGGGTCGAGGAAGGAGCGGTGGTTCGCGGCGATGATCGCGCCGCCCTCGGCCGGAATGTGCTCACGCCCGAGCCGGTCCAGGCGGAAGTACAGCTTGAAGAAGGGCACCAGGACGAGGCGCACGATCCGGTACACGAAGAGGTTGACGCCCCTCTCACGGGCCCGGGCGTGCAGGGCGGCGTGGTCGGGCGCGTGCGCGTCAGGTTCGTCCATCCAGAGATCCTTACCCACCAGCTCGGGCCCCGTTACAGTGTGCGACTTGAGCGAGATGCGGATTCTTCGCGGTGCGGTCTGCGGCGTCGTCGCAGCCGCGGTCTGGGCCGCCCAGCAGCCCCTGGACCAGCGCGTCTTCGCCTTCGCCTACGACGACGTCGAGATGCTCGGCCGGGCCGTGAGCCGCGACGAGAACTGGCTCGCCCCGGGACTCGCCCTGCACCTGCTCAACGGCGGACTGTTCGGCGCCACCTACGCGCTGGTGGCCCCGTCGCTGCCCGGGCCAGCCTGGCTGAAGGGCCCGCTGGCCGCGGTGGCGGAGAACACCGCCCTGTGGCCGCTCGTCTCGGGGCTGGATCGCTTCCATCCCGCGCGGGAGAAGATCCCCGCCCTGGCCGGCAACCGCCGCGCGCTTGCGCAGGCCACCTGGCGTCACCTCGTCTTCGGGCTTGTGCTCGGTGAACTCGAGCGGCGCCTGCGGCCGACCGTGGCCGCGGATGGCCCGACCGTCGTCGAGACGGTCATCTCCCAGAACGGGCACGGCAACATCGCCAACGCGAGCGCTCCGCTCGTCCCCACGGACCCTCCGCCCGGCTCGTCTCCCGGTCGATGAGGGTCCTCATCACCGGGGCCTCGGGCTTCGTCGGCGGCTGGCTGGCCCGCCACTGCCACGAGGCCGGTGACGAGGTCATCGGGCTGTCCCGCTCGGGCGGCCGGCCCGCCGGCGTCGGTCGCGGGATCGCCCTGGATCTGCGCAACCATGAGGCGCTCGCGCGCACACTCGCTGAGCTTCGTCCCGAGGCGATCTACCACCTCGCCGCGCTCAGCCACGTCGGCCGTTCCTGGGAGGATCCGGCCAGCACGCTGGACGCGAACGTGGGCGGCGCGGTCGCGCTGCTGGAGGCGGTGCGCGAGGCCGCCCCGTCGACCCGGCTGCTGTGGGCCTCCTCGTGTGAGGTGTACGGCCGGGTGGCCGGGCTGCCGGTCACCGAGGCCGCCCCACTGGCCCCGGTGAACCCCTATGCCGTGTCCAAGGCGGCAGGGGACATGCTCGCCGGGGTCTACGCCGAGGCCCACGGCCTCGCCGTCCTGCGCGCCCGTCCCTTCAACCACGTCGGCCCCGGGCAGCTGCCGATCTTCATCGTCTCCTCCCTCGCCCAGCAGGCCGCGCGGGCGCGGCTGGCGGGGGCGAGCGAGCTGACCATCGTCACCGGCACACCGGACACGCGCCGGGACTACACCGACGTGCGCGACGTCTGCCGGGCCTACCGCGCGCTGATCACCGGGCCGGCTCCGGCCGGCGTCTACAACGTCTGCTCCGGCGTGTCGACCTCCGCCCGCGAGCTCGTCGGTCTCGTCGCCGAGCTCATCGCCCCGATCCGGGTCGACCATGAGGTCGACCCTGACCGCGTCCGCGCCCACGAGGTCTTGGACCACCGCGGCAGCGCCGCGGCCCTGCAGGCCGCCACCGGCTGGACCCCGCAGATTCCCCTGCGCCAGACCGTCGCGGACACCATCGCCTGGTGGGAGACGACGCTGGCGGCGAGACAGCGCGTGCAGCCGGCGCGCTGAGCGGGTAGGACAGCGCGGGTGAGTCCGCCCGTGCGTCTGCGCCGCTCCGACCAGGCCGTGCCCGGCTTCACCCGCCGCCGGGCCGGACGCGGGTTCGTCTATGTCGACACGGACGGGAACCGCATCACCGACGCGGACACGCTCGCGCGCATCCGCGAACTGGTGCTCCCCCCGGCGTGGCGGGACGTGTGGATCTGTGCCGACCCGCGTGGCCATCTCCAGGCCACCGGGATCGACGTCGCCGGACGGCGCCAGTACCGCTACCACGACCGCTGGCGTGAGCTCCGTGACCGGGAGAAGTTCGACCGGATGCTCGACTTCGGGCGGCGGCTGCCCCGGCTGCGCCGCCAGGTGAGCCACGACCTCGCCTCCGCGCAGGAGCTCTCGCGCGAGCGTGTACTCGGCGCAGCGGTCCGGCTGCTCGACGTCGGACTGTTTCGCATCGGTTCCCACGAGAACGGCGATGAGGACACCGGCCTGGGGCTGGCCACCGTGCGGCGCGAGCACGTCCGCGTCGCCGGCGCGGCCGTGCGCTTCGACTATCCCGCCAAGTCCGGCGTCCGGCGAATCATCGAGATCGACGAGCCCGACTCACTCGCCGTGGTCACCGCGCTGCGCCGCCGACGCTCAGGACCCGCGGAGTTGCTGGCCTACCGCTCGGGTCGACGCTGGTGCCATCTGCACGCCGACGACATCAACGACTACATCAAGGCCGGGCTGGGCCACGACGGCTTCAGCGCCAAGGACTTCCGTACCTGGAACGCGACCGTGCTCGCCGCGACCTCGCTCGCGGCCCACGCCGCGGCGGCCTCCGCCCCGGGCCGCCACCGCCCGCCCAGCACCCGGCGCATCGTCAACGCGGTGACCAAGGAGGTCTCCGAGGCGCTGGGCAACACCCCGGCCGTCGCCCGGCGCTCCTACATCGACCCGCGCGTCTTCGACCTGTATGAATCCGGTCAGGTGGCCCGCCTCCCGGTGATCCGGCGGTCCAGCCCGACCAGCCGCATCTCCGAGCGGGTCAGGCGCCGGGCCGAGCTGGGGGTGCTCGAGCTGCTCGGTGACGCTCCGGTTTCCCGGACCCGGGCCGGGGTACAGCAACGCACATGAGCTTTGACGAAGATCGCGCGCACGACCCCGCCTATGCCCCGTTGATCGAGGCCGGTGAGGGTGAATCCGAGGGCTTCGAGCTCGCGGAGCAGGACCTGATCGAGCACGCCAGCCACGGTGACGAGCACGCCGCCCGGCGGGTCATCCAGGACGCCTTCGGCGAGGCCGAGGACCCCCGGGCGTTCGAGATCGACGGGGAGCCTGACTCAGAAGCCAAGCCCGATCTGGGCGGCACCCCAGAGCGCTGACCCGGCAAAGCACCGCGGTCACCCGACACGGGCGACCAGGCAGGGTTAGACCCCCGGGCCGTCCGGGTAGGCCATCCAGTATGTGGCTTGGACTCTTTCTCATCATCATCGCCGTACTCGCGGCCCTGGCGACCGTCGTCACCGCCGGTGCCTTCACGATCGTGCTCGCCGTCGTCGCGGTGTTCGCCGCGGTCACCGCTCTGTTCTTCTTCAGCGCCGCACGCGCGGCCGGACTGAAGGAGGCCACACGGGTCGACGCGGGGGCCAGCGAGGTCGTCACCCGTGACGGCGGTGCGGCTGAGACGGGGCCCGGACGGGTCCCCGCCACGCCCCAGGAACTCGTCGACGCCCGACGCGCGGCCCAGTAGCCCCCGCGCCGCGCGGCCGAGACGGGCGCGGCACCCACAGTGCCGCGCCCTCATGGTTGGATGGGTCAGGCGTTCGAGTGCTGGTCGGTGTCGCCCAGGGCCGTGCCGTCCTTGGCCGGATGGAAGGGCGTCGGAGCGTGGTGGTTGGGGCTCTGTGAGCCGCCTTCGGCGCCCACCTCACCCTCGAGGTCCTCGGGGGCGACGCCGTCGGGGAGATCGTCGCCGTGCAGCGGTGGTTGACCGGTGGGGGGAGCGTTCTCGACGCGGTCGACTGCGCGGGTATGGGTCGGGTCGGTGCCCGGTTCGGTGTGGTCGCTCATGCTCGCTCGGCTACCCGCAGCGAGCACCCGTGAACCCTGCCGGCAATCGGCCCAGACAGGCGGTTGTCTGCGGCGGGCGCCGGGTAGAGACTGAGAAAGATGCCCGCCCCCGTCGAGATCCCGCGCCCGTTCATCTCGTCCGTGGAGGACTCGGCTCCACCGGAGCCGCCGCTCGGTGGGTACGTCGTCCTGCTGTCCATCTTCGCCTCCGCCGCCGGTACCTTTGCCTGGCGCTTCGCCGCTTCGGGGCGTGACCTGCCTGAGCGCGTCGCCCCCGCCGATTTCGCCCTGCTCACCGTCGCTGCGCACAAGCTCGCCCGGGTCATCAGCCATGACCGCGTTCTTCGCCCGGTGCGCGCCCCCTTCACCGAGCTGCAGGCCGATGCCGGCCCCGGCGAGGTCTCTGAGCGACCCCGGCCCGGGACCCGAGGGCTGCGCCACGCCCTCGGCGACCTGCTCGTCTGCCCCTTCTGCCTCGGCATGTGGACGACGACCGCACTCTTCGCCGGGCTGCTTCGCTGGCCGCGGGCCACACGGTGGGGGGCGTCGATCCTGGCGAGCTTCTTCGGCACCGAGCTGCTGCAGGTCGTGTACCGGCGCGTTGTCGACGACCTCTGACGGTTCTCACGGCTCGGCCGCGGCCCGACCACCGGGCTCTCTGCGCCCGGTCACTGACGGCCGGGCCTAGGCGCCGCCGCCGCCGGTCGGGACGCGCATTCCATCCGGGTCCTGCGCACCGTCGGCGGCGTCGACCGTCCCGTTCGACACGGGAGCGATCACGATCTCACCATCCCATCCGCGCATCGGATGGGCCTCGGTCCGCTGCAGCCACTTGCACAGCGCCAGCGTGACCAGCGCGATCGCCAGGGGTACGAACCAGACGAGGTAGCGCCACACGTGGATCTGCGCCGTGTACGACACGTCGAGCCGGAAGAAGATGCGATCGTCCGACCCGATGAAGAAGATGATCGCCACCCAGGCGAGGAAGCCGACCCCGGCCGCCGTCCGCCCGGGCCGGTCCCGGGGCCGTTCGAGCAGATGATGAGGCCGGTAGTCCTTGGTGATCTTGCGTTCCAGCCAGGGCCACATGTAGGCGACCCCGAAGACGATCAGCGGGAAGAGCGCTCCACCCCAGAACGGGTTCGGCACGATCGTGTGCCCGCCGATGACCGGTTCGAGGTTCGGCATCAGCCGAAGCGCTCCGATCAGCCAGCCGATGTACCAGTCCGGCTGGGCGCCGTTCTCGGACAGGTACGGGTGGAAGGGACCCCACTGCCAGATCGGGTTGATCTGCACGAGCCCCCCGAGCAGGAACAGGGCGGCGAAGACCATCAGGAGCAGACCGAGGGAACGGAACGCGTAGGCGGGCCACATCGGCGTCCCGACGACGTTGTTCTCCTTCTTGCCCTTGCCGGGGAAGTCGGTGTGGTGGACACGAATGATCATCGCGAGGTGGACGGTGATGAGCACCGCGAGCACGGCGGGGATGATGAAGACGTGCAGGATCTCCAGGCGCGGGAAGAAGCGGGTCGATCCGGGGAACTGACCATCCCAGAACAGGTAGGCGAACTGCCCGCCGATGAAGGGCACCGAGAGCGCGACGGCGTAGGCGATCGCGAGGCCCATGCCGGAGAGGAGATCGTCGACGAGTGAATAGCCGAGGAATCCCTCGAGGATCCCGAGACCCAGCATCGTGAGGCCGACAAACCAGTTGAGGTCCCGCGGCTTGCGATAGGCGCCGGTGAAGAACACGCGCATCATGTGCACGACGATCGAGGCGAGGAACACGTCGGCGGCCCAGTGATGGGTCTGGCGCATGAGCAGCCCCGCCGGGACGCTGAGGCTGATCTCGACGACCGAACGGTAGGCCTGGGTCACCTCCTGGCCCTGGAGGGGCACGTAGGAGCCGGTATAGATCGACTCGTGGTCCCCGGGCACGTAGAACAAGGCGAGGAAGATCCCGGTGAGGATCAGGACGATGAATGAGTACAGGGCGATCTCGCCGAGCAGGAACGACCAGTGATCGGGAAAGACGTAGCGCAGTGCCCCGCGGATGCCCTTATAGGCCCCGACCCGCTCCTCGTTCCAGCGCGCGACACGGGTCATTCGCCGACGCACGATGCGTGTCGCGGCGCTCATGACGACACCCGCCGGACGTCGAACCACGACGGACCGACGTCCTCGTCGAAGCCCCCGGCGGCGCGCAGGTAACCCTCGGCGTCGATCATCACCGGAAGCTGGGGCAACGGCCGGCCGGCCGGTCCGAAGATCAGCTTGCCGCCCTGCCCGGGCAGGAACGTCGAGTAGTGACAGGGACAGGTGAACGCCGGCAGGGTGTCGCCGCCGGGCGGATACAGCGGGTAGCGGTACAGCGAGATCGCGCAGGCGGCGTGGGGACAGGTCTTGGAGTAGGCCAGGATGCCCTGGGGAGCCCAGTTCTTGCGTGCGGCGGGAAGGTCGATGAGGTGCTCCGGGAGGCGCACGACCATCAGCCCCGACCCGAGCGTCTCCCAGTCGCGGTCCTCGGGCAGCGCCGTGTACATCGACCCGATCTGGATGTCACTGGCCCGGTAGGGCCGGCTCGACTCGTCGACAAAGCGCACCCCGCGAGCCCACGGGGTCTTATGGATGTAGGTGAGCTTCGGGCCGAGTGAGGCGATGGGTGTCGCCCCCGCAGTCACGGCAGCGGCACCGGCGACGCCGGCGGCCCCGGTGAGCATGCCGCGCCGGGAGATCCCCTCTCCTCCGGACGCGATCATCTCGGTGATCTCCTCCGGCGCCCCCGGCTCGAGCAGCGGAAGCCCACGATCCTCGACCGCGGTCTCCTGGACGACGACGGCCTTGCCCGCGACGATCGAGGCCGCCCCCAGCAGCAGGAACATCCCGCCGAGTGCGATGCCGAGGAGCTGGTCGTTCAATTCGTCGACGACGTACACGGCCGTGAAACCGAACCCGCAGAGTGCCGCGCCGAGCAGCAGCGCGGCAACGATCCGCTCAGCGCGCGGGTTGTGGGGGACGTCGCGGCGGCTGGGATCGTCGTCGTCGTACGACGCGTCGCCGCCGGCGATGGCCGCGGCGTCGGTGACCGCCGGTTCATCGGCGGCGCGCCCGGGGCGGCGAATCATCCGCAACGTGACGAGCAGGGCGATGAAGCGGCCGGCGACGCCGGCGACGATGCGGTCGATCATGCGGGAGTCCTCTCTCCGATCAG
This sequence comes from Solirubrobacteraceae bacterium, assembly GCA_035702765.1. Classification (GTDB taxonomy): domain Bacteria; phylum Actinomycetota; class Thermoleophilia; order Solirubrobacterales; family Solirubrobacteraceae; genus Palsa-465. The sequence goes on from DASSZV010000077.1 coordinate 17,935, forward strand.
GCGGGCGACGATGATGAGCGCGAAGAGCCCCACGAACCAGGCGACGATGCCCTCGGGGACCGGACCGATGTTGTAGATGCCCCAGCCGCCGGCGTTGTCGGGTGTACGGGTCCAGATCACGTAGCGCGCGAGTGAGTTGAGGTCGTACTGGTCAAGCTGGAAGGTGGTGAACTTCGGCATCACGTAGGGCCCCATGCGGACCGCCTCGGCGATCTGATCCGCAGTGGCCTGGGAGAGGTTTGGCACGAGCGCGTCGATCGCGATGCCGCCGCGGGCGACGATCGAATGACAGCCCGCGCAGTTCTCGTCAAAGAGCCGGAACCCGAGCGAGAGACTGCCCTTGGCGGGGTCCGCATAGGGGGCGGCGGGTCCGCCGCCGACCTCACGGACGTAGGCTTCGATCGCGCGCTGCTGACTGAGGGTGAAGATCGACGGCTCCCGCAGCGGTTCCTCGCCGGTGTTGTTGAGCGGCATCCGGCCCGTCGCGATGTAGAAGTTCACCGGCCCGGCACCGACCCCGCGCAGTGACGGGGCGATGTTGGTCCGGCCCCGAAGGTCATATCCGTGGCAGGAGGCGCAGTGCTCGTTGAACAGCGACTGTCCGTCGGCCAGCACCGTCGCCCGGCTCGCTCCCGGTGGGGGTCCCGGATGGGCGGGCGTCGTGAAGTGCGTCGTCGTCCCGGGGGTGATGGCCGTCGTCGGCGTCGTGAAGGCATGTGCCCGAGCGCTCGGGGCGAAGGCGATCCCCGAGGCGATGGCCACCGCGAGGGCGGTGACGGCGACGAGGCCGACGATCATGAAGCGACGGTGGGCGCGCGGACTCATCCGAGGACCTCGTAGAGCTCGCGGGCCTGTTGGCGCCGCTCGGCTCCCAGGAGCGCCGCCATGACGGCGAACAGACCGATGAGGCCCATGACGGCGGTACCTGCGACGAGCATGATCGCCCCCGCGTTCTGCTGGTCGGTGAGCGCCGAGACCCCGAGGGCCCGCGCCGGGGCACCGTAGACGGGGTAGAACAGCGACGTCGCGCGGTTGAGGTAGGCGCCGATGATCGCCATCGGCAGCATCGCCGTCGTGAGGTAGATGACGTGGACCCCCGGCCCGATCCGTCGCGGGTTCGGACGGCCGAGGATCGGCCACCACATGATGACGCCGGCGACGACGAAGAGGAGGTGATCCAGCGCGTGCAGGAGCGGGTGCGCCAGGGCGGTGTCGAAGACGACCGGAACGTGCAGGAGCAGGATCATCGCGGCGGACAGGAGCAGGCAGCCGACCGCACCGGAGCGCCGGCCGAGGGCCGTGAGCGTGCGGCCGACGGCACGCCGCGGGCGCCGGGGCAGGGACAGAAGCGCAAGGCGCGCGGGTTCACCGAGCAGCAGCAGCGGTGGGGCGAGGTCGAGCAGCAGGATGTGCTCGATCATGTGCATCGAGAGCAACCGGTCGTCGAAGCTCGCCACCCCGGACTGGAGCGCGAAGGCGATGACGCCGAGTCCCACGACGTAGGCGACACTGCGAGCCCGGGACCATCCTCCGTTGCAGCGGCCGGCGATCAAATAGATCGCCGCGAGCGTGACGCAGCCGCCGCTCACCACGGGGGAGAAGCTCGGATCGGCGAAGATCCAGCTAAGCCTCATCGCGCTCGCACCGCCTGGCGCTGAGCCCGCCACTCCCCGACGAGGCGGCCGATTCCGGCGATCATCATCCCCCCTCCGACGAGGAGCGGAAACCTGCCGAAGGTCCAGCCAAACACGAACACGGCAAAGCCAAGGGCGAGGAAGAACGCGGCGAAGCTGCGGCGCACGACGACCTCGGGTCCACGCGGTCCGGGTTCACCCCGTCTGAGTGCATCTGGGTTGGCGACGATGACCCCGATGACGAGCGAGCCGACGGTTCCCAGTGCGATGACGAACATTCCGATCTGAACGAGATCCCCGGTCCAGATCGCGTTGAGGGTCGCGGAGCTGAAGAGAATCGCGAGCCAGATGAGGATCGGACGGACCCCCCCTCTCATGTCTTCTCCACCGGCGGCGTGTCGCTGATCGGACCCTGGGCGGGTACGGCGGCGCCGGTCCCTGACGCCAGTCCGACGGCCGCCCGTTCGGCTTGCGCGGCCACCGCCTCACGGAGATCGAGCAGCGGAGCGTAGCTGCGGATCGGCGGGAGCGGAGCGACGAAGTTGAGCGGCGGCGGCGGCGAGCTCGTCGCCCATTCGAGGGTGTGCCCAAGCCAGGGGTCATCTCCGGCGGGGATTCGGTGGCGGAGGGAGATGACGACGTTTGCCATGAAGATGAGCATCGCGATGGCGACGATTCCCGAGCCGGCGGTTGACAGCGCATTGAGGGTGCCCCACTCCGGGTTGGCCGGATAGTTGGCGACCCTCCGGGGCATGCCGTCGGCGCCGAGGAAGAACATCGGCATGAACGTGAGGTTCGTCCCGACCGCGATGACGACGAGATGGACCTTGCCCAGTCCCTCGCGGAGCTTCGCGCCGGTGAGCTTGGGGAACCAGTGGTACACCCCCGCGAAGAAGCCGAACACGCTGCCGGCGAAGAGCGTGTAGTGGAAGTGCGCGACGATGAAGTACGACCCGTACACGTTGTAGTCGAGCACCGGTGAGGCGGTGAAGATCCCGGTCAGCCCGCCAATCAGGAACTGGATGAAGAAGCCCAGGCCGAAGAGGAACGCCGTCCGCGGAATGATGCGCCCGCGGATGAGGGTTCCCACGAGATCGAAGTACTCGATTCCGGCTGGGACGAGCAGCAGTGTCGAGGTGAAGGCGAAGTACTCGTTGGTGAGTCCGTCGGTGACGAACATGTGATGGCCCCAGACACTCATCGACAGGACGGAGAAAGCGAGCATCGATGCGACAAAGGCGGTGTACCCGAACCACCGCTTCTGCGCGTTGACGGCGACCGCCTCGGCGGCCGCCCCGAGGTAGGGGAAGAACATCACGTAGACCACCGGGTGGCCGAAGAACCAGAACAGATCCTGGTACGTGATCGAGCCGGCGAAGCCGGTGAAGATGTGGGCGCCAAGTCGGTCGGCGAACAGCAGCGACATCGCGATGACGAGCATGGGGAAGGCGCCGATCACCAGCAGCACCGCCACGAGCGCCGTCCAGGTGAAGATCGGCATGCGCATCATCGTCATCCCGGGGGCGCGCCTGCGCATGATCGTGAGCGCGAGGCTGACCGCGATGAAGATCATGCCGAGGACGGCAAGGAGCACGCCGAGGGTCCAGAGATCCTGACCGTACCCCGGCGTATAGGTGGAGTTGGAGAGCGGCGCGAACGCCGTCCATCCGGCCTGGCCGGGGCCCGAGTAGACGAACCATCCCGACTGCATGATCAGCCCGCCGAACATCCACACCCAGAAGCCGGCGAGCGCCAGCCGTGGGGCGGCGAGTCCGCGGGCGCCGATCTGCAGCGGGATCAGGTACGTGCCCATCGCGAGCGCCATCGGCGTGACGAACAGGTAGATCATCGTCGAGCCGTGCATCGTGAAAACCTCGTCGTAGGAGGCGTTGGAGAGCACGTGGTTGCTTGGCCCCGACAGCTGAGCGCGCATGAGCAGCGCGAAGACCCCACCGACCAGGAACCAACCGAGCGAGGCGATGACGAGGTTGATGCCGATGCGCTTGTGGTCGGTCGAGATGAACCTCACGTGAACGTCCTTCCGCCGCTGGCCAGCCAGTGATTGAACTGGTTGTCGGACACGACCCGGACCCGGAAGACCATCTCCGCGTGATACGTCCCGCAGTACTCCGCGCACGCCCCCTTGAAGGACCCGGTTCGGTCGAAGTCGAGCGTCAGCCGCTCGGTCGAGCCGGGGATCGCGTCCCGCTTGAAGGCGAGCTGGGGGATCCACAGGGAGTGGATGACGTCGGATGAGGTGAGGTTGATCCGCACCGGTGTGTTCGCGGGCACCACGAAGACCTGCCCCGCCCCCTCCCCGGAGGCAAGCCGGATGCCGTGGCCGGGGTAAGAGAAGTGCCACAGCCAGCGACTCGCGGTGACGTCGACGGTGTACGCGGCACGTTCGGTCGCCAGCGCGGTGTCGACCTTGTGCTCGGCCGAGAAGGTGATGTACAGCAGGAAGCCCGCCACGCACGTGAGCAGGACCGCATAGGAGATCTCCAGCCGGTTCGCCTCGTGCTTGGCGTCGGGCCGCTCGACGCCGGGCGGTTGCTCGCCGCGGCGACGGCGGTAGAAGAGGGTCGCGCCGACGATGAGCAGGGTGAAGAAGACGAAGACGCCGACGCCGACGGGCACGTAGATGGCGAACACGCGGTTGTACTCACGCCGGGTGTCGACGATGCCGAAGACCGGCGGGAGGAGCGTCATCAGGTTCTCCATCAGGACGCCCCGAGCCTTACCCGGCCCCGCGCATGATCTACCCTCGGGCCGGCCAGGCGGTTCGTCCACGAACCGAGCGGCGCGACGGACCCGGGTTGCGCACCCGCTGTCGGGCGCCACGTCTGGGTCCTGACCCGCCCGGGGCGGTTGGGTTGGAAGCGAACCGACCCGGGAGCACGCCGGTTTCGACTTCCAGACGGGTCGGTACCTCAGTTCCATGACCACGACACGTCCGGTGACGGGCCCGGTGGGACCACGCCTGAACCAGAACCTCACCCCGGCGGAGGTCGACGCGCTGTTTGCGCGTTGGCACGATGATCGGGATGATCGGGCCCGCGAGCGGCTCGTCCATCACTACCTGCCCCTGGCCACCCGGCTGGCCCGGCGCTACCGGGGCGCGTTCGAGCCCATCGATGACCTGCGCCAGGTGGCCAGCGTCGGCCTCCTCAAGGCCATCGACCGTCACGACCCCACCCGGGGGACGAGCTTCCAGGCCTTCGCCGTGCCGACGATCCTCGGCGAGCTCAAACGCTATTTCCGTGACTGCGGCTGGGCGGTGCACATCCCGCGCGGGACCCAGGACCTCGCCCTCAAGGTCGAGCAGGCTCGCCGCACGCTGACCGCCGACACCGGCCGGACGCCGACCTTCCAGGCCCTCGCCGAGTACCTCGAGCTGAGCCTCGAGCAGGTCTGCGACGCCACGGAGGCGGCGGCGGCCCACCACTCCATGTCACTGGAGACGCCCTATGACGACGGGGAGGGCGAGAGCTTCACCCTCGGCGACTCGATCGGCTCGATCGACCCCAGATACGAGCGGGTCGAGGAGGACATCTGCATCGCCCAGGCCGCCCGCCGGCTCACCGAGCGGGAGCGTCGCGTGCTCGCCATGCGCTTCGTGGGCGACCGCACCCAGACTCAGATCGCCCAGGAGATCGGGGTCTCCCAGATGCAGGTGTCGCGCATCCTCCATGCCGCCCTGGACCGCCTGTCGGCGATCGTCGACGCCGATGGCTGACCATCGCGGGGATCGTCGCGTGGCCGACCTCGCCATTGGGTAGTACACCCCTGATTGGAAAGCGGATCTTCGGCCGCCCCGAGGAGCGGGCACGATCCTGTGCCGCTCCGCCCGCGAGCCGAGAAGGTGATGGCGACGTGTTCGACCAACCTGTGCGGCTCAGACTACGGCTTGCGAGCCGCCCCGAGAATGTGGCTGTCGTGCGGGCCGCCCTGAGCGGCCTGGCCGGGGCCGCCGGGCTCAGTCGCGAGCGCACCATCGATCTCAAGACCGCGGTGAGCGAGGCGTGTAACAACGTCTGCCTGCACGCCTACCCCGAGGACGAGTTCGGGCCGATGCTCGTCGAGGCCGACCTGCGCCCCGACGGTCTGGAGGTCGCGGTCATCGACCACGGCAGCGGCATCACCCACGTGTCCAACCGCCGCGGACGCATGGGGCTCGGCCTCGCGCTCATCAACGCCCTGTCCGACGCAACGGAGTTTCGCCGCGCGGCCGGGGGCGGGGCGGACGTGCGCATGCGCTTCGCCTGGCCGCTGGACCGCGTGGTCGCCGCGTGCGCCGACGGTGCGGGCGACCCGCTGGGGGGAGCCACCCCAGGGGCCACAGCGGCTGACGATCTCCAGGCGCCGCTGGACTTCGCCGGGGAGGTCGTACTGTGGTGCCAGCCCTCGCGCCTGCAGCGTCCCGTGCTCCTGCGCCTGCTCACCTACCTTGCCGCGACCGCGCACTTCTCCGTCGACAGCCTCGCGTACCTGTCCCGGGTGAACGCCGGAATCGCCCACGAGGTCGACGTGGCCGGGGACGGCTGGATCGGCGCCTCGATCGACGCCGAGCCGCGCCACCTGCATCTCACCATCGCGCCGCTGCTCGCCGACCGGGAGGCCGGAGCGGCCTCCGGTCTCACCGACGAGGTCGCCGCCCTCGAACGTGAGCGCCTGGACGGCCGGGTCGCGCTTCACTTCACGATCGCGGACCGTCAGGGCTGAGGGCAGACAGGCCCGGTTTGAGTCGCGAGGGCTCGGGTACATCCGGAGCGATGTCACACCGCCCCGAGCTCACCGTCCCCCGCGAGCACGTCCTCGCGGCTCTCCAGAAGGACAGCGACTGGACCGCTGCCGGCCAGCAGCTGCAGATCCCCCCGGGACTCGCCTTCATGATCGCCACCGGCGTCCCCGCCGACGGCAGCGGCGTGCCCGAGGTGCCGCACGTCGACAACGCGCCCGAGCTCGCGAGCCCCCAGTCCTTGGTCAATGCGCGGGGACACAATCCGCGGTCCAACGCGACCGTCGACGCGTGGGTGCGCCGCCGTGCCGCGCGGGAGCTCACGCGATGAGGCGCTGGCCCGTCATCTCCCAGCTCACCGGCCCGGATCCGCTCGGACGCGGGGAGGCGGTGAAGTCGGCCGCGTCGCGTGCGCTGTCCCCGCGCACCGCGGACGCCGACCGGGTCGTGAAGTCCGTGTGTCCCTACTGCGCGGTGGGGTGTGCCCAGAACGTGTTCGTCAAGGACGAGCAGATCTTCCAGATCGAGGGCGACCCCGACGCCCCCCACTCCCGCGGGCGCCTGTGCCCCAAGGGCTCGGCGACCAAGCAGCTCGTGACGGGCTCAAGCCGCGAACGCCACGTCCTCTACCGCAAGCCCTACGGCACCGAGTGGGAGCGCCTGGATCTGGAGACCGCCATGAACATGGTGGCCGACAGGGTGGTGAAGACCCGCGCCGAGGGCTGGGAGTGGGAGCGCGACGGCGCCCGCACCCGCCGCTGCATGAGCATCGCCGCCCTGGGCGGGGCCACGCTCGACAACGAGGAGAACTACCTCATCAAGAAGCTGCTCACCGCGCTGGGCATCGTGCAGGTGGAGAACCAGGCGCGGGTCTGTCACTCCTCGACCGTCGTCGGCCTCGGCACCTCCTTCGGCCGCGGCGCCTCCTCCACCCTGCCCGGGGACCTGCAGAACTCCGACCTCATCGTGCTCGAGGGCTCGAACATGGCCGAGGCCCACCCCGTGGCGTTCCAGTGGGTGCTCGAGGCCAAGAGCCGCGGGGCGACGA
>DASSZV010000038.1:0-9524 GCA_035702765.1 Solirubrobacteraceae bacterium
CCGGCTTGAAGAACTGCGCCGGGATGATGCCGACGTTCGCCTTGCCGGGGGACAGGATGCCCGGGCAGTTCGGGCCGATCAGGCGTGAGCGCCCGTTCTTCTTGATCACCGAGTAGGCGCGTAGCTCATCGTGGGCAGGGATGCCCTCGGTGATGCAGATGATCAGCTCGATCCCGGCATCCTCGGCCTCGAGGATCGAGTCGGCGGCAAAGGGCGGCGGCACGAAGATCATCGCCGTGTTGGCCCCCTCCTTCTGCACCGCGTCGAGGAAGGTGTTGTAGACGGGGATGCCGTCGACGTTCTGGCCGCCCTTGCCCGGGGTGACCCCGGCGACGACCTTGGTGCCGTAGTCACGGTTGCGCAGGGTGTGGAACTTGCCCTCGGAGCCGGTGATGCCGGCGGTGACCAGGCGGGTGTTCTCGTCAATCAGGATGCTCATGTGAAGTCCTCCGCCCTAGCCCTGAACGGGGCCGGCGAGCTCGACGACCTTCGCGGCCGCGCCGTCCATGGTCGACTCGGTGTACACGTTGGGCAGGTTCGCCTCGGCCAGCAGCTTGCGGCCCTCCTGGTCGTTGGTGCCGTCGAGGCGCACGACGAAGGGGACGGTCGGCTTGATCTGGTCGAAGGCGGCGATCAGACCGCGGGCGACCTCGTCACAGCGGGTGATCCCGCCGAAGATGTTGAACAGCACGGCGGTGACCTTCTCGTTGGCGAGGATGACCTCCACCGCGGAGGTGATCGCCTCGGCCTTGGAGCCGCCGCCGGCGTCGAGGAAGTTCGCCGCCTGGCCGCCGGCGAGCTGGACCACGTCGAGGGTCGACATGACCAGACCCGCACCGTTGCCGAGGATGCCGATGTTGCCGTCAAGCTTCACGTAGGTGAGCCCGCGCTCCTTGGCCATGCGCTCCTGCGGATCCTCGGCGGAGAGGTCACGCAGCTCGGAGTTCTCCTTGTGCCGGAAGAAGGAGTTGTTGTCGAGGGTGACCTTCGCGTCGAGCGCGCGCACGCCGCGCTCGGGCGTGATGATCAGCGGGTTGACCTCGACGAGGGTCGCCTCCTCCTGCACGAAGACGTCGTAGAGCTGCTTGAGGATCGCCCCCACAGGCCGGACCACGTCGGCGTCGACGCCGGCCTCGAAGGCGAGCTTGCGCCCGTGGTAGTCCTGAAAGCCGACGAGCGGGTCCACGTGGAGGTGGGCGATGGCGTCGGGATCCTCCTCCGCGACGGCCTCGATGTCCATGCCGCCCTTGGTCGAGAGCATCACCAGGGGGGCCTTGTTGGAGCGGTCGAAGACGACCGAGGCGTAGTACTCCGAGGCGATCTGCGACGCGCCCTCGATCCACACCTCGAACACGGTGAGGCCGCGGATGTCCATGCCGAGGATCGCCTCGGCATGCTCACGCGCCTCCTCGGAGTGCTGGGCAATCTTGATCCCGCCGAGCTTGCCGCGGCCACCGATCTGCACCTGGGCCTTGACCGCCACCGGGTAGCCGATCTCGTCTGCGGCCGCGACGGCCTCCTCGACGGTGCGGGCAGGCTTGCCCGACGGCACCGGCACGCCGTGGCGCGCGAACAACTGTTTGCCTTGATACTCGAGCAAGTCCATGGCGCGCGACTCTATAAGGTGGAGGCGTTCCGGCGCTTTCTCGGCGCAGAGGGCATAATGGCCTGCTCATGGCCCTCCCCAAGCAGATCACCTTTGTCACCTTCGATGTGTACGGCACGCTGATCGACTGGGAGTCCGGAGCCACCGACGCCTTCGTCAAGGAGGCGGCGCGGGACGGGTTCACCATCGACCCCGCCGACCTCGTGCCGCGCTTCCACGAGGTCCAGCAGCAGATCCAGGCGGGCTCCTACGAGCTCTACGCCGAGGTGCTGCGCCGGACCGCCGTGCAGATCGCCAAGGACCTCGGCTGGCCGCTGGAGCCCTCGCGTTCGGGCTTCCTCCCCGACTCGGTGCAGCGCTGGCCCGCCTTCAAGGAGACCAACGCGACGCTCACCAAGATCGCCAAGAAGCACTCGATCGGCCTCATCTCCAACATCGACGACAAACTTCTGGGCCTCACCCGCCGTCACCTGCAGACGGCCACTGGCCAGCCGATGGACTTCGACCTCGTGGTCACCGCCCAGCAGGTCCGCTCCTACAAGCCCGACCCCGCCCACTTCACCGAGTGCGAGCGCCGCGTGGGAACCAAGAAGGGCTGGGTCCACGTCGCGGCCTCCTACTACCACGACGTCGAGCCCTGCCTGAAGAAGAAGATCCCCGTCATCTGGGTGAACCGCCACGGCGCCGAGCTCGAGGCCGGGCAGAAGAAGCCCGACGCCGAGGTCCGGACGCTCAAGGAGGCGGCCAAGCTGATCCTCGAGGCGGCATCCGCCGAGTAGTCACTGCGCGGTGTGGCCGGCCCCATAGGCCGGCCCTTCCGACGCACGGTGCCGGAGCGGCTGAGGGCAGTCTCCCGGGGTGCCGGACCCGGCCACGTGGCCGGGCCGGGCCGGGCGGGGTCCCCTGGCGGTGACCTGACCGCCCCCTCCAGCTGAGGTCTACTCGCTCGTGATGACCGCGAGCGTGTCGCCGCTGGCCACCGACGCGCCCGGGCTGATCGGCAGCTCCTTGACGACGCCGGCCTTGTGGGCGGTGATCTCGTTCTCCATCTTCATCGCCTCGATGACGCAGATGAGATCGCCCTCGGCGACGGTCGCGCCGGCCTCGACGTTGACCTTGAAGACGGTGCCCTGCAGCGGGCTGGCCAGGGTGTCCCCACCGCCGCCGCCCGAGCCACCGGAGGCCCGCGCCGTGCGCTTGGGGGCGCCGCCGCTGGCCTTGCGTCCCCCGCCGTTGGCGGGAGCGGCCACCACGACGCCGCCGAAGGCGGGCCCGATGACGCGCACGTCAAAGCGCTTGCCCGACACCTCGACGGTGTAGGCCTGCTCTGCCTTCTCCTCCTCGTCCTGCGACGGGGTCTCGGCGATCGTCGTCTCCTGCACCGCGGGGCCGGTGGACTTCAGCCAGTCGCGGTCCTCGATGAGGTCATGACAGGTCTCCGCGTTGGCCCACTGCGGGGTGGCGAGGATCGCCTTGTGAAAGGGGATGAGCGTCTTGAGCTCGCCGATCTCGTACTCGCCGAGGGCGCGGATCATGCGCCGGGTCGCCTGCTCGCGGTCCTCGTCCCAGACGATCAGCTTGGAGACCATCGGGTCGTACATCGGGGAGACGTCGGAGTTGGCCCCGATGCCCGAGTCGACGCGAACGCCGGGGCCGGTCGGCTCCTTGTAGGCCCCGATGTGGCCGGGGGCGGGGGCGAAGTTCGCCGAGGCGTCCTCGGCGTTGATGCGGCACTCGATCGCGTGGCCGCGCAGGACGATGTCGTCCTGGGTGTAGGGGAGCTTCTCCCCGGCGGCGACGCGGATGCCCGTCTTGACGATGTCGATGCCGGTCACCATCTCGGTGACGCAGTGCTCGACCTGGACGCGCGTGTTCATCTCAAGGAAGAAGTACTCCCCGTCCTGGAGCAGGCCCTCGATCGTGCCCGCGCCGGTGTAGTTCACCGCGGCGGCCGCGTCGGTGGCGATCTTGCCGATCTTCGCACGCAGTTCGGCGTCGACCGCGGGCGCCGGCGCCTCCTCGATGAGCTTCTGGTGGCGGCGCTGGAGCGAGCAGTCACGTTCGCCGAGGTGGATCACGTTGCCGTGCGTGTCGGCCATCACCTGCACCTCGACGTGGCGCGGGTTGGGCAGGTAGCGCTCCAGGTACACGGTCGGGTCGCCGAAGAACTTCTCGCCCTCACGGCTGGCGCCCTCGAAGGCCTCCTGGAGCTTGTCCTCGGACAGCGCGACGCGGAAGCCCTTGCCACCGCCACCGCCGGCGGCCTTGACCGCCACGGGGTAGCCGATCGTCTCGTCGATGAGCTTGCGGGCGTCCTCGACGCTGTTGACGGGCTCGGTGGTGCCGGGCACGATCGGAACGCCGGCCTTCTGCATCAGGTCACGCGCGGCGGTCTTGGAGCCCATCGCGTCGATGGCCGAGGCGGGCGGACCGATGAACACGATCCCGCGATCCTCGAGCGCCTTGGCGAAGGCGGCGTTCTCAGAGAGGAAGCCGTAGCCCGGGTGGACGGCCTCGGCGCCGGACTTCTCCACGGCCTCGATGATCTTGTCGATCACCAGGTAGCTCTCGTTCGCCGGGCCGGGGCCGAGCAGGTAGGCCTCGTCGGCGCGCTTGACGTGGATGGCGTCACGGTCGAGCTCGGAGTACACGGCGACGGTCGCGATCCCGAGCTCTTCGCAGGCGCGAATGACCCGGACGGCGATCTCGCCGCGATTGGCAATCAGGATCTTGTTAAACACGGGCGCGGACTTTAGCCTTTCGGCCGGGATCTAGACTTCTGCGCTGATGAGCGCCCTGCCCGAACTGCAGAGCCGGGGAGCGCTGCGTGGGTCGGGACGCTTCCCCGCGGTCGCGGAGCGCCTGCGCTACCCGCTCACCGTCTACGTCGCCTCGCGTCTGGTGTACCTCGCCGTCGCGCTGATCGACGTCCCCCTGCGGGGGTATCCGTTGGTCCGCGAGCTGCGCAACTGGGACGGGGTCTGGTATGTCCGTCTCGCGGCCGGCGGCTATCCCCATTACCTGCCCACCCACTACGGGGACGGGTGGCACGGGCCGGGAGGGTGGTCGACGCTCGGCTTCGAGCCGCTCTACTCGATGCTCATGTGGTTCACCGGCGCGATCTTCCCGCGCGGCGTGGAGGCCTGGGGGGTGATCATCGCGCTCGTGAGCGGCGGCGTGGCCGTGGTTGAGATCGCCGTGCTCGCCGAGCGCTGGTTCGGGACGGCGGGGAGCCGACGCGCGGTGCTGTTCCTCTGCTTCTTCCCGGGCACGATCGTCTTCTCGATGGTCTACCCCGAGGGCCTCACCCTCGCCCTGGTGGCCGGCGCCCTGCTCTGTCTCGAGGATCGGCGCTGGGTCCTGGCGGGCGTGCTCGCGGGCCTGGCCACCGCGATCGAGCCGGTCGCCTTCGCGATCATCCCCGCGTGTGCGGCCGTCGCGCTGCGCGAGCTGTGGCGGGCCGGGCACGGGCCCGTTCTCTCGCACGGGGGTGGCGGGGCCGGAGTTCGTGGCCTTGTCCCGAGATCGCTCGGCGGGTGGTCCGTGGCGTCGGGTCGGGCCCTGCTGCGCGGGCTCGGCGATCCCGTCGCGCGCCGCGCGCTGTGGGCGCCGTTGCTCTCCCCGGTGGGCGCAGGCGCCTTCGCCGTGTTCCTGTGGTTCTGGGTGGGAACGCCGACGGGTAACTACACGGCCCAGCGCGTCGCCTGGGGCGAGAAGTCCTCGATCCTCGCGGTGTTCATCCAGGCGCGCACCTTCCTCCGCGAGTTCACCCACTGGCGGGGCTGGTCCCACGTGAACCTCAACCTGCCCACCGGCTTCCTCGGGGCGGTGCTGCTGCTGTGGGGGATCCGGCAGATGTGGCTCTCCCGAAGAGGCCTGGTCGCCGTGGCGCCGGCCGCCTCCACAGCGAGCTCCGCACAGGGGCTCGCGGTGGACTCGGGCGGCGTCACGGAGGGGTCGGGCCCAGTCGCGGGCAGTGCCCCAGTGGTCGGCCCAGATGCGGCCGGCTCGGGTGCGGCCGGCTCGGGTGCGGCCGGCCCGGGTGGGCGGGGCATCTCCCTCGGCGCCTGGGTGTGGACGCTCGGCGTGGCCGTGCTCACGCTCACCTCGGACAAGACGCCGCCCAACCCGCGCATGCTCCTGTGTGCCTTCCCGGCGCTCGTGGCCATCGCCGCTCCGCGCAGCGGTCGACGCCAGCGGGTCCTGCTGGGCATCTCCGGGATCCTGCTCGTCGCCATGAGCATCGGCACCTTCGCCGGCGGCGGCCTGCGGCCCTAGGTTTCTCGCTCCGTGCGCATTTTTGGTGCGCGCCGGGGGTGGTTTTCACGAACTCAGCCCCTCTATCACTCGTATGGAGCAGATTTGGGGAGAAGTTCGCGCGAAGGCGGAGCACCAGGCCGGCCAGATCCATCTCGACCAGCTGAGGGCGCTCGGTCTCCTACCCGGGCGCATCCAAAGCTGGAGCGAGCGGGGACGGCTCATTCGCGTGTTTCCCCGCGTGTACGCCGTCGGCTATGTCCGCACCGACCTCGCCGCGCGGCGATGGGCCGCCCTCCTCTATGCGGGTCCCGGTGCCTACCTCACCGGCATGAGCGCTGCGCATCTGCTCGGGCTCATCAACCATCCACCGAAGACGATCGTGGTGGCCACGCCGCATCGCCGCGGGCCGGTGCCCGGGCTGACAATCCTCCCCAAACGCCCTCCGCATCGGATCCTCTACGGCGGATTTCCCGTCGCCCCGCTTCCCGAGCTCATGCTCCAGCTCGCGGCCGACGCCGGCGTCAACCTCGTCCGCAAGGCGCTGGCCAACCTCGACTTCCGCCGCCAGCTCACCACGGAGACCTTCGCGGCCCTGCGCGCGGTCTGCCAACGCGGACGCCGGGGCAGCGCGACGCTGCGCCGCGCCCTCGAGCACCACCTCCCCCAGCTCGCCTACACCAACTCACCGCTGGAGGACGACTTCGTCATCCTCCTCGACGCCCACCACCTGCGCATGCCCCGGCTCAACGTCTGGCTGCACGGCGTGCTGGTGGACGCCTACTGGCCGGAGCTGAAGCTCGTCGTCGAGCTCGACGGCGCGGGCAACCACGGGACGGCCGCCCAACTGCGTCGCGACGCGTCACGCGCCGAGCGGCTGCGCGCCCACGGCCTCACCGTCCTGCGCTTCACCGGTCCCGAGGTCCGCCACCACAGCGCGGCGACGCTCGCGCGGCTCACCCGCCACGGGGTTCAGTGCGTGTAGAGACCCACCTCGATCGCCGCCGCATAGCCGTAGCGCGCAACGCTCGAGCTGCCATAGCGCGCGCGCAGTTCGGCCTGCAACCGCTCGTACCCGGCGAGGTTGGCCCGCGAGCGGGCCGGGCCCTGGGCCTGGCCCTGGTGACTGGCGATGAGCCAGACCCGTTCACAGCCCGCGGTGAGGCGAGTGAGCGCCGTCAACGCCGGCACCCGGTAGGCCTCGACGTACGGTGTCGTGGCCGACCACGGAGCCGCGGGCAGGATCGGCCGCGGGGGGGCAGCCCGACCGGCCGAGCCGGTGGCTCGGCGGACGTAGTAGTCAAAGGGCATGCGTCCGTCCTGGGGGTAGAAGGCGACGCAGTCCCCGGCCCGGGCCGCGGCGAGAACGCGCGCGCTCACCGTGCTCCAGGGCTCGGGATGCTCCCCGTAGTAGGGGACGAGCACGGCGACTCGGAACGCGAGGACGAGGAGGAAGGCGCCGGCGCCGACTCCCCGCGCGCGCGGCGATCCCCGCGGCCCGAGCATCATCGCGGCGAGCAGGAGCGCGAGCGCCGGGATGGACAGGATCGTGATCCGCGCGAGCTCCAGCGGTTCGCCCACCGCCGCGGCCAGCACCGCCAGGAGCATCGGGACGCCGAGCCACAGGGCCGGCACCAGCCCGCCGGCCTCGAACCGCTCGGTCTCGCGCTCGCCGACCGCCCCGCCACTTGCCCCGCCACTTGCCCCGCCACTTGCCCCGCCCCCGACCGCGTCGCCGCGCGTCGCCCCCCCGCGAGCCACCTTGACGAGCCCCACCAGCGCGAGACCGGTAATGAACGCCGCGCTGAACCCGGTGAGCAGCGTCGTGTGCACGTTCGGGGGCAGGCCGGACGAGACGAGCGTGACGAGCGCCTGGCCGAGGGTTGACCCGCTCAGCGGCGGCACCCAGAAGAGCTGACCGGATCCACGCTCGAGCGCGAGCACGGCCAGGGGCACACACAGTAGGACGACCAGCCCGAGGGCCGTGATGACTGGTCGCAGGGGACGGCGCCAGAGCACCACCAGGAGCAGCTGGGCCGGCACGACGAGCGCGGCGTCAAAGCCCAGATACAGCGCGAGGGTGAGGCACACCACGTAGACGATCCAGCCCGCCCGACCCCGCCCCCGCCCCTCCGAGCCCCCGCCCGCCATGGCGAGCAGAGCCACGAACGACGCGGTGGCGAAGGTGACCATGAGCGCGTAGCCCCGCCCGTCCTGGCCCCAGAACACGAGCGGCACCGACACGGCGACCAGCAGCCCGGCGCCGAGGGCGACCCGGCGGGAGCGGAACAGGCTCAGGGCGAGCCAGGCCACGAGCCCCGCGGTGGCCGCCTGGCCGAGCAACGAGAGCAGCCGGAGAGCCACCGTGCCCTCCCCGAACAGGGCGAAGACCTCGTGCAGGGCGAGGTAGAAGACGAGCATGTTGCCCCCGTCATGGGCGATGCCGCGCCACAGGGCGGCGCCGTGCTGGGAGGCGATGGCGACGCTCGCGCCCTCGTCGAGCCACAGCGAGCGTGAGGCGATCCCCACCGCGCAGAGGGCCGCCGCGACCGCCGCGGGCGCGAGCACCGCGAGCCAGGAGAGGGGGGCTGTGGCGGGGCGCTGGGACACCGCGGGCAGTTATAGACCCCCGCGGGCCCGGAGGCCCCGCGCGAGCGAGCTAGACGCCGCCGCGGATCATGCCCGCGGCCACGGTGTCGTTCGTCGCCTCGTCGATGAGGATGAAGGACCCGGTGGTGCGGTTGCGCGTGTAGGGGTCGACCACGAGCGGGGTCGAGCAACGCAGGTGAACGCGGCCGATCTCGTTGAGGCCCAGCTCGGTCGCCGCGTGGTCGTGGTCGAGGGTGTTCACGTCGACGCGGTACTCGAGCCGGTCGACGATCACGCGCGCGGCCCGCGTCGTGTGCTTGATCGCGTAGCGCCCACCCGGCTGCAGGGGTCGCTCCGACATCCAGCACACCGTCGCATCGAGCTCGCGCACGACGCTGGGGGCGTCGTCGGGCTCGGCGATCATGTCCCCGCGGGAGATGTCGACCTCGTCCTCGGTGCGCAGGGTCACCGACTGGGTGGGAAAGGCGGAGGCGAGCTCTCCGTCGAAGGTGTCGATCGCCTTGATCCGCGTGCGCCGGCCGGAGGGGAGCACGACGATCTCCTGACCCGGACGCAGGATCCCGCCGGCCACCTGACCGGCGTAGCCACGGTAGTCGTGGTGCTCGTCCGACATCGGCCGGATGACCCACTGCACGGGGAAGCGCACGTCCTCGAGATTGCGGTCCGAGGCGATCACCACGTGCTCGAGGTGGTAGAGCAGCGGCGGGCCGTCGTACCAGGGCATGCTCACCGAGCGCTCGACGACGTTGTCCCCGTTGAGCGCCGACAGCGGGATGAAGGTGATGTCGGGAATGCCCAGACGGGCCGCCCAGTCGGTGAGCTCGGCGACGATCCCGTCGAAGATGTCCTCGGAGAAGTCGACGAGGTCCATCTTGTTCACCGCCACGACGATGTGGGGGATGCGCAGCAGGCTGGAGATGTAGGCGTGGCGGCGGGTCTGCTCTGAGACGCCCTTGCGCGCGTCGACGAGCACGATCGACAGGTCCGCCGTCGAGGCGCCCGTGACCATGTTCCGGGTGTACTGCTCGTGGCCGGGCGTGTCGGCGATGAT
>DASSZV010000063.1:0-10819 GCA_035702765.1 Solirubrobacteraceae bacterium
CGCCTCCGCGGCCTCGGCCGCGTCGATCGGCTCGGTGATCCAGCCATAGCCCTTGTCCTCGAGGATCGTCACGAGCTCAGGGCCGCCCTGCTTGACGATCCGACCCCGGTAGAGGATGTGGACGTGGCTGGGCTGGATGAGGTGGAGGATGCGCTGGTAGTGGGTGATGATGAGCAGGCCCAGGTCGGCGTTCTGCTCGGCCTTCACCGTGTTGACACCCTCTGAGACGGTGCGCAGCGCGTCGATGTCGAGGCCGGAGTCGGTCTCGTCGAGGATCGCCAGCTTCGGGTTCTGCAGCGCGAGCTGGAGGATCTCCATGCGCTTCTTCTCCCCCCCGGAGAAGCCGTCGTTGAGGTAGCGGCGCGAAAACTCCTCGGGGACCTTGGTGAGGGCCATCGCGGCGGTGACCGTCTGGCGGAAGTCGCGCAGGGAGATGGGCTCCTCGCCCTTGGCCGCGCGGTGGGCGTTGAGCACCGTGCGCAGGTACTTGGTGACCGTCACGCCGGGGATCGCCACCGGGTACTGAAAGGCCATGAACAGCCCGAGGCGCGAGCGCTCGTCCGTGTCGGCCTCGGTGATGTCCTCACCGTCGAAGATGATCTGGCCCTCGGTCACCTCGAGGTTGGGGTGACCCATGATCACGTTGGCCAGCGTCGACTTGCCCGACCCGTTCGGTCCCATGAGCGCGTGGATCTCGCCGGAGCCGACCTTCAGGTCGACGCCGCGCAGGATCACCTTGTCACCGGCGTTCACGTGGAGGTTGCGGATCTCGAGTTCAGGCATCAGGTCCTTCGGGGTCGGAGAGGTCGGGTGAGCCCGCGGATCAGGCCGCGGTCGGTTCAGGATCGTGATCGTGGTCGCCACCGCCGGCACCACCACGGGCCCGGACCGGGACGACCTTGGCCAGGCGCAGTGGGCGGACGTTCGACATCGGCGCCGCATCGGCCTCGCGCACGGGCGCCTCGGACCGGTGCGCGCCCGACTCGGACTCGGGCGCGGTCGACTCGGACTCGTGCGTGGCCGTCTCGGGCTGGTGCGCGGGCGACTCGGTCGCGGGCCGGCGCGCGGGCGCGGCACGTAACCGGGCGGGCGTCGGCGGGGCGAGCGGCTCCGGGCCGGGCTGCCCCAGCGGCTCCTCGCCGCTGCGACGGGAGAAGTCGACCAGCTCGGCGAGCGTGGTGGTCTGCAGCGAGCGGATGATCCCGCCCTGGACCCGGGTCCACAGCAGCTTGGTGGCACAGCCCCGCGCGTTCTCGGCCCCGACATGCGAGCAGACGACCCGCTCCATCTCGTCGCGGACGAAGCATTCCATCGGCGCGATCGCACCCTCGAGGGCGCCGACCACGTCGAACATGGTGATCTCCTCCGGCTCCCGCGCGAGCCAGTAGCCCCCGTGGGCCCCGCGCGCGCTCATCACCAGGCCGGCTTTCTTGAGACGCGCGACGACCTGCTCGAGATAGGCCAGGGGCAGACCCTCCGCGTCGGCGATCGCCTTGAGGCTCGTCGGCTGCTCCGCGCTCTGGCGCCCCAGCTCGACCATGAGCCGCACGCCGTACTCGGCTTTGGAGGAGAAGATCACTGAGGCTAAATCCTACCACCGAGGTAGGTGTTGACCCGGACGGTGAGCGGCGCGTTGGGACGACCGGGTCCGGTACCGTCGCCGCTCAACGATGGTTCACACCTGATGGCGGACGTCCTGGGAGATACCGGCACACTGGCGAATTCCGCCGACGTGCGCGCGTCCGCAGCGCTGGCGCGCCGAGCCGGCCGCCTGGGCATCGACACCGAGTTTATGTCCGAGGGTCGCTACCGAGCGCTGCTCTGCCTCACCCAGGTCGCGGTCGAGGACCCCGAGGCGGAGACGGGCATCCGCACGATCCTCATCGACGGGCTGGATGACTCCGTCGACACCACCCCGCTGGCCGAGCTGCTCGCCGACCCGACGGTGGAGATCATCCTCCACGCCGGACGCCAGGACGTGGCGATCCTGCGCCGGGCCTGGCGCACGGAGATCAACCACATCTTCGACACCCAGATCGCGGCGGGCTTCGCCGGCGAGTCCGCTCAGTCGGGGTACGGCAACCTGCTCGGTTCGATCCTCGGCCTGAAGGTGGCCAAGTCGGCCTCCTATACGCGCTGGGATGCCCGGCCACTCACCGCCGAGCAGCTCCACTACGCCGCCGAGGACGTCGCCCACCTGATGCAGCTCGCCGACGAGCTGCAGGCGCGGCTGCGTACCTCGGACCGTGAGGAGTGGGCGCGGGAGGAATGCCGCCGACTCGAGGGCGTCAGCGATGAACGCGATCCCGATATGGCCTGGGAGCGTCTTCCCCGTGTGTCTTCCCTGGACCCCAAGTCCCGGGCCGTGGCGCGGCGGCTCGCGGCCTGGCGCGAGCGCTCCGCCGCCCACGAGGACCGTCCGGTGAACCAGCTGCTCCAGGACCAGACCCTCGTCGAGGTGGCCAAGCGCCATCCCCAGGACTTCGCCGCCCTGGGCCAGATCCGCGGCATCCACCCGTCGGTGATCAAGCGCCGCGGGGAGGCGATCATCAGCGCCGTCCGGGAGGGCATGGGCGACGAGCCGATCCCGCGCGAGTCCCGGGGCCTGCGCACGGAGGGGGCAGACGCGCCGCTCATCGCCCTGGCCGAAGCGCTGCTGCGCTCCCGAGCCATGGAGGCCGGCCTGGCCTATGAGCTGATCGCCTCACGTGCCGAGCTCGAGCAGATCATCGCCGCCGCCCGCCAGTCCCAGCCCGAGCCCGACGTCCGCACGCTCAAGGGCTGGCGCCGCGAGCTCGTCGGCGAGGACCTGGAGGCGCTGCTCAGCGGGCGCACCGCGCTGGCCGTGGAGGGCCGCCGGCGCCTCGGGCTCCACGCGCTTTAGGCACCGCGCCGCGACGCGGGGATTCCGCCCGGCTCAGATACCCTGCCGCCATGGCCACCACCGCTGAAGTTCTCGCCGACCCGGTCCTCCTCGATACGGCCTGGGACCTGAGTCCCCTCGTTGACGGTGACCCGGCCGGAGGCTTCGACGCACTGCTCAGCGAGGCGACCCAGCGCGCCGGCGTTTTCGCCGAGCGCTACGCCGGACAGGTGGCCTCCCTCGACTCCGCCGGGCTCACCGCGGCGATGCGCGAGCTCGCGGCGATCAACGAGCTTGCCGGGAAAGCGGGCAACTTCGCCTCGCTCAACTTCTCCACCGACACCGCCGACCCGGCCCGCGGCGCGCTGTTGCAGAAGATGGAGGAGAAGGTCACCCAGATCGAGACCCAGCTGCTGTTCTTCGAGCTCGAGTGGGCTGAGCTCGACGACGCTGCCGCGGACGCGCTGCTCGCCGAGGCCGGCGAGGAGCTCGAGTTCGCCGCCCACCACCTGCGCTCGGCGCGGCGCTACCGGCCCCACCTCCTGTCTGAGCCCGAGGAGAAGCTGATGGCCGAGAAGGGCCTCACCTCCTCCAGCGCCTGGACCCGCCTGTTCGGCGAGCTCGTCTCTGCCCTGCGCGTCAACCTCGACGGCGAGGAGCTCTCCTTCGAGCTCGCGCTCTCGCGCCTGCAGGGACCCGACCGCGAGGGGCGCCGCCAGGCCGCCGAGGCGGTCACCGCTGCCCTGGCCCCCGGGCTGCGCACGCGCGCCTACATCTTCAACACGCTCATCTTCGACAAGTCCGTCGATGACCGCCTGCGCCGCTACCCGCACTGGATCGCCGCCCGGAACCTGGCCAACGAGGCCTCGGATGAGTCGGTGGAGGCGCTCATCACCGCGGTCACCGGCCGCTATGACATCCCCCAGCGCTGGTATCGACTCAAGGCGCGCCTGCTCGGCATCGACAAGCTCGCCGACTACGACCGCTCCGCGCCGATCTCCTCCACCGACACCGTCTACTCCTACACCGAGGCCGTCGACCTCGTGCGCGAGACCTACGCCGAGTTCTCCCCGGTGGCCGGTGAGACGGTCGGGCGCTTCTTCGACGAGGGTTGGATCGACGCCCCGGTGCGGGAGCACAAGCGCGGAGGCGCCTTCTGTGCCTACACGGTGCCGAGCGTTCACCCCTACGTGATGCTCAACTTCACGGCCAAGCGTCGCGACGTGCTCACCATGGCCCACGAGCTCGGCCACGGCCTCCACGCCGCGCTGGCCCAGCCCCGCGGGGTCTTCCACCAGTCCACGCCGCTCACCCTGGCCGAGACCGCCTCGACCTTTGGGGAGTCGCTCGTCTTCGAGAAGCTGCTCGCGGCGACCTCCGATGACCGTGACCGCCTCTCCCTGCTCGCGGACCGCATCGACGACGCGATCGCCACCGTCTTTCGCCAGGTGGCGATGAACCGCTTCGAGAACCTCGTCCACACGCGCCGACGCGAGTCCGGCGAGCTGTCCGCCGACGACTTCTCCGCCGCCTGGTTCGAGACCCAGTCGGCGCTCATGGGCGATTCCCTCGAGCTCACCGACGGCTACCGCACCTGGTGGTCCTACATCCCCCACTTCATCAACACCCCCGGCTACGTCTATGCCTACGCCTACGGCCAGCTGCTCGCCCTGTCGGCCTACGGTCGCTACAAGGCGGTCGGCGAGGAGTTCGTGCCCGCCTACATCGAGCTGCTCGCCTCGGGTGGGTCCAAGAGCCCGGAGGCGCTCGGCCAGATCATCGGCATCGACCTCGCCGACCCGGGCTTCTGGGATGCCGGCCTGGGACTGGTCGACGCGCAGCTGAAGGCCGCCGAGGACCTCGTTCAGCGGCTCGGGCTCTGACCGGGACGCGCCCGGATAGCCTCGCTCGGGTGCACGTCGTCCCCCAGAGAAGGAGTTCCATGTCCGTCCTCACGCGACCGACCGCGGTGATCGCGGCGCTCGCCGTCACCGTCGCCCTCGCCCTGGGGGCCTGCGGCAGCACGAACTCGCAGGTGCAGACCGTCGGCACCGCCCACGCCGTCATCGGCTTCGCCGCTCACGCCGGGTTGGCCTTCGGTGCCTTCAAGCTGTTCATCCTCAACCCCTACCACGAGGGCAAGCTCGGCCTCACCCACCCGATCAAGGACGCCGAGGCCGCCGCGGCGGCGGTCTTCGCCCTGCACGAGCTGAAGGTGGCCCGCTCCGAACTGGTCGGCCATCCCCACCTGGCCCGCCTCATCGGGGTCTTCGGCGCGGTGGAGCTGGCCATGTCACTGCTGCACTCCCACCTGCTGCACGGCAGCACGGCGGGCATCTCCGGGGCCCAGAGCCGGATCAGCACCGCGGGCAGCCAGGCGAGCGCGGCGGGCAGCCCGATCCACGCGGTGACGGGCGGCCTGCACCTCTAGGTCGGTGGCGTCGCCGGTGGTCTGTGGGACCACCGGCGGCGTGCTGGGCCGGTGGCGGCGCGCGCCCAGCCGTGGGCGACGCGATCAGAGCCGGTGAGCGGCGGGCGCGGGTCGGCTCAGTGCCGGCGCGCCGGGCGGGCGCGAGCGCGCTCCTCCTGCTTGTCCACCACCTGGGTGATGAGGCGCAGGTACTGCTCGACCCCGGTCGCCTTGGCCTCGCCGTGAATGAAGGCCTGGCGCCAGTCGGCGACGTGCCCCTTGGTGGCAAGCTGGTTGAAGGCCTGGCGCTGGACCTCAAGGGTGATCTTGGCGTCAGAGGCGACCTCCTTGGTCACCTTCGGCCCGGGCATCTCCACCCGGTAGAGCTGGATGTCGTGATGGGCGCGCAGCTCCAGCCCGGCCACGAGCTTGAGCTGCTTGAGCGCGGGAACCTCCTCAAGGAACCGCGCGATGGCCGTCTCGATGAGGCTGCGGGTGTCGGCCGGGGTGGTCACGAGATCGAGTCTAGGGCTCCGGGGACCTCGAGACGGGAGCTACATTCCCTGGCCCTTATGCCGATGCTCATCGCCCACCGGGGCAGTCACCGGAGCGAGCCCGAGAACACGCTCGCCGCGTTCTCCGCCGCGGTCCGCGACGGAGCCGACATGGTCGAGTTCGACGTGCGCCGGACCCGGGACGGCGAGCTGGTCATCTTCCACGACCCCGAGGTCGCCCGGCGCGCGGTGCCGAGCCTCACCCACGCCGAGCTGTGTGAGCTCTCGGCGACCCCCGTGCCGCGGCTGGCCGACGTGCTCGCCTGGGCACGGGACGTCGGGGTGGGCTGCGACGTCGAGCTCAAGGAGGATGGCTATGTCGCCGAGGTCGCCGAGCTGCTGAGCGAGGCCGGCGGTCCGCTGCTGGTGAGCTCCTTCCTCGACCCGGTGCTCGCCCAGCTCGCTCAGCTCGCGCCCGAGCTCGAGCGCGGGCTGCTGCTGTCCTTCACCGCCCGCGGCGCGGTCGACCGCGTCCGGGCCTGCGGGGCCGGGGCGGCGATCATCGCGATGAAGCTGCTGGAGGAGGCGCCGGTGCGCGAGCTGCACGCCGCGGGCCTCGGCGTACTCGTCTGGGACTTCCTGCCCGGCCGACCCGGCCACGCCGCGTGGCTGACGGACCCCCGCATCCAGGCGGTCATCACCGACGATGTCCCGGGCACCCGGGCCCTGACCGCGTGAACTTCGCCCGCGACGTCGTCGACGCCGCCGACCCGGACCGCCCGGCGCTGCTGGAGCTCGCCCGGGACGGATCACGGCGGACCTGGAGCTTCGGGGAGATCTCCGCCGCCTCGGTGCGGCTGCTCGCCCACCTGCAGGCCGCCGGGGTGCGCCGCGGGGACATCGTCATGACGCTGGTGGGCAACCGGCCCGAGTGGGTGATCACGATGGTCGCCTGCTTCCGAGCCGGGTTCGTCGTGCTGCCCTGCAACGAGCAGCTGCGCGCCGAGGACCTGCGCGCGCGGCTGGCGCTCGCCCAGCCGCGGGCGATCGTCGTCGACGAGCGCAACCTCACCGAGCTGACGGCGGCCGGGCCGGACCCGGCCTGCGCCATCGTCACCGTCCCGGACGCTGCGCTGTTCACCGCGGCGCCCGCCGGTGGGGGCGAACCCACAGTCGCCCCCACCGCCACCGGCCCCTGGCCCGAGCTGGACCCGCGCGACCCGTGCCTGATCACCTTCACCTCGGGCACGACCGGATCGGCCAAGGGGGTCGTCCACGGTCAGCGCTACCTCACCGGCCAGGCGCTCCAGGCCGAGCACTGGCTCGCGCCCGCCGTGGGGC
Organism: Solirubrobacteraceae bacterium; assembly: GCA_035702765.1. Taxonomy (GTDB): domain Bacteria; phylum Actinomycetota; class Thermoleophilia; order Solirubrobacterales; family Solirubrobacteraceae; genus Palsa-465. The sequence continues at coordinate 7,109 of DASSZV010000063.1, forward strand.
AGCTCGTCTGGTGCACGGCCGCGTCGGGCTGGTCCAAGTCGGCGCGCAACGTCTTCATCGCGCCATGGCTGCGCGGAGCGGCGGCTCTCCTGCACGACGCCCGCTTCGACCCCGCCGAACGGTTGGAGATTCTCGCCCGTGAGCGGGTGCAGGTGCTCTGCATGGCCCCGACGGAGTACCGCGTGATGGCCAAGCGCCTCGACCTGGGGCCGCTGCCGGCCCTGCGCGGGATGGTCGCCGCCGGCGAGGCCCTCAACGCCGAGGTGCTGCGGGCCTGGCGGGAGGCGGTCGGCCTGGACATCCGCGACGGCTACGGCCAGACCGAGACCGGCCAGCTCACCGCCAACCCACCCGGCGCGCCCGCCCGGCCGGGGTCGATGGGCCGCGCCCTGCCCGGGATCAGCCTCGTCGTCGACAACGGTGAGCTCGTCCTCGCCGACCCGCGGAGTGACCCGACCTTCTTCGTCGGCTACCTCGGCGGCGAGCCCGCGCCGGAGGACCGGCCCTGGCGCACCGGTGACCGCGTGCGGGTCGACGAGCAGGGCTACCTCTATTTCGAGGGGCGCTCAGACGACGTCATCATCTCGGCGGGGTACCGCATCGGGCCCTTCGAGGTCGAGTCCGCGCTCGTCTCCCACCCCGCGGTGGCCGAGGCGGCGGCAATCGCCGTGCCCGACGAGGAGCGCGGCGCGGTGGTGTGCGCGGTGGTCGTCCCGCGCGAGGGCGTGAGCGGATCGGACGCCTTGGCCCGTGAGCTCCAGGAGTGGGTCAAGGCCCGCACCGCGCCGTACAAGTACCCGCGCATGGTGCGCTTTGTCGCCGAGCTGCCCAAGACCTCGAGTGGAAAGGTCCAGCGGGCCCGGCTGCGCGAGGGGATAAGCTCGAACCGAGAATGAGTCCTCGCGCTCCGGTCATCGGGATCCCCGCCTGTCTCGAGCGGGCGAGCTTCGGCGCCTGGGAACAGCCGACCGCGCTCATGCCCTTCACCTATGTCGAAGCCGTCCAGCGGGCTGGCGGGATCGCGCTGATCATCCCCCCCGATCCCGCCCTCGCCGAGGATCCCGCCCCAATCCTCGACCGCATCGACGCGCTGCTGCTGGCCGGCGGATCCGACATCGACCCCGCCGCCTACGGTGAGCCCGCCGAGCCGGCCACCGAGCACACCACCCCCCAGCGCGACGCCCTCGAGCTCGCGCTCACCCGGGGAGCCCTGGACCGGGACATGCCGGTGCTCGGCATCTGCCGCGGACTGCAGCTGATCAACGTCGCGCGCGGCGGCACGCTCATCCAGCACCTGCCCGACCGGGCGGGGGTCACCCCCCAGCACCGGCGCAACCCGGGCACCTTCGTCGGCAACGAGCACGAGGTCGCGCTCGAGCCCGGCTCACTCGCCGCGCAGGCGGCCGGGGAGACCGTCCACTCGACCCTCTCTCACCACCATCAGGCGGTCGACCGTCTCGGCGACGGGCTCGTGGTGAGCGCCCGGGCCGACGACGGGGTCATCGAGGCGATCGAGGATCCCGGAATGGGCTACTGCCTCGGCGTGCAGTGGCACCCCGAGGCGGACGCCGAAAGCCCGGTCGTGGCGACGCTCGTCGCCGAGGCGGCGCGCCGCCTCGAGACGGCCTCAGCGGTAGCCCGCGTCGCCTAGGGCGGCCGAGACCGCCGCGGCGTGTTCGGGCCCGCGGGTCTCGAGCACGAGTTGGACCCCCGTCTCGCGCACGTGCAGGTCGACGCCCTCACGGATGTGCTGGACGTCAAGGAGGTTCGCGCCGGTGTCGGCGACGACCTTGAGCAGGGTGGCCATCGCACCGGGTCGGTCGGCCAGCCGGGCCTGGATGACGAGGCGGCGTCCGGCCTGGGTCTCGTGACGGCGGGTGATCTGGGCTAACAGCCCGGCGTCGACGTTGCCTCCGGAGAGGACGATCGCCGTGGCGCCCTCCCGTGGGGCGAGCCGGCGGCTCAGCGCCGCGGCGACCCCGACGGCCCCGGCCCCCTCGACGACGAGCTTGGCCCGCTCGAGCAGGAAGACCATCGCCTCGGCGGTGAGGTCCTCGTCGACCACGAGCACCTCGTCGACCCATTCGCGGATGAGCGCGAGGGTGAGCTCGCCGGGGCGCTTCACCGCGATGCCGTCGGCGATCGTCGCCTGGGGCCGGTCCACCGTCACGGGGGTGTTGGCCGCCAGTGACGCGCCGATCGCCGCACAGGCCTCGATCTGGACGCCGATGACCTCCACGTCGGGGCGCTGGGACTTCACCGCCACGGCGGTCCCGGAGATGAGACCCCCGCCGCCGATGGGCACGACGACGCGGGTGAGGTCGGGCACCTGGACGAGCAGCTCGAGGCCCACCCCGCCCTGTCCGGCGATGACGTCGGCGTCGTTGAACGGGTGGATGAAGGCGAGCGCCTCGGCCTCGGCGTGAGCCTGGGCGGCGGCCACCGCGTCATCAACGCTCGTGCCGGTGAGGTGGACGTTGGCGCCGAGGGCCACGGCCGCCTCGGCCTTGGCGATCGGCGCCCCCGTGGGCATGAACACCTCACAGGCGATCCCCCGGGCCTTGGCCGCGTAGGCCACCGCCTGGGCGTGGTTGCCGGCACTGCCGCAGACGACGCCGCGTGGGGGTGCGCCGGCCCGCTCCAGGGCGGCGATCTTGGCCAGCGCGCCGCGCAGCTTGAAGGACCCGGTGCGCTGGAGGTTCTCGGCCTTGAGCACGATCGTCGAGCCGGCACGCTCGGAGATCGTGCGCGTCGACAGCGTCGGGGTCTCGCGCACGAGGCCCGCGCCGGCGCGCGCAGCGGCCTGGATGTCCTCGAGGGTGAGCTCGCGGGAGGGGGCCTGGCTGCTCACCGCGGCGTGGCCCTCAACCCCGGGCGTCGCCGGTGTCGGCCCCGGCATCGGGTGCCGTGTCGGACCCGGCATCCGCTGCCGCGTCCGGGAGGGCGATGATCGCGTCGATCTCCACCTGGGCTCCCCGGGGCAGCGCGGCGACGCCGAGCGCCACCCGGGCCGGGGGCTCGGTGTCGGCAAAGAAGCTCGCGTAGACCTCGTTCACCTCGGTGAAGGCGGACAGGTCGGTCATGTAGACGGTGAGCTTCACCGCGTCGTGCAGACGGGCCCCGGCCGCCGCAGCGACGGCGCTGAGGTTCTCCAGGCACTGGCGCGCCTGCTCGGCGGGGGTCGTGCCGACGATCTCGCTCGTGCCCGGGTCCAGCGGGATCTGACCGGAGGCGAAGAGCAGCTGGCCGCTCACCGCGACCGCATGGACATAGGGCCCGACGGCGGCGGGGGCGGCGGGGGCGTGGACGGGCTGGCGCGAGCTCATAGGGGTAGCTTATGACCGTGACCAACGCCCTGGCGCAGGAGAGCTCGCCCTACCTCCAACAGCACGCCGACAACCCCGTGGACTGGCTCCCCTGGGGCGAGGCGGCTCTGGCCCGCGCCCGCGCCCTCAACCGCCCGCTGCTCGTCTCGATCGGCTATTCGGCCTGTCACTGGTGCCATGTCATGGCGCACGAGAGCTTCGCGGACGCGGCGATCGCCGCGGCGATGAACGCGACGCTCGTGTGCGTGAAGGTCGACCGTGAGGAACGGCCGGACGTCGACGCGGTGTGCATGGAGGCCTGCCAGCGCATGACCGGCCAGGGCGGCTGGCCCCTCAACGTCTTCCTCACCCCCGAGGGCGAGCCGTTCTTCGCCGGCACCTACCT
>DASSZV010000028.1:0-4873 GCA_035702765.1 Solirubrobacteraceae bacterium
GCGCTGGCTGGTCACCTACTCACGCCAGCGTCGTGAAAAGACCATGGCCCAGCGCCTGGCCCACGAGCTTCTCGACGCCCAGCAGCAGCAGGGCAACGCCTTCAAGCGCAAGGACGACGTGTACCGCATGGCGCAGGCCAACAAGGCCTTCGCGCACTACCGCTGGTAGGCGCTCTGACGGGCAGGCTGGCGCCCTCGGATCCAGGCGCCAGCGCTGACCGAGGCGCATGTCCGGAAGTGGGTGCACTCCCGGCCGAGGCCCATCTCCCAGCATCGGTCAGCCCCTCGTGCGATCTCGGCGCCAACCCCGTGTGGCGTACTGGACGCTGATCAGCGCCCCCGCAACCGCGCGAACACCCCACCGTTGCTCTCGCGCCGGTACACGGGAGCCAGCGGCTCCCCGGACAGGATCGCCGCCGGCCCATCGCGGGTGAGCTGGATGACGGAGCCGGCGGGAGCGAGCTCCTCCAGGGCTGGCGCGGCGTCGGCCAGGACGGTGATCGGGCGGCGCTCGGCGCCGCGGTGGCCGTCGGAGGCTATGGCGGTCACGAGGCCGGCGCGGACGAAGGCCTGAGCGGCCCGGGCGGTCTCGGACTTGCGGGGGTTGCGCACCAGGCCCTCGGCGTTCACCTGCAGGCGCACGCCGCGCTCGAGCAGGCGGTCCACCAGGTCCGGGTTCTCGCGCAGGTCGCTGAGACGCTCGGGGTGAGCCAGGGTGATGCGGTACCCGCGCGCGGCTATCTGGCCGAGCAGGGTGGGGAGCATGGTGCCGCCGACGGTGGGCGTCTCAATGAGCAGGTCACGGCCCAGTTGGCCGTAGGAGGCGCGCTTGAGCGCCGCGTCATCAGCCTCCAGGGCCCAGGAGAGACCGACCTCACCGCCGGGGAGGACTTCCAGGTGGATGTCCGCGTCGACCAGGGCGGCGCGCAGCTCCGACACGCGGTGAGCGATCTCATCGACCTTCACCGCGGGGAAGTCCGGGCGCAGGTGGGGGGTGGCCACCACGGTCTCAATCCCCGCGGCCGCGGCCGCGCGGGCCATGGCGACGGAGGCGTCGAGGTCCTCGGGGCCGTCGTCGATGCCGCCCAGGATGTGGCAGTGGATGTCGATCATCAGGCCCGGCGGGAGGCTAGCGGGCGAGCCGCGGATCAGCGGGGACCGCGGCGGGGCGGACGACGTCGGAATCCAACTGGGCACTCGCGGATCGGCCACTCAGCGGCGATGATGGACCTCCCAGCGTGCCGTCAAAGGCGTGTGACGCGCGTCGGGAAACAGCACACGCACGGCCCAGGAAACAGAAAAGGCCCGCCAGTGCGGGCCTTTTCCCAAGTTTACGCGAGGGCCGCCCACCACACGGGACCGGGGGCTGCAGCAGACAACCCTCGCGGACTTGACCTTAACACCCGCCGGGGCCCGAGCGGAGAGCCTTTCTCGCCGGTGTCAGGGTACGGACGCCTTGCGGGAACCTGCGTTTGAAACCGCCACAAAGCTGTGGGGCGCTAGCAGGATCCCGGCCAGGCACGCGCTGATAAGCACCAGTGCGCCGAGGAGCTCCACATACAGGCCGGCGCCCAGGACGTTGGTGGCGGTCTCATAGTGGTCGCCCACGAGCTTGAGTCCGTGGGCGTGGGCGGCGACCAGGTCATGGCCCAGGGCGATGATCAGGCTGACGACGCCCAGGACGCCGAGCAGCCAGACCGCATAACGCAGCGCCCGCACGCGCACGATGACCGCCAGGGCGAGCGCCATCAGCGCGATGATGAGCACCCCGTAGGCGTGGTCTGCGCCGACGCTGGAGGAGCCCACTGAGGCCCGCAGGGAGGGCACGTGGGTGTGGTAGAGCGGGAGGAACTGGGCGCCTGTCAGGAGGAGCGCGCCGGCCCCGGCCAGGCCCGAGATGGCTTTCTGCACACTGCTATATTGGCTTGCTGCCTCCGGTGACGCGCCATTCATGGTGCACGGGACCACAGGGCCTCGGACCCGAAGGCGAACGGATCCCTTCCCATGGAGAAGCTCACCTCATAACGAGTGTCCTGTGGCCACAGCCGCGCCGTGTCACAGGGGCCCCACGGGGCCCTTTTTCGCGCCCGCAGCCAGCCTGGACAACCCCGGCGCCCACCTGCCGGTGAGAATCCGTCCCCGAGAATCGCCCGCCCCCACCACCGCAGCCATCAGAGAGCTTTCATCACAGATGCCCCGCAAGTTCAGCCTCAAGAACACCCGCAACATCGGAATCATGGCTCACATCGACGCCGGTAAGACGACGACGACTGAGCGCATCCTCTACTACACCGGCCGCACGTACAAGATCGGCGAGGTCCACGAGGGCGCGGCGACCATGGACTGGATGGAGCAGGAGCAGGAGCGCGGGATCACCATCACCTCCGCGGCGACCACCTGTGAGTGGAACGGCGTTCGGATCAACATCATCGACACCCCGGGCCACGTCGACTTCACCGTCGAGGTCGAGCGCTCGCTGCGCGTGCTCGACGGCGCCGTCGCCCTGTTCGACTCCGTCGCCGGTGTCCAGCCCCAGTCTGAGACAGTGTGGCGCCAGGCCGACAAGTACCACGTCCCCCGCATCGCCTTCGTGAACAAGATGGACCGCATCGGCGCGAACTTCGAGAACGCCGTGCAGACGATGATCGACCGCCTGGGCGCCCACCCGGTGCCGATCCAGCTGCCCATCGGCGCTGAGTCCGACCTCAAGGGCATCGTCGACCTGGTCATGAACCGGGCGATCTTCTACAACGACGACGACGGCAAGGTCTTTGAGTACGGCGAGATCCCCGCCGACCTGGCCGACGCCGCCGCCGCCGCCCGCGAGCACCTGCTGGATGAGATCGCCAACTACGACGACGAGCTCATGGAGCTCATCCTCGAGGACGGCGAGATCCCCGTGGAAAAGATTAAGGCGGCGATCCGCAAGGCGACGCTGTCCTCAGAGCTCACCCCGGTCCTCTGCGGCTCGGCCTTCAAGAACAAGGGCGTCCAGCCGCTGCTCGACGCGGTCCTGGACTACCTCCCCAGCCCGCTGGACGTGCCCGCGATTGACGGCATCCTGCCCGGCAAGACCGACGACGAGGGCAACGAGGTCCCCGTGGAGCGCCACGCCTCGGACGAGGAGCCCTTCAGCGCCCTGGCGTTCAAGATCATGGCCGACCCGTTTGTCGGCAAGCTCACCTTCTTCCGCGTCTACTCGGGTCACCTCGAGGCCGGCGGCAAGATCCTCAACGTGTCCACGGGCAAGACCGAGCGCATCGGCCGGCTGCTGATGATGCACGCCAACGACCGTGAGGAGCTCACCGAGGTCTGGGCCGGCGACATCGCCGCCGGCGTCGGCATCAAGCAGGTCGTCACCGGTGACACGCTGTGTGACCCGGCCCAGCCGATCAAGCTCGAGTCGATCGTCTTCCCCGAGCCGGTGATCAAGGTCGCGATTGAGCCTAAGACCAAGGTCGACCAGGAGAAGATGGGCGTCGCGCTCCAGCGCCTGGCCGAGGAGGACCCGACCTTCCAGGTCCAGACCAACGAGGAGAGCGGTCAGACCGAGATCTCCGGCATGGGCGAGCTGCACCTGGAGATCCTCGTGGACCGCATGATGCGCGAGTTCAAGGTGGAGGCGAACGTCGGTAAGCCCCAGGTCTCCTACCGCGAAACCATCAAGGGCACGGCCGAGAAGGTCGAGGGTCGCTTCGTGCGCCAGACCGGCGGCTCGGGCCAGTACGGCATCGTCTACATCACCCTCGAGCCGAACCCCGGCCAGGGGTATGAGTTCGTGAACAAGATCAAGGGTGGCGCGATCCCCACCGAGTACATCCCCGCGGTCCAGAAGGGCCTTGAGGAGGCGCTCGACAACGGGCCCAAGGCGGGCTACCCGCTCGTCGACGTCAAGGCGACGCTCACCGACGGTAAGTTCCACGACACCGACTCTTCCGAGATCGCCTTCAAGGTCGCGGGCTCGCTCGCGATGAAGGAGGCGGCCCGGCGAGCCAAGCCCGTCCTGCTCGAGCCGGTGTTCGCCGTGGAGGTCGTCACCCCGGAGGAGTACATGGGTGACGTCATCGGCGACCTGAACAAGCGTCGCGGTCAGATGCAGGGCATGGAGCAGACCGGCAACGCCCAGGTCATCAAGGCGCTCGTTCCGCTGTCGGAGATGTTCGGCTACGTGACCGACCTGCGGTCCAACACACAGGGCCGGGCGACCTCGACGATGCAGTTCGAGCGCTACGAGGAAGTTCCGCCCAACGTCGCTGAGAAGGTCATCGGCGACATGGGCGCGGCCGCATAGCCAGCCAGCCGGGCAGCAGTTAGTACCCTTTCGAAGTTCGCCCCTCCAGGCGACCAATCCCTGAAATCAGAAGGAGCACCCCAAAGTGGCGAAGGCCAAATTTGAGCGCGGAAAACCCCATGTGAACGTCGGCACCATCGGTCACATCGACCATGGCAAGACGACGCTGACGGCGGCGATCTCGAAGGTGCTCCACGACAACTTCGGTGGCACCAACGAGGTCAAGGCATTCGATCAGATTGACAACGCGCCGGAGGAGAAGGCGCGTGGTATCACGATCGCCGCCTCCCACGTGGAGTACGAGACCGCCAACCGCCATTACGCGCACGTCGACTGCCCCGGGCACGCCGACTACGTCAAGAACATGATCACCGGCGCCGCGCAGATGGACGGGGCGATCCTCGTCGTCTCCGCCGCGGACGGCGCGATGCCCCAGACCCGTGAGCACATCCTGCTCGCCCGTCAGGTCGGCGTCCCCTACATCGTCGTGTTCCTCAACAAGGCCGACATGGTCGACGACGAGGAGCTGCTCGAGCTCGTCGAGGTCGAGATCCGCGAGCTGCTCTCCGAGTACGACTTCCC
>DASSZV010000097.1:0-14123 GCA_035702765.1 Solirubrobacteraceae bacterium
ATCACCGGCAGCGGGGACTCGCCGTGGCGGCCGAACAGCGCCTGGAGCAGGTCGGACTGCTCGGTCTTGGTCGGCAGACCGGTGGAGGGGCCCGCACGCTGGACGTCGACGATCACCAGGGGCAGCTCGAGCATCACGGCCAGGCCGATCATCTCGGCCTTGAGGTCCATGCCCGGACCGCTGGTGGAGGTGACTCCCAGGCGCCCGCCGAAGGCCGCCCCCAACGCCATGCCCGCGGCGGCGATCTCGTCCTCGGCCTGGATCGTCGAGACGCCCAGGCCGGTGTGTTTGGAGAGCTCATGCAGGATCTCCGACGCCGGGGTGATCGGGTAGGAGGCGAGCACCAGGGGCAGTCCGCTCTTGGCGCTCGCGGCGATCAGGCCCATGGACAGGGCCTGGGTGCCGTTGATGTTGCGGTAGGTGCCGGCGGGCACGTCGGTGGCCGGGGCGACCGTGTACTGGACCTGGAGCAGCTCGGTCGTCTCCCCGAAGGACCAGCCGGCCTTGAACGCGGCGAGGTTGGCCTTCAGCGCCGCCGGCCGCTTGCCGAATTTCGCCGTCAGCCACTGCTCGGTGGTCTCGACGGGACGTCCGTAGAGCCAGGAGAGGACCCCCAGGGCGAAGAGGTTCTTGGCCCGGCCGGCGTCACGGGTGGAGGCCTCCTCGATCTCCTCGACCGCCTTGGTGGTGAGCGCGGTCATGGGGATGCGGTGGACGCGGAACTCGCTGAGGGAGCCGTCCTCCAGCGGGTTGGTCAGGTAGCCGGCCTTCTCCAGGTTGCGCTTGGAGAAGGCATCCTCGTTGACGATGATCGTCGCCCCGCGCGGGAGGTCGGCGAGGTTCGCCTTCAGTGCCGCCGGGTTCATCGCCACGAGCACGTCGGGCGCGTCCCCCGGGGTGAGGATGTCGCGGGAGGCGAAGTGGATCTGGAAGGCCGAGACGCCCGCGAGGGTGCCGGCGGGGGCACGGATCTCGGCGGGGAAGTTGGGCAGCGTGGCCAAGTCGTTGCCCAGCATCGCCGTGGCGTCGGTGAAGCGGCTGCCGGCCAGCTGCATCCCGTCCCCGGAGTCCCCCGCAAAGCGGATGATGACCTGCTCGCGCTCTTGCACTGCCTTGCTCACGGCACCAGCACCCTCTCTCGGTCTCCACGCTCGCCCCTCAGCAGCGAGCTGCTCGCCCAAGTGTCGCTCACCGGACCTCCGGGCGCTGCAGTGGACCATCCGCCGGCCCGCCGTCCCTAAGCTCCCGCCGATGCACGAGGCCACACTGAACTGGAGCCGGGGCTGGACCTGGTATCGAGTCGTCGAGGGCGCCGACGAGAGCAGGGTCCCCCTCGTCCTCCTCCACGGCGGGCCCGGCGCGGGCGCGGACTACATCGAGCCGATCAGCGAACTGGCCGAGCGCTCCGGACGGACGTGTGTCCTCTATGACCAGCTCGGCTGTGGCCGCTCCCAGCACCTCCCGCAGGCGCCGGCGGAGTTCTGGACCCCGGCGCTGTTCCTCGAGGAGCTCGCCGCGATCGTCGAGCACCTCGGGATCGCCGGGCGCCACAACATCCTCGGCCAGTCCTGGGGCGGCATGCTCGGGATGGAGTACGCCGTCACCCATCCCGCCGGCCTCAATGCCCTCATCGTGGCCAACTCCCCCGCCTCCATGCGCCTGTGGGTGACCGAGGCCAACCGCCTGCGCGCGGAGCTGCCCGCCGAGGTCCAGGCGACGCTGCTGGCCCACGAGCAGGCCGGCACCACCGACGACCCCGCGTATGAGGAGGCGATGATGCCCTTCTACGAGCGCCACGTCTGCCGGGTCGTCCCCTTCCCCGCGCCCTTCCAGCGCACCTTCGACGTCATCGCCGCGGACCCGACCGTGTACCACACGATGAACGGGCCGAGCGAGTTCCACGTCGTCGGTTCGCTCACCGACTGGGACATCACCCCCCATCTGCCCCGGATCGCCGCCCCGACCCTCGTCATCTCGGGTGAGTTCGACGAGGCCACTCCCGCCGTGGTCGAGCCGCTCGTCGAGGCGATCCCCGGCGCCCGCTGGGAGCTGATGGCCGGGGCGAGTCACTGCTCCCACCTCGAGCAGCCCGAGGCCTTCCTCACCCTCGTCGAGGACTTCCTCACCGCCCAGGATTAGCACCGGCCCGCCGCGTCCGGGGCCGCGGCAGATCTGGCCGGGCCGGGGCCGCGCTCAGCGCATCCCGCGGGCGGTGAACCAGTCCTCGGCGAGGATCGCCCAGCGCTCGTGGTCACGCCAGCGCCCGCCGATCTTCAGATACCGCGGGGAGAAGCCCTCGCGGCGGAAGCCCGCCCCCCGGGCGAGGGCGAGGGAGGGCTCGTTGCCCGGCTGGATGTTCGCCTCCAGGCGGTGCAGGCCGATGTCGATGAAGGCGACGGCGAGGACGAGCTGCATGGCCTCACGCATGTAGCCGTGCCCGGCGTAGGGCCGCCCGGCGGCGTAGCCCAGGTAGGCGCTCTGGAACAGGCGCCGCACGATCTGGGAGATGTTGAAGAAGCCGATGATCGCGTCATCGGCGCTGCGGCAGACGAGCAGCGCCTCGAAGTTGTCGCGCTGGGAGTCCTCGATGTAGGCGACGAAGCGCTCGTGGTCGTGCGGCGCGGAGGCCCAGGGCTTGTGGAAGGCCTGGGAGACGCGCATGAGCTCGGTGAATTCGGTCTCGTCGGCGAGCACCGGGTGGCGCAGGTACACGCGGCTGGATTGGGGCCGCTCCACCCCACCCCCCTGGGCCAGGATCTCGCTCACCGGACGAGAACCCGCTCCATGGCGAGGGCGAGCGCCTCCAGGGCGAGCTCCTCATTGACGTTGACGCTGAGGTTCTGGCGTGTGCGCTCCACCAGCGCCACGGCCTCCAGCAGCCGAGCTGCCGGGGGCGCCTGTCCCGCCGCCGGTCCGGGTCGACCGGCGGCGGGCCCGAGACGGTCACGGTGACGGACGAGTTCCACCGCACCCCAGCCGAGGGCGGCGAGATCCAGGAGCCAGGTCTCCACGAGCGTGAGCCCCAGGGCGAGCGTCGCCGTCTCGTGGCGGCGGCGCACGCGCTTGGCCCGCTCCTCCCACTCTCGGCGCAGGCGCGCCTGCTCCTTGCGCGGGACGAGCTCGAGCTCGGCGGCGCCGGCCGCCTCGAGCTCAGTGATGACGGCGTCCCCGCGGGCCCGCACGGCGCCGAGCAGCTCGGCCCAGGCCGCCACCTGCACCGAACGGCCCTCGAGCGCCGCGGTGATGTAGCGCTCGGCCGCCTGACGCAGGGCGACCCCGTCGGGGCTGGCCAGCTCCCGGGCGAGGTTGGCGTCACCCAGGGACAGCGCGGCGGCTGCCTGCGCGAGCTCGGGCTTCAGGCCCGCGGCGGTGAGCTCCGCCGTGAGCTCGGCTGCGGAGGGACCATCAAAGCGGACGGTCTGACAGCGCGAGCGGACCGTCGCCAACACGTCAGTGAGGCGGTCCGAGACGAGGATGATGTGAACGTAGTCCGGCGGCTCCTCGAGCGTCTTGAGCATCCGGTTGGCGGCCGCGTCCCCGAGCAGGTCGGCCGACTCGATGACGAACACGCGGCGCGCGGCCTCGAACGGGGTGCGCGTCGCGGCCGCGACGACCGCGCTGTCGATGTCGGAGACAAGGATTTCGTGAGCCCCGCTGGGGGTCACCCAGGTGAGGTCGGGGTGAGAGCCGGCGATCGCTCGGGCCCGGGCGGAACCGGGATCGTCGGCGCCCATGGCGAGCAGCTCGGCGGCGAACAGCCGGGCGATGCGGCGCTTGCCCGCCCCGCCGGGGCCGTGGAAGAGGTAGGCGTGGGAGGGGCGACGCTCGGCCAGGGCGGGGCCGAGGATCGAGCGGGCGTGGGGATGTGCCTCCAGAGCAAGGGCCATCGCCACCGATCCTACGCCCGCTCGGGAGGAAGAGATACCGTCGCCTCACACATGGCGCTGATCACCATCGAAGGCCGCGACGGGACCGGCAAGACGACCCTCGCCGAGGCTCTGCACCGTGCCCTGGCCGACCGTGGCGTGCCGGTGCGCCTGCTGCGCGAGCCCGGCGGGGTCGAACTGTCCGAGCGGATCCGCGCCCTCGTCAAGGACCCGGCCCTGTCCGTCGGTGACCGGGCCGAAGCGCTGCTCTACGCCGCCGCGCGGGCCCAACTCGTGCAGGAGCGGCTCGCCCCCGCGCTCGCCGCCGGTGAGACAGTGCTGCTGGACCGCTTCGTCGACTCCTCGCTCGCGTACCAGGGCGGGGGTCGCGGACTGGGCCTCGACGCCGTGGCCGCGATCAACACGTTCGCCACCGGTGGCCTGACCCCCACGCGGACCCTGCTGCTGTCCGTGGATCCCGCGGTGGCCGCCGCCCGCACCCGGGCTCGCGGCGAGGCCGCGGATCGCCTGGAGCTCGCCGGAGCCGAGTTCTTCGCCCGCGTCGATGCGAGCTACGCCGCGCTCGCCGCCGCCGACCCCGCGCGCTTCCGAGTCATCGACGCCTCCGGCCCGCCCGAGCAGGTGCTGTCCGCGGCGCTCGCGGCGTTGGCCGATCTAGCGATCTGAGTAACCGCGGGGGTGGCTGCGGGCAAAGGCCCAGGCGTCGGTGATCATCGCCTCCAGCGAGGGCTTCTGCGCCCGCCAGCCCAACTCGGCGGCGATCTTCGCCGAGGAGGCGACGAGCGCCGGCGGGTCCCCGGGTCGGCGCGGCTGCTCGTCCACGGGGATCGTCGTGCCGGTGACGCGCTCGACCGCGGCGATCACCTCACGCACGGAGAAGCCGCTGCCCGTGCCGAGGTTGTAGATGCGGTGCTCCCCCGGACGGGCCCCGTCGAGGGCGAGCAGGTGCGCCCGGGCGAGGTCGTCGACGTGGATGTAGTCGCGGACCGCGGTTCCGTCGGGTGTCGGATAGTCGGTCCCGAACAGGGCGACCGAGTCTCGCTGTCCGAGGGGCACCTTGAGGACGTTGGGGATGAGGTGGGTCTCGGGCTCGTGACACTCGCCGACCTCACCGTGGGCGCCGGCGACGTTGAAGTAGCGCAGCGACACCGCACCGAGCCCGTGGGCGCTGCAGAAGCCGCCGATCATGTGATCGACGGCGAGCTTGGAGGCGCCGTAGGGGTTGCTCGGGCGCGTGGGCGCGTCCTCGCGAATCGGAGTGCTCTCGGGCACCCCGTAGGTGGCCGCCGTCGAGGAGAAGACGAGCCGCGGCACGTCGTGGGCGACCATCGCGTTGAGCAGGTTGAGCGACCCAAGCACGTTGTTCTCCCAGTAGCGCTCGGGCGCGGCCACCGACTCCCCGACCAGGGAGAGGGCCGCGAAGTGCAGCACCCCGTCGAAATCGCCGGACAGCGCGCGGTCGAGCTGCGCGGGGTCACGCAGGTCCGCCTTGCGAAACGGCACCTCGGGGGCGAGCGCGGCGCGATGGCCGGTCCCGAGATTGTCCAGGAGGGTGAGCGCGTGACCGGCCTCAAGCAGGTGACGCGCGACGATCGAACCGACGTACCCGGCACCCCCGGTGAGCAGAAGCTTCATCGCGGCGGGAGCTTAGCCCCTGCCTCAGCGCCCCCGCGCCTGCGTAGAATCGCGGCGCAGTGACCGACGCCCCCTTTGAGCTGCGGGAATTCGAGCACGTCGAGGCGATCCCCGGCAAGGCATTGCTGCGCATCGCGGCAGACCCGACCTTCGATCCCGCGGCGACCGTCCTGGTCGTCGACGGGGAGGAGCGCATCGCCCCGCTGCCCGCGCCTCCCGGCCCGCCCGGCGTCGCCCGGGTGGCCTTCTCGATCCCCGCTGACCTCGCCGAGCGCGCCCGCGGGTACGCGCTGGCGCTCGGTTCCGGAGCGCTGGTGGATCTGCCCGCGCCGTCGCGACGCCAAGGGACCCGGACCGTTCCGGCCGGCGCCGGTCTGTCCGGACCAGCGCCGGCACCGGCGCCTCCGCGCGACGACGGCGGCGCCGACGTCATCGCCGAACTGCAGCGCCGCCTCGAGGCCGAGCGGGCCCTCCGGGTGTCGGCCGACACCGCCGCACAGACCTCCGCCGCGGCCCGGTCGGTCTCCGAGACCCGGCTGCGCTCGCTCGGTGCCGAGCTCGCCGACGCTCGCGCCGACCTCGACACGACCCGCGGAGATCTGGAGACCACCCGGGAGCGTCTGCGCACCGCCCAGGGCGAGGCCGAGCTCGGCCAGACCCAGGCGTCCCATGCCCGAGCCGAGGCCGAGGCGGCGGAGTCGACACTCATCCAACGAGCGGCCGAGATCGCCCTGCTGCGCCAGACCCTCACCGACCGGGACGCCCACGCCCAGACCACCTATGAGCAGTGGGAGCACATCACCGCCGAGCTGAGTGCCGAGGTCGAGGTGGCTCGTCAGGTCGCGGCGAACTTCCAGGACCACGCGCGCCGGCTCCAGCTCGAGCTCGCCGACTCACGCCTGGAGCTCACCTCGCTGCGCGCCCTGGGCGAGGCCCACGCGGCCGCGGTGGCCGCCGGGTCCGCGACCGACGGCGACGCCGGGGACCCGGCCGTGGTGAGCGCCACGCTCAACGCCGCCGCCGCCGCACTCGAGCAGGCCCGCTCGCGCGCAGCCGAGGCCGAGGCCGCACTCGCCCGGCGCGAGACCGAGCTCGAGCGCCTGCGGGCGCAGCTGCCCGCCGCGAGCTGACACCCCGGCCGCGAGCAGACACCCGGCTCTGACGGTCGCGAGCTGGGCCCGCCCCGACGCCGGAGGTTCAGGCGCCGCTGGGCGTCGCGCTGGCCGAATTCTGCGGCGGGGTGGCCTCCAGCTGGGCCTGGATGGCTTGGCTGGCCAGCTCGAGGTAGGCGATGACCCCGGGGGTGGGGTCAAGGCTGAGGACCCGTCGGGCGGCGGTGAGCGCTTCGGCGCCGCGGTGCAGGCTGAGGTCGACCCGCACGAGCGCCTGCCAGGCGGCGACGTCCGTCGGTTCGCGGCGGATAGCCACGATGGTGAAGTCACGGGCCAGCCCCGGGGCCCCCTCGGCAAGGGCGACACTCGCCCGGGCGAGCGGGCCGGCGGCCGACAGCGGATCGAGCGCCGCGGCCTGGGCGGCGTGCCGGTCGGCGGCGGCGAGCGCCGCCGGGGTGCCCTGGGCCGCCTCGGCGAGCGCGGTGTCCGCCCGGGTCGCCGCCAGACCGGGGAGGATCGCCGCGACGGCGAGCAGGGTGCAGAGCGCCACGAGCAGGCTGAGGGTGACCAGGCGCAGGGTCGGGGACCGCCGCGGCGGGGCGAGGGTGACCGGCGGCGGGACGACCCGTGGGCGCCGGCGCGCGGGCCCGGCGAGCAGCCCGCCCGACAGCACCCCGAGGACCGCGAGCACCGGCAGCGTCACCCCGGGAATCTCCCAGTCCCAGTCATAGAGGGCGTGGACGCTGTAGGCCAACGCGGCGGCGAACAGCGCCCCGGCGGCGAGGCGCTCGGCGGCCGCGGCGGTGTCCAGGCGCGTGGGATGGACCCGCTCGGCTCCCGCGCGCCAGGTGGCGACCCACCCGGCGCGCAGCAGGGCGATCCACGCGGCGAGGGCGAGGCCGGCGCCGATCATCCCGGTGTCGGCGAGCCACTGCAGCGGGACGCTGTGGGCGTCGAGGGCCGAGATCGTCGTATGGCGGAAGAGGAGGTTGATGACCGGGAAGGCCCCCGCGCCCCAGCCGCCGAGCGGGCGTTGGGCAAAGGCGGCGAGCGCCTGGCCCCACCAGTCCACGCGGTTGGCCGAGGAGTCCGAGAAGATCCGGGTCACTCCCGAGGTGGCGATCGCGTCGGCGTGATTGAAGCCGGTCCAGAGATGACTCACCTGGCCGGTGAGGCCGCGGTGACTGAGCGCTGCACCGAGCAGGCCCAGGAACACGACGGCGACGAGGCCGCGACCGATGAGGCGTCCGACCCGGCGGCGCCGCGCCGTGGTGAGCCTCGGGGCGAGGGCCTCGATCCGCGGCAGGGCCAGGGCGCTGAGGGTGGCGACCGCGACGAGGATGACGGCGAGGAGCAGCCCGGCATGCTCACGCGCGGGGAGGGCGATGCCATTGCCGGTGAGCGGACGGGCGGGGAGGACGATGACAAGCTCGAGCACGCCGGCGAGCACCGCGGCGAGCGCCGTGATCAGCGCCATGAGCCGGTCCGGGGTGAGGAGGACCGCGGCGAGCAGGGCGACCGCGAGGGCGAGCAGGCCGCCGCGGGACTCGGTGAAGCCGACCCCGACGACGATCAGCTCGAGCAGGATGAAGGCGCCTGTCCGCAGCCGGCGGCGAGCCTGGCCGGTGAGCGTGAGGCTCAGCGCGGCCGGGGCGCCCAGGACGAGCAGCAGCGCGAGCGCGTTCCAGTACCCCAGCGGGGCCTGCAATCGGGCCAGGGTCCCGGTCTGGTCGAGGTTGACCAGACCGTGGATGTGCAGGCCGGGGAGCACCTTCTGACCCAGGCCGTCGAGCAGCACGAGACCGACGAGCAGCAGCAGACCGTCCCGGGCCCGATGCAGCGGACGGGGGGCGCTCGCCCCCAGGGCGAGGGCGAGGCCGAGGACAAGCGCGTCGTCAGCCAGCCGGTTCACGGTCACCCAGGTGGCGTCCGGCGCAGCGCTCCAGGCGAGGCTCAGGGTGCTCCAGGCGAGGAAGACCGCGAGCAGCGCCGGACCGGTGAGGACGAGGCGCAGCCGCCGGGCGCCGCGGGCCCCGCGGGCGGCGCGGCGGCGGGCCCGGCCCAGGGCGACGGTCGCCGCCACAGCGGTGATGACAGACACACCGACCTGGAGCCGTGGGGCGTCAGGCGGGCGGATCGCCCCCCCGGCGAAGGCCGCATAGAGACACGCCGCGAACAGCGCGATGCCCAGGAAATCCGGGCCGTCGAGCCTTTTTGTCCCAATTTGCGGGGGGTACACTGAGCCCAGGAGTGTCGACCCCGCTGTATGCGCTTTTCCGGGCTCATTCCGTCCGGCCGCTACGCGAGGATCCGCTGTTACCGCCTCAGCCATCGCAGGCTGAGGGGACGGCGGCAGAAGCGGACAACACGAGGAGTAACCAGGCGATGGACAACACCCCGCAGACCCAACTGACAGCAGGGCAAGGACTCTCGATAGAGCGGTATTTCACCACGTCTGGCGAGGATCCGTTCGCTTCCGTCGAATGGGAGCTGCGGGATGCCCGCATCGGACACGGTGGGCGGGTGTCCTTTGAGCAGAAGGGCGTCGAGTTCCCGGCCTCCTGGTCTCAGAACGCGACGAACATCGTCGCCCAGAAGTACTTCCGCGGCCAGCTCGGCGCGCCCGAGCGCGAATGGTCGGTCAAGCAGATGATCTCGCGGGTTGCGGGCACGATCGCCGGCTGGGGTGCCGAGCGCGGCTACTTCGCGACCGCCGACGACGCCGCCACGTTCGAGGCCGAGCTCACCTACGTCCTGCTTCACCAGATGGCCGCCTTCAACTCCCCGGTGTGGTTCAACGTCGGCTGGCATCCCGTCGGCAGCCCGAAGATGCAGGCGTCGGCCTGCTTCATCCTCTCGGTCGAAGACTCCATGGAGTCGATCCTCGAGTGGAACACCAAGGAGGGGATCATCTTCCGCGGCGGCTCCGGCTCGGGCATCAACCTCTCCCGGATCCGGGGGTCGAACGAGCCGCTCAGCCGCGGGGGCACCGCCTCGGGGCCCGTCTCCTTCATGCGCGGTGCCGACGCCTGGGCGGGCTCGATCAAGTCGGGCGGCGGCACCCGCCGCGCGGCCAAGATGGTGACGCTCGACATCGACCACCCGGACATCCGCGAGTTCATCTGGTGCAAGGCCAAGGAGGAGGATAAGGCCCAGGCCCTGCGTGACGCCGGCTTCGACATGTCGATCGACGGCGAGGGCTTCCACTCGATCCAGTACCAGAACGCGAACAATTCCGTGCGCGTCACCGACGAGTTCATGCGCGCGGTGGAGAACGACGAGGACTGGCACCTCATCGGCCGCGTCTCGGGCAAGCCCGTGGGCGAGCCGGTCCGGGCGCGTCAGCTCATGCGCGAGATCGCCGAGGCGGCGTGGCGCTGCGCGGACCCCGGCGTCCAGTACGACACGGTCATCAACCAGTGGCACACCTGCCCCAACTCGGGCCGCATCAACGGGTCCAACCCGTGCTCGGAGTACATGCACGTCGACGACTCGGCCTGCAACCTCGCCTCGCTCAACCTCATGAAGTTCCGTCGGGGCGACGGCACCTTCGACGTCGAGCGCTTTGAGCGGGCGATCGACATCGTGTTCCTCGCCCAGGAGATCGTCGTCTCGCCGTCCTCCTACCCGACTCCGGAGATCACTGCGAACGCGCGGGCCTTCCGTCAGCTCGGACTCGGCTACGCGAACCTCGGCGCCTACCTCATGGCCAACGGGATGCCGTATGACTCCGACGAGGGTCGGGGCTTCGCCGCCTCGGTGACGGCGCTGATGACCGGCCGGGCCTACGCGCGCTCGGCCGAGGTCGCCGCCGCGATGGGTCCCTATGACCGCTACGCGGAGAACCGGACCGAGCACAACGCGGTCATGCGCATGCACCGGGACGCCTCCTACGCGATCCCCGAGGCGGCGGTCACCGACACCGCACTGCTGGCGGCGGCCCGGGACGTGTGGGAGGACGCCGTCGAGGCGGGCGAGATCCACGGCTACCGCAACGCCCAGGCCACGGTGCTCGCGCCGACGGGCACGATCTCCTTCCTCATGGATTGCGACACCACCGGCGTGGAGCCCGACTTCTCGCTGGTGAAGTTCAAGGAGCTCGTCGGCGGTGGCCAGATGACGATCGTCAACAAGACGGTGCCGCTGGCCCTGGCGACCCTGGGATACAGCCCGGAGCAGGTCGATCAGATCCTCGCCCACGTGAACGAGCACAACACGATCGTCGGCGCTCCCGGCCTCGCGGCCGAGCACCTGCCGGTGTTCGACGTCGCCGTCGGGGAGCGGGCGATCTCCCACCTCGGGCACATCAAGATGATGGGCGCGATCCAGCCGTTCCTCTCCGGGGCGATCTCCAAGACGGTGAACATGCCGTTCGAGAGCACGGTCGAGGACATCGCCGACGCCTACACAGAGGCGTGGCGCATGGGCGTCAAGGCGCTGGCCATCTACCGCGACGGCTCCAAGACCGCCCAGGCGCTGCGCACCGACGCGCAGAAGGAGACGCCGCAGGGCGCGGCCGCTGGAGAGACGGTGTTCACCCAGGCCGAGCTCGACGCCGCCCTGGAGTCGGCCGTCGCCGAGGCGGTCGCCACCTCCACGGTGGCCGGCTACGAGCAGGGCCGCCAGGAGGCGCTGGAGGTCGTCGGACCGCGACGCAAGCGGATGCCCGTGGAGCGCCAGTCGATCACCCACAAGTTCTCCCTGGGCGGACACGAGGGCTACATCACCGCCGGCATGTACGAGGACGGGACGGTCGGGGAGATCTTCCTCACCGACATCGGGAAGGAGGGCTCGACCCTGCGCGGGATGATGAACTCCTTCGCCACGGCGATCTCCATCGCGCTGCAGTACGGGGTGCCGCTGGAGACGCTGGTGCAGAAGTTCGCCTACATGCGCTTTGAGCCGGAGGGCATCACCGCGAACCCGGAGATCCCCTTCGCCAAGTCGATGCCCGACTACATCATGCGCTGGCTCGCCTCGCGCTTCCTCGACGCCGACACCCAGGAGGCCCTGGGCATCATGACCCCGGCGGTGCGGGCGCGTCAGTCCGCCCAGGAGGCGGCGACCTCCTACCTGGGGGACACCGCCGGGCCGGCCACCGGGGCGGCGGCCAAGCCCAACGGCAACGGCAACGGCAATGGCAGCGGCGCGACCCGGACGTCGAACGGGAACGGCAACGGCGCCACCCGAGTGACGGCGGGCAACGGCGGAGCATCGAGGTCGGCCGCGGCTCCGGCCGCGGGCGACACCCCGGCGGTCACCGCGGCGGCGAAGGCGGCGACCAGCGCGCTCACCGACACCCCGCCGGTGCGCCCGGCCGTCGTCTCGACATCCCCGCTGGGGATGCTCGACGTCGGCGCGGTGTGTGACCAGTGCGGCGGGACGATGCAGCGCACCGGTGCCTGCATGACCTGCTCGAGCTGCGGCAACAACACCGGCTGCGGGTGATCCAGCCAAGACTGCGCGTCCGAACAGTGGTCAACCGCCTCACGTGGGCGCGCGACCGCTGATTCGACACCGCATAGCGGGCCGTCGCTGAGATGCGACGTCCCGGGTCGAAAGGGCCCCGCCGTACGGCGGGGCCCTTCTCGTTCCCGTGGCCGGCGTCCCCCGGGCCGCGGCTGCCCCGCCTCCACGGGGTGCCTCCCCCGCGTCCGGGGGGTCGATAGGCCGCCGCGGGCGTAGGGGCGGATCACCGGGGTAGTGAACGGGGAGACCTGTTGACTGACTCACTCGTGAAGGAGGCTCACCGTGGCCACAGCGGAGACCATCGCCGTATTCGGCGCGGGCGGCACCATGGGTCGTGGCATGGCCCGGAACCTGCTGGCGGCGGGATTCGGCGTGCGCGCCTGGAACCGCTCCCGCGACCGGGCCGAGCCGCTGGCCGAGCACGGCGCCACCGTCTGCGGTACCCCGGCCGAAGCGGCCAGAGGGGCGACGATGATTCTCACCATGCTCAGCGACGCCGATGCGGTGCTCGAATCGATGGGACAAGCCCGTGCGGGTGCGGGCTCCGAGGTCGTGTGGCTGCAGATGAGCACCATCGGTGAGGCGGGGACCAAGCGCTGCGCGGCCCTCGCCGCCGAGCACGGACTCAGCTTTGTCGACGCGCCCGTGTCCGGCACCAAGCAGCCCGCGCAGGAGGGCAAGCTGGTGATCCTCGCCTCAGGATCTCAGGACATCCGCGACCGGGTCGCGCCGGTGTTCGACGCCGTTGGTGAGAAGACGATCTGGGCTGGTGAGGCTGGCGCCGGCACGCGCCTCAAGCTGGCGGTGAACGCTTGGCTGCTGAGCGCCATCGAGGGCGCAGCGGAGACCCTCGCCCTCGCCGAGGGGCTCGGTCTCGATCCCCAGCTCGTGCTGGACTCCGTCGCTGACGGGCCCCTGGACATGCCCTTGCTCAAGCTCAAGGGCTCGGCGATGCTGAGTGCTGCCTTTGACCCTCAGTTCGCCCTCAAGCATGCCGCCAAGGACGCCGGCCTGATGGTCGAGTCCCTGCAGGAGCGCGGGCTCGACCTGCCTCTCATCGAAGTGATCGAGCAGCGTCTGCGCTCAGCGGTGGACGAGCACGGCGACGATGACATCGCCGCGACGTACCTCACCAGCGCGCGCTCGGTGTCTTCCGCGTGAGGATCCCGGGTGACTGCGAGAATCCCCAGCCATGGTGAGCTTCGCCGTGGACTGGGCCACTCTCTCCTCGCTCGGCACCGCGCTCGGCACGCTGGTGCTCGCGGTGGCGACCTTCGCCTCGGTGAGGGCCGGTGCCCGCGCCGCGCGGATCTCCGAGGCTGCGCTGGAGGAGCAGCGTCGGCCTGTGCTCACCCACTCACGGCTGGACGACCCCCGCCAGAAGATGATGTTCGTCGACCAGCACTGGGTGGTCACCGACGGGGGTCGGGCCACTGCCGAGCACCTGAACGACACGATCTACCTCGCCCTCAGCCTCCGCAACGTCGGCAGCGGCATGGCCGTCTGCCAGGGCTGGACCGTCGACCCACACTTCGCGCTGAATGAGTCCACCCCCCATCACGCCCCGTTGGAGCACTTCCGCACCCAGGCCCGGGACATCTATGTCCCGGCGGGCGACATCGGAATGTGGCAGGGCGCCCTGCGCGATCCCGATGACCCGGTGCGCGCCGTTCTCGCCGAGGCGATCGATAACGCGCAGGCGATTTCCATCGAACTGCTCTACAGCGACCTCGTGGGACGCCAACGGACCGTCACCCGGTTCGGCCTGTTCCCGTCCGCGGACGGCTGGTACCCGAGCATGAGCCGACACTGGCACCTGGACAGCGACGGACCGCGGCCCGAGCAGCACATTCACCAGGCCTCCGAGCAGATCCGCAACCACCTCGAAGCCTCTGGTCAACTCGAACCGGGCGCCGACCGTGGCGGCCGTGCCCGCCCCGACGACGTGGCGGACATCGCCGACCCGAAGCGCTGAGCGCCGGTCTCCAGGGTCGGGCCCGCGACTCACACGCCGAGGGCG
>DASSZV010000102.1:0-12329 GCA_035702765.1 Solirubrobacteraceae bacterium
GCGGCATCTGACAGCGTGACGGGTGACATCGGCGCTGGACGCCGCGGACCGACATTATGGTCTGCGC
Organism: Solirubrobacteraceae bacterium; assembly: GCA_035702765.1. Taxonomy (GTDB): domain Bacteria; phylum Actinomycetota; class Thermoleophilia; order Solirubrobacterales; family Solirubrobacteraceae; genus Palsa-465. Next base: position 68 of record DASSZV010000102.1, read on the forward strand.
GCCCCCGTCAGCCGGCCCGCGGTCACAGGATGGTCACACGATGTTCACACGCGGCCGGTCACGCGACCGTCTCACGGTGCCCGTCATCCGCGAGTCACACTCCGCTGGTGACGCGATAGTGACATCGTGGTGGTCACACGATGTTCACAAGCCGGTATGAGGTGCGCCATACGCTGAGTCCCTTATGACGGTGACCGGACCTGACCCCGGGCGGCCCGCGCCCGAGTCCACCTCCACTCAGGCCTTCGAGCCGCTCATCTCCGCGGCAGCGTCGGATCGCTGCGGCCAATGCGGCGCCGAACTGGCGCCTGACCAGCGTTACTGCGTCGAGTGCGGCACCCGCCGCGGCCGGGCCCGCTTCACGCTCCCCAGCCGCACCCCGGCGCCCGCGCCCGTGCTCGCTCCCCGCCGCGCGGCGTTCGGCCCGCCGCCGGAGCCGGGGGTGCCGATGATCTCCTCCAGTGCCGCGCTACTCGCCACCATCGCCGTGCTCCTGCTCGCCATGGGCGTCGGCGTGCTGATCGGCAATAGCGGCCACAGCGCCAACGCGTCGAAGGTGACCGTGATCGGCGGCGCCGGGGCCGGCACGAGCGCAGGCACCGCCGCGACCGGCGGCACCGGGGCCGGCGCCGCGACCTCCGGCCTGTCCGGGTCAGGCGGCGGTGCCACAAAGGTCCACCGCAGCGCGCACGCGACGAGCGCCAAGACCCCTGTGAGCGCGAGCAACACGTTGCATCCGACGACCGTGAACCCGACGACGCTGCACACCAAGACACAGCGCAAGAAGGCTCTCACCCAGACGATTCACAAGACCGTGCCGCTGAAGAACGGCAAGCACCTCGCGCCCGAGACCCAGGCGCTCGGCGGGTCCTGCACCGCCGGGACCGTCGGGTGCGTCAACGGCAAGTACACCGGCCAGTTCTTCTAAGCCGACGTTCACGACAAGGCAGGTCAGTCAGCCATGGCATCACTCAACGTCCTCCAGCGTGCCCGTCGTCGGCCCGCGCCATCATCCTCGGCCCTGTCGACGGTCTCCGCGGAGACCGTCGACCTCCAGCGCCGCCGGGACCAGCTTCAGGCGCGTGTCGCCGAGCTACAGTGGGATCTCGGCGGCATGGTGTATGAGATGGCCGTCCGCGACCGCATCCGCGTCGACGTCATCGTCACGCACGCCGCCAAGCTCCAGGACGCCGACGCCGAGCTGTCCGAGATCGAGCGGATCATTGCGCTCGAGCAGTCCGGAACCGCGGGGACCTGCTCCAACTGTCACGCTCCGCACTCCAGCGGCGCCGCGTTCTGTTGGCAGTGCGGCACCCAGATCCTGCACCAGGTCGACACCGCCGCGATCTTCGAGAGCTGACCCGGCGCCCGCTCCTCGGCGCGGCGCCGGCCGACCCCACGGTCCGACGGCCCCAGCGGCGATCAGCCGAACTGCCCGGTGATGTAGTCGCGCGTCCGCGAATCGCTCGGCCGGGAGAACAGCTGCTTGGTGTCGGCGTACTCGATCAGCGTGCCAGTGCGCTGCTCGTCGAGGCTGAAGAAGGCCGTCCGGTCGGCCACGCGCATCGCCTGCTGCATGTTGTGGGTGACGATGACGATCGTGTAGCGGAGTTTCAGCTGGTGGATGAGGTCCTCGATCGACGCAGTGGCGATCGGGTCCAGGGCGGAGGCGGGCTCGTCGAGCAGGACGACGTCAGGCTCGACGGCGATCGCCCGCGCGATGCACAGACGCTGCTGCTGGCCGCCGGAGAGGCCCAGGGCGCTCTGTTTGAGCCGGTCCTTCACCTCATCCCACAGGGCGGCGCCGCGCAGGGCCTTCTCCACGCGTTCGTTGAGGCCCTGGCGCATCCCGAGGTTGCGCGGCGCCCAAGCGACGTTGTCGTAGATCGACTTGGGGAACGGGTTCGGCTTCTGAAAGACCATGCCGATGCGCCGACGCACCTCGACGCGGTTGGCCCGGGGTCCGTAGAGATCGTGCCCGAAGTAGCGCAGGTCCCCGCCGAGGGAGAAGTTCGGGATGGAGTCGTTCATTCGGTTGAGGCAGCGCAGGAAGGTCGACTTGCCGCAGCCGGATGGACCGATGAGGGCCGTGGCGAGGTTCCGTTCGATCTTCATCGTCACGCCGTCCAGGGCCCGCTTGGCGCCGTAGTCGACGGAGACGTCGTGGGCGTCGAAGACGACCTCGCGCACGATCTCGGCGCGGCGATCCGGCACCGGAGCCGACTGTGCACGCGGCGTGAGGCGGACCCGGCCATAGGCCGCGACAGGGGTGTCCCTGGCCAGCTCGGTCGGCAGGTCACTGAACGTCATAGCCCCCGTTTCCTTTCCCCGCGACGCAGCAGGATACGTGCGCCGATGTTGACGAGCAAGATCGTGGCCATGAGCAGGAACGCCGCGCCCCAGGCCATCGAGACGGACTGGGGATAGCCGGTCTCGATGAGCGTGTAGATCTCCAGGGGAATGTTCGGCAGGGCATGCATCGGGTTGAGCTGCACTCCGTTCCCGTACAGCGAGCTGGTGAACAGCAGCGGCGCGGTCTCCCCGGCGCCACGCGCCACGGCGAGGATCGCCGCGGTGGTGATTCCGCTGGCTGCCCCGGGCAGGACGACGGTGAGTACCGTGCGCCAGTGCGAGACCCCAAGGGCCGATGCGGCGTCGCGCCAGGTCTCGGGGACGCGCTGGAGAGACTCCAGCGTCGCGCGAGCGACGAGCGGGGTCATCACCATGGCCAGGGCGATCGCTGCCGCGATGCCCGACTGACCGAAGCGGCTGACGACCAGTCCGTAGATGAACACGCCCGCGAGGATCGTCGGCAGGCCGGCGAGCAGGTCGAGCATCAGCCGGACGGGTGAGGCGACCCGCGGGGAGGCGAACTCGGTGAGGAAGAGAGCGGTGAGCACACCGAGGATGACCGAGATGATCCCGGCCATCAGCGCGAGCTCCGCGGTCCCCACCAGCGCGGGGCCAATCCCGCCGGCCTGACCGGTCGCGGCGGGGAGGTTGCCAGTGAGGAAACTCCAGCTGAGCGCGCCGATGCCCTTGACGACGGTGAAGCCGACGAGGATGAAGAGGATCGCGGCGGCGAGCGCGGCGGCGCTCACGGCGAGCCCCTGGATCGCCAGGGAGACGCGCAGACGCCGGGCGAGGTTCCCGCTCGGGGTGAGCGCGTGGGCGGGGTCCGGGGTGATCGCGCTCATGCCAGCCGGGCCCCGTGGGCGACGACGCGACGCGACAGCAGGTTCGTGAGCACGCCGATGACGAGCAGGACGAGCGCGAGGTAGTAGAGCCCCGACAGCGTGAGGTTGTTCTGAGGCGACTCGAACTGGTTGGCGATCGCCGAGGCGATCGTCGTGCCCGGCAGGAACAGGTTGGCGTGGATGAGCGAGGCGTTGCCCACCACCTGGGTGACCGCGATGGCCTCACCCATGGCGCGGGCGAAGCCGAGGACGCATGCGCCGGTGATGCCCGAGACCGTCGTCGGCAAGACGATGCCGCGGATCATCTCCCAGCGCGTCGCGCCGAGCGCCTCGGCGCCGTCGCGCAGCTCGATGGGCACGGTCCGGAAGATGTCCCGGGTGAGCGAGGAGATGATCGGCAGGACCATGATGGTGAGCACGAGGCTGGCCGTGAACAGCGAGGAGCCGTTCTGGGGCGGCGCGCCGAAGAGGCCCGTCCAGCCAAGCACCGCGTGGAAGACCGGCTCGAGGGTGTGCGCGCTGAAGGGCGAGATGATGATGATGCCGATGAGGCCCATGACCACGCTGGGGATCGCGGCGAGCATCTCCACCAGCGGTCCGAGCACGTTGGCCACCGCTCGCGGGGCGAGCAGGGCGAGGAAAAGTCCAATGGAGACCCCGAGCGCCGTGGCGAAGACGAGCGCCACGAGGCTGGTGATGAGCGAGCCGAAGAGGAAGGACAGCCCGCCGAGCTTGTTCAGCGACGGAACCCAGGTGCTGTGGAAGGCGAACAGCGGTCCGAACCGGTTGATCGCCTGCGATGCGCCCTGGATGATCTGGAAGGCGACCGCCGCCATGACCACGACCACGGCGATCGCACCGACCCAGGTGAGAGCGATGAGGAAACGGTTGGCGCGCAGATCGACGCGTCTGAGACGCGCGCGGCGGGTGCGGTCTCGAGCCGTCGGTGGAAGCGGTGGCGAGGTGAGCAGCGACGACATCGGGACGCAAGCGTAGATGGCGTGCCAGCTGTGAATGACGTGTGAAAGCGGGGCGTCACAACCTTTCCAAAAGTCAGTAACAACCTGACAACAAGTGGGTGGCCGCTCACCGCCAACCTGCCCTCAGGCGTGGACCGAAGGACACGCTGCGCCCACCTTGCCCCATCTCGTGGGCGCTCCACTCTCACGTCTGTCTGAAAGGACACCACCTTGAAGCTCAAGAGGACACTCCTGTCCACGGCTGCAGTCCTGGGCGGTAGCGCCATCATGGCCGCCGGTGCCCAGGCCGCGACGACCGTCACGGAAGCGGGCTCCACGCTCGTCTACCCGCTGGCGGTCGACTGGGGCAACAACTTCGGCGTCGACACCGGGGATGCCGTCCAGACCGCGGCGGTCGGCTCCGGCGCCGGCATCACCGACGTCTGTGGAGGCACCGTCCAGGTCGGCGCCTCCGATGCCCCGCTCGGGTACCCGGGCGTCAAGCAGTGCGGCAACGGCTCCGGCTCGACACTCGCCAGCTACGTCGAGGTGCCCTGGGCGCTGTCGGCCACCGGGGTGCTCTACAACGTTCCCGGGGTGGGCACCGGCCTGCGCCTCAGCGAGACCGACCTGGCCGACATCTACACGGGCAAGATTACCAACTGGGACCAGCTCCAGAAGCAGGAGGTCGCCCGCGTCCCGAGGTTCCGCTTTGTCACGCGGGTGAAGAAGGTCCACGGCCAGAAGCGCCGGGTGCGGGTGAAGGTGCGGCGCGGTTTCACGACCAAGACGCTCTTCCACATGCCCAACCTGGCCATCACTCCCGTGTACCGCTCCGACGGCTCCGGTGACTCCTACGCCTTCACCAACGCGCTCACGCGTGGTGCAGGACCGGCGTGGAGCTTCGGACCCAGCACGAGCTTCCCGACGAGCGCGGACGCCTCCGCGGTCGGCGGCAACGGGAACTCCGGCGTGGCCAACAGCGTCATCGCCACCAAGGGTGCCATCGGGTACGTCTCGGTCTATTACCTGATCTCGACCCTCAACGACAACCAGGGCCTGGGTGTCGCGGCGGTGCGCAACGCCGCGGGCAACTTCGAGCTGCCCAACGACGCGAACATCACCGCGGCCGCCCAGTCGATCAGCGCCCCGCCGGCGCAGAACACGGGGTCCAGCGCGAACCCGTTCGGCATGGTCATCCAGTACCCGGCCGCGAAGTTCAAGACCGCGTACCCGGACTCGACCTACACTTACGCGATCGTCTCGCGCACCCTGGCCAACCCCGTTGCGGCCAAGCAGTTCCTCACCTACGCGGTGTCGAAGTCCTTCGACGGTGAGCCCGGCGGGCTCAACGTCGGCACGCCGATCGGCTTCGTGCCGCTGACCCCCCAGATCGAGAACTACGACCTGGGCGTCATCAACCAGATCAACTAGGGCGGTCGGCGCGGACGCTCCCTGTCCCGCCGCCCGTCACCCGCGCCCCGGTCTGACCGCTCGGTCAGGCCGGGGCGCCTGCGTTCAGAGGGCCGATGACGCGGTCAAAGCGCCAGCCGCTCAGCTGCTCCCGGCCCCAGGCCAGCCCGACGACCACCGCGCCGCTGCGCGCCTCGATCTGGGCCACCACCGCGGCGAGCCACACCCGTAGCGCCCGCCCCCGGGGTGTGTCCGTCGCGGTCGGATCATCCCCGTCCGCGGTCTCCACCAGCAGCGTCACCCGCGTGGGGTGACGGCGCGCGATCTCAGCGACCAGGCCGTCGGCGCAGAGGTCGGGATCAAGGATGGCCAGGAGCTCGCTCATGACGGCCGGAGTCTTGCGCCCGGATCTAAGCGCCGCGTGAGCGCTGTTGAGGAAAACCTCCTGGCTCCGGTCCGCTCAGGCTCCGGTCAGCTCAGGCCGTAGCGGCGCAGGCGTTCGTACAGGGTTCCGCGTGAGATGCCGAGGTAGGCGGCCACGTCGGATTTGTTGTGACGGTGGCTGTGCAGGGCCTGGACGATCACCCGCCGCTCCGCGACCTCGAGCGGCGTGAGGCGACGCTCGGCGAGCGGCGGGGTGTCCGGGGCATCCGAGGCGTCCGAGGCGCGGTGGAGCAGCAACACGCACCCCTCCTCGGGGCGGCCCTCCACCAGGACGTGGGACACGGCCAGGTAGCCACCCCCGACGTGGAAGGGTCCCGACCGGGGCCACGCGTCGCAGACCATGTCCCAGAGGGTCGGCCGATCCAGACCGAGCCCCGCGGCGTCGTCGTTGACGATCATGTGGTGGGCGTCCAGGGTGACCACGGGACCCGAGGTGAGCGCGCAGTGATGGACGTGGGCGTCCATCAGTCGGCGCTCACGGGTGGAGGCTGCTTCGGCCAGCGCGCCGCCGACGGCGTCGACGAAGGAGCGCAGCACGACGAGCAGGAGGTGGTTGGCGTCCTGGGCGCGGCAGGTGATGTTCACCACGCCCGCTGTGCGTCCCAGCACGGGATGGATGACCGGCGCGGCGGCGCAGGTCCAGCCGTGCCAGGCGGCCTTGTAGTGCTCGTCGGCGACCACCGCGGCCAGCCGCCGCTCAGCCAGGGCCACCGCAATCCCGTTGGTGCCGGCATCCCGCTCGCCCATGGCCGAGCCCACGCCGATCTCGCTGCGGTCGAGCAGGCGGCCCAGCTCGCGGTCATCCTCCCAGCGCCAGAGCAGATGACCCTGGGGGTCGGTGAGGGCCAGTGAGGTCCGCGTCCCCAGGAGCACGTCGGCCATGCCAAGCAGGACGCGCGAGCCCGCCCGGACGAAGGCCGAGTCGGTGTCCACGGTGACGTGGCGAATGTCCAGATGCTCGGGGTCGACGCCACGGGCCCGCGAGCGCGCCCAGGACCCCCTGATCTGAGGCCGCACCGTGTCGGGGAGGCTCTCCTGGGGATCTCCGTCCTGAAACGCTTGCCATGCGGGCGCTGCCATGACCGTGCTCACCTTCCTCGGGCCGGGACTTAGCCCGGCCGACCTCTCCTCGGACCCGAACATAGCTCGCCGGGCGCGCAGGTCAAGGCCCGGGATGGGCGCGGTGTGCAAGTTCTGAACACTCGCGTGCAGAGTTCGCCCACCAGCTTGTCAGCGCCGCCGCCGCGGCGCAAGATCGGCCTACGTCGGACCCGGCTGAGGGAAGCGGTCCGTCCCCCTGAGAGGAGAGCCATGTTCGAACACCGCGGTGAGCGCTACTTCATCGTCGACAGCCATCTGCACATGTGGAGTGCCGGACCGGACAACTGGGTCCAGGGTCAGGAGCAGTACGCCAAGGGCTGGATCGAGTGTTTCCACGCCTACCAGGCGCTCGGGCCCGAGGAGACCCACTGGCCGATCGAGAAGTTCATGTCCTACACCCACGAGGACTTCGAGCACGACGTCTTCGCCGAGGGCGGGGTGGACGTGGGCATCTTTCAGTCGACGTACCTGAAGGAGTGGTACCGCGACGGCTTCAACAGCGCGGACCAGAACCACGCCCTGATGGCGAAGTATCCGGACCGACTGATCGTCAACGGGCGCTTCGACCCGCGCGACGGGGACGCCGGCCTGCGCGAACTCGAGGCTGACGCCGAACGCTTCAACCTGCGCGGGGTCAAGCTCTACACGGCGGAATGGAACGCCGGCTCGCGTGGCTTCGCGCTGTCGGACCCCGCCTGTGAGCCGTTCTTCGCCAAGTGCCAGGAGCTCGGCATCAAGAACGTCCACGTCCACAAGGGCCCGACCATCTGGCCGCTGGACAAGGACGCCTTTGACGTCAAGGACGTCGACATCGCCGCCACCAACCACCCGGACCTCAACTTCATCGTCGAACACGTCGGTCTGCCGCGGATCGAGGACTTCTGCTTCATGGCCACGCAGGAGCCCAACGTCTACGCCGGTCTGTCGGTCGTCCTGGGTGGACTGATGCACGCGCGGCCGCGGTTCTTCGCCAAGGTGATCGGCGAGCTCATGTTCTGGGTCGGAGAAGACAAGATGCTCTTCGGCTCCGACTACGCGATCTGGGAGCCCAAGTGGCAGATCCAGCGCTTCCTTGACTGGGACTACCCCGGGGAGGAGTACTCAGACTACCCACGCATGACCGCGGCGGCCAAGCGCAAGATCCTCGGTCTCAACGCGGCCAAGCTCTACGGCATCGATGTGCCGGCGGACCTGCGCCTGCCCGGCGCCGGTGATCCGGAGGCAGCCGCCCTCGTCGAGGCCTCCGTCTGATGGACACGCCCCCGGGGTCGCTCATCCAGCGGGTCGTCCAGGCGCTGTCACGCGTCATCGACCCGGAGCTGGACGAGTCCATCACCGCGCTGCGCTTCGTCCGCGAGGTGCTGGCCAACGGCCACGGCGACGTCGAGGTGCGCCTGCGCCTGCCCACGCCGCAGTGTGCGCCGAACTTCGCCTTCCTCATGGGCGCCGACGCCCGCCGGGTCGTCGCGGCGGTCCCCGGGGTGCGTTCAGTCACCGTCCGGCTGGAGGATCACTACACGGGCGAGGAGATCAACCAGGCCCTCTCCCGCGGGCAGGGCTTCAGCGCTGCTTTTCCCGGGGAGAGCGCCGATGACGGGCTCGAAACCCTCCGGGCGATCTTCACCCGCAAGGCGCTCATCGGGCGCCAATCCACGCTGTGCGAGCAGCTGCTCGGGGAGGGCTGGTCCCCTGAGGAGATCGTGGCCAGCCGGCTGGGCGACCTGCCCCCGGGGGCGCTCAGCCGGCGCATCCGCGAGCTGCGAGGCCAGCTCGGGCTCGACAGTTCCGACGCCGCGCCGGGCTTCGTCCAGCCCGGCGGCGAGCCCGTGGGCCTGCCCGAACTCGAACGCTGGCGCCGTGCCGCGCGGCTGATGCGCCTCAGTCTCGAGGCCAACGGCGGCATCTGCCGGGATCTTCTGGCCGCCCGCCACGGACTGTCCCGTGACCCTCACGACACCCCACCCCTGGAGGTCCTCACATGAAGGCCGCCCGTCTGCACGCATATCATCAGTCCCTGGTCTATGAGTCCGTGCCCGAGCCGGAGATCACCGGCCCCCTCGACGTCATCGTCCAGGTCGGAGCCGCGGGGCTGTGCCGCACCGACCTGCACATCCAGGAGGGCCAGTGGGCAGAGAAATCCCAGGTCAGCCTCCCCTACACCCCCGGGCACGAGAACGCCGGCTGGGTGTACGCGGTGGGTGCGGGCGTCACCAACGTCGCGGTCGGCGACACGGTCATCGTCCATCCGCTGATCACCTGCGGTCAGTGCCTGGCCTGCCGGACCGGCAATGACATGCACTGCCTCGACCAGGCCTTCCCCGGCATCAACACCGACGGTGGGTTCGCCGACCTGGTGAAGACCTCCGCGCGGTCCCTGGTGAAGCTCGACTCGGGCGTCGACCCGCGGGCCGTCGCCGCGCTGGCCGACGCGGGCCTCACCGCGATCCACGCGGTGAAGAAGGTGAGCCCGGTCCTGGGACCGGGCACCCGGGCCGTGGTGATCGGGGCCGGCGGCCTGGGCCACATCGGTATCCAGTGCCTCAAGGCGCTCACCGCCGCGGAGATCGTCGTCGTCGACCCGTCCGAGGCCGCCCTGGAGCTCGCCGGACAGCTCGGGGCCGACACGACCCTGCGCGTGGACGGCCACCACCACGTCGACACGCTGCTGGAGATGACCGACGGGCTGGGCGCGGAGGCGATCATCGACTTCGTCGGGGAGAACGGCGCCCTCCAGGACGGCATCGAGATGGTGCGCAACGGCGGCCTCTACTCGGTCATCGGGTACGGCGACACCCTCACCATCCCGACCATCGACATCATCTCCCGGGAGATCTCGTTCCTCGGCAACCTCGTGGGCACCTACGCCGATCTGGTCGACCTGATGTCGCTCACCGCTGAGGGCAAGGTCACCCTGCACACGGTCACCTACCCGCTGGAGGGGATCAACGACGCCATGGCGGACCTCGACGCCGGCCGCCTGCGCGGACGCGGGATCCTTGTCCCCGAGACCGCGGATGACCGGGCCGGGGCGGTGCTCGCCGGCACGCGCAGCTGAGCGGGTCGGACCTGCGGCGTCCCCTCCACACCGGGCGCGCGATACTGAAATCGGATGCCCGAGCTTCCGGAAGTCGAGTTCACCGCGCGGCGGATCGGTGAGGCTGTGGCCGGCGCGACGATCGAGTCGGCGCTCGTCCCCGGGATCAACGCGCTGAAGACCTTCGACCCTCCGTTGACGGCGCTCGTCGGGCTGCCCATCCGGGGGATCCGCCGCCGGGGAAAGCTGTTCCTGCTCGAGGTGGGGGACGAGTTCACGCTGGTCATCCACCTCATGTCCGCCGGGCGGCTGCAGCTGTACAGCACCCGCGCGAGCCTGCGTGACAGGACCTCGCGGCTGCTGCTGAGACTCGCCGACGAGCGCGAGCTGCGCCTGCGCGAGTTCGGGACCAAGCAGCGCGCCTGGGTCAAGCTCCTGCGCCGGGACGCGCTCGCGGCGGAGGAGACCCTCACCGGTCTCGGCCCCGAGGCCTGGCCCGACCCGCCCGCGCCTGAGGAGCTCGCCGCGCTCCTGCACCAGCCCCGCCCGCTGTACGCCCTGCTGCGCGACCAGCACGTGATGGCGGGGATCGGCCGCCAGTGGGTGGACGAGATCCTCTGGAGCGCGAAGCTCTCACCCTTCAAGCGCGGCGCCGACCTGGACCCGGAGACGACCGGCGCCCTCCGCAAGGCGATGGTCGAGCGCCTCGGCCACGCCCTGGAGGTCTATGAGGCGACGCTCGCCGTCCCCCTGCCCGACAAGCTCCCGCTCCCGCTCCAGGTGCACAAGCAGAACGGACAGCCCTGTCCGCGCTGTGGCACCACCATCGAGGCGGTCTTCTACGAGGACTACGTCATGTGTTACTGCCCCCAGGACCAGACCGACGGCAAGGTCCTCAAGGACCGGCGGCTGTCCCGGCTGCTGAAGTGACGCGGCGACGCTCCCGCACCACGGCGGCCGCCGTCGGGGCCGCCGAGCCCACCGCCGGCGGCCCCGCCATCAGCGATCGGGCGCGGCCTCCGGCTCGGTACCCGCGCGTCGCTTGCGCTGCGCGTGGCGGTTCCAGAAGTGCGGGCCGACGATGAGCAGGACGATCACCACGACGGCGATCCATAGCAGCGGGTTGGAGCTCGACAGGCTCTTGGCCTGGGAGCCCAGATAGGTGACCAGCGCGGTGAGGGGGAGATACCCGACCGCGCTCGTCCAGGTGAGCTTCCACAGCGACTCGCGGGTCGCGCCGGCCACGTAGCCGAGCAGGGCGAGGGGCACCACGGGCAGCAGCCGGGCGACGATCATCAGCCGTGTCCCGCCGGACTCCATCCCCCGTTCGAGGTCGGTGAAGCGGTGGCCCAGCAGGGTGCGTAGGACTGGCCGGCCGATCGTCACGCCGATTCCGTAGGTGAGGAGCGCCACGACGGTCCAGCCGATGAGCGCGAAGAGCATCCCGGGCAGGAAGCCGTAGACGAAGCCGGCCGTCGAGGTGAGGATCTCACTCGGATAGGGCACGACGGCGTGGACGAGGATCAGACCCATGAGCAGGGCGGCGCCACCAAACCCGAGGCCGCGAATGTAGTGGCGCAGCTGCCCCAGGTTCCCGTTCAGGGACAGAGAGACGGCGTGACGGAAGGCGGGGATCGCCGCGAAGACCCCAGCGGCGACGATGATCGTGGCCAGCGTCACCAGCAGCGCGCCGCGGCGCTGGAGAAAGCCGCCCGCGGGCGGTCCGTCGGCGGGCCCGGTCGCGCGCGTGTCCTGTTCGGCCTCCAGTGCGATCCACTGAGGATCGCAGAGCGCACCGCTTGGCTTGTGAAGGGCCTGTACGCGGGGGGCCTGTACGCAGGGGGCCTGCGCGCGGGGGGCCTGTGCGCGGAGGCGGCTGCGCGCGGAGGCGGCTGCGCGCGGAGGCGGCTGCGCGCGGAGGCGGCTGCGCGCGGGCCCCGTCCGCAGTAGGGTCCGCCGCATGAGCGTTTCTGGAAAAACCGTGCTGATCACCGGTGCCGCCCGGGGCATCGGCGCCGCCACCGCCCGCGAGCTGCACCGTCGCGGCGCCAAGCTGCTGATGACCGACGTGGACGCCGAGCCGCTGTCTGAGCTCGCCGCTGAACTCGGGGACG
>DASSZV010000120.1:0-49892 GCA_035702765.1 Solirubrobacteraceae bacterium
GCGTGTGCCGCGCATTGCGCGGCACACGCCTGAACATCAGGACGAGGCCGCGAGATCGCCGACACACGAGCTGGATGACGGCCAAATGCCAGTGCTGCCGACGGTTGAGTGACCCAGCCCATCCCGTCTCGGACTTCTTCCAACGAGTCGGCGACGGCGGACCAGGCGCTCGCATGGGTGAGGCATGACCGGGGTCCAGGCTCATGACCGCAGCCGCCCCAGATCCAACGCTTGGGGCAGGCACTCGAGGGTCAGATGCGCTGGCCCATGCATAGGTGTCGCTCCGGCTCTGCACGGCGTCACGCGCGCCCTGCTCTCGGCGAGAAGCAGGTACGCAGCTCCGCGAGCGCTTCGCCACGCGACCTATCGCGCGGTCCTCCCTTGTCTCTTTAGGTGAGCGGTACAGAACGAAGCGCGGGGTGCGGTTCGCGCTCAGCAGGGCATTCATCGGAGCAGAAGCCGGGAACGGCCCCGAGCCAGAGCGTGTCCCGAACCGTGTCCCCAAGTGGGAGATTCTGAGGCGCAATCGACGCAGCCCAGGACCACCTAACCCCCCGTAGTCATTGCAAAAACCCTGGAAATAGGCCACTCTTAATCCCAAGGTTGTAGGTTCGATTCCTACACGGCCCATCTGTCAATGGCCATCTGTTTCTCCCCGTGGGCGGCCATCTTTTCTCCCCGGTGATGGCCAGTTTTTCTCCCCGCTGGTGGCCACGAATCTCCCCACCTACAGATTGAATTTGATGCCGGTTAGGTCAGTGGTTTGACCCCCTTGCCGGCCGTGGCCTGGTTCAGGCGGTAGCTGTCCTGGCCGTCGGTGATGAGGACGTGGGCGTGGTGCAGCAAGCGTTCGACGGTCGCGGTGGCGATCGTCTTGGGCATGAGCTCATCGAACCCTGAGGGGTGCAGGTTGGAGCTGAGGGCGATGGACCGTCGTTCGTAGGCGGCGTCGACGACTCTGAACATCGCTTCGGCCGCGTCGGGGCTGATTGGGAGCAGGCCGACGTCGTCGATGAGAACCAGATCGGCGCGGATGAGTTTCTGAACGGCGCGGTGAACCGAATCGTCAGCGCGGTGGCGATGGATCAACGCGGCGAGTGTTTCGGGGCTGTGCCAGGCGACGGTCTTGCCGTTGTCGATCGCGAGGTGGCCGAGCGCTTCGATGAAGTGACTCTTGCCCGTCCCGCTCGGCCCACAGATCACGAGCGTCTCGCCGCGGTCGATCCATTCGAGGGTTCTCAGCGCCTGCTGTGTCTGAGCTGGAATGACCGAGTGCGACGCGTCCCAGGCGTCGAAGGTCTTGCCCGCGGGCAGCCGCGACGCGCGACGCCGGGACGCGATCGTCGCGCGGTCTCGGCCTGCCGCCTCTTCTGAGAGCAGGACGCGGATGATCTCGGCGGGATCCCAGCGCTGGGACTTGGCGGTCGCGATGACCTCGGGTGCATGCTTGCGCAGATAGGGCAGGCGCAGTCGGCGACAGAGCCGCTCGAGATCGTCGGGCAGCGGCGGCGCGGCAGGTGTGGTGACGGTCATCGACCCAGCCCTTCCCAGGCCTTGGTTGAGGCCTGGAGTGAGTTGTCCTCGCTTCGGGAGGGGAACATCAGCAGTTCTCCGCCGGCGCGTTGGTGATGGACGATGATCCGCGCGAGGTCGCCGTCAGCGAACCGGCCGGCCTGAGCACAGACCTGGAGGGCGTGGTTGACGGTGTCGTTGCCGTGGATCTTGGCCAGATCGATCGCTTCGGCGATCTTGGTCCGCAGTCGTGCGGTCCCGTCGCCGGCGGCGCGGCGCAGCCAGACCTCAGCGCCCAGGCCGATCTGGAGGAACTGCTTCTCGTCCTGGCCGCGCGCCTTGGGGCGACGCTCGAGCGCGCCGGCTGGGCGGGGTGGATAGTGGTCGTCCTGGATGCTCGGTCGCCCCGGCGTCGTCAGGGCGTGTCGGGCGATCTCGCGTGCGCCGGCCGGCCCGTCGGTCGCGACGACGATCAGCTCATCTCCGGCGACGCGAACCCAGACGCGCTGGTCAACGAACTGGTGAGGAACCGAGTAGACCGCCCCGCCGACGGAGACCGTCGACTGCCAATTCACCTTCCGCGTCTCGCCGAAGACGACGGTGTGCGCGCGGGCGGGAACACGGTGGAGGCGCTCATGCTCCTCCGCCAGGCGCAGGACCGGCGGTTCCTGGGTGCAGCGGTGCTTGCGGGTGTTGACGTCTGACATCCACTGCAGGCACGCGTCCTCAAGCTCGCCCATCGACCTGTAAGCCGGCAACAGGTTGTGATCGGTGGGCACGAGATCGGCCTTGGCGACCCGAACCGTCGCCTCGCTGCCGCCCTTGCTCTGCGGGTCCGCGGGAACACAGGTCTGAACCTGGACGCCGTAGTGGTGTCCAACGCCAACGATCTGGGAGTTGCGGACCGCAATCCCCGCGATGTGATCGACCGACACGGTCTTCTCGTTGTCGGTCAGCGCATAGGTCGGAACCCCATCGAAGTAACGGAACGCGCGATCCAGCCCGAGGACCACGCTCGGCAGGGTCTTGTCCCAGAGCGGAACGACGACCCGATAGCGCGACCAGGCCAGCCACGCGCAGAACAACACGACCCGCCGGTCGCCGATCACCGGCCCGTCGCCATAGTCCCATTGCATCCACAACCCCGGCTCCGGGATCCACGGCCGGGTCCGACGGCCATGCTCGCGCCGGTAGGCCAGCTTCGCCTCAGCGACCCAACGCCGCGTCGTCCGCGACGAGCCCTCATAACCAAGAGCGACGAGCTTGTCGTGGGCGATGTCCGCGCGGATCCGCCCGCCCGAACGCTCGACCAGCTCATCGATCTTCGCCTTGAACAGCTCACCCATCGCCGGCCGACGCCGCTCAACAACCGGCGTCATGGTCGCGGCCAGCTCCCGCTGGCGCACCCAGTGAGCGACCGTCTTGTGATCACAACCCGCCAGCTTCGCCGCGGCCCGCAGCGACCCGGTCAGGTCGTATGCCTCCAAGACTCCAACACTTCCTCAGCTTTCTTCAACGGCCCTCCAGCCACGCGCAGAACACCTCTGCGCTGGTTGGTAGCCGACCGATCAGGACACGATCGGTGGGGAGGAAACTGGCCGCCCATGGGGAGAAAACGTGGCCATCAGTGGGGACTTTCGATGACCGCCAGTGGGGAGAATGACATGGCCACCGTCACCCATCATCACGAAAGCCAGCGATCTGCTGAACCCCGTTCTGGGATGTCGAACGCGACGGGCGCTCCGCGGGACGGTAGGTCATCCCCAGCTCGCATCGACGAACGAATGGGCGCCCGAACTCCACGTCTGCGGCGCGGTCGCGCGACCAACGGATGTCACAGCGCCGATGGTGTGAGCTCAGCCGCCGTCGCGGCGAGGAACGCAGTCAGCGTCCGGCGGAGCTCGGCGCCCTGGAGACCGCGGGAGAGCGCGACGAGCAGGAACATCCGCAGCTTGTGCGCGGACAGACCCGCAGCGAGGATCGCCCCCGCGTCCGCGAGCACCCCGGAGCCGCCGGGGTAGCCGTAGCCGGGAGCCATGCGGTGGTCGAAGGCCCGGGTGGCGATGGCCACCACGGTCCCGCTGGCCAGCGCCCGGGTGGCCGCTCGGGCCACCTCGGGAGTGAGGTTGCCCGCCCCGCTGGAGGCGCAGACCAGCGCGGGCAGCGCATCGGGGAGCGGCGGTTCGGCCCCCGCGGCGCCGATCGACAGCGCGCTGGTGAGGATCGGAACCTCGAGGGTGTGCTCACCCGGTGCCCCGGGGACGGGCGGCGGGGGTCCGTCCCAGACGCCCGCGCCGGTCCCGGCGCCATCGGCGGCGATGACGTCGGCCACCCGCAGGGTCGGCTCGGTTGGGGAGGCGAAGGCGTCGAGCTCGGTGCCCGAGACCTTCAGCGCCGTGCGGGCCAGCATCATCCGGCCGGCGAACACGACCACCGGCTCGCTCAGCCGCTGACCCCGGGCGACCGCGGCGGCGTGGCCGAGGTTGAGCAGGCCGTCCGAGCCCGGACCGACCCCGGGTTGCATCGCGCCGGTGATGACGACATTGAGCGGCCACGGACCGGAGAAGGCGAAGAACGCCGAGACCTCCTCGATCGCGTCCGTCCCCAGGGTCACGATCGCGCCGGTCGCACCGTCGGCGGCGCCCCGGCGGATGACCGAGTGGGCGCGGACGAGCGTGGGGAAGTCGAGCTGGGGCCCGCCCACCGCGGCGACATCGACCGGCGTCACCGGCGGGTCGAGCACGGCTGCGAGATCCGCCGCGCCGAGCGCGGGCACGAGCAGGCCGTCCCGGGGCTGCATCGAGATCGTGCCGCCGAGGGCGACGTGGAGGAGCGTCCCGCTCACGGGCGTCGTGCTCGCATGGCGGGGACCATACGACCTGACGGCAGCGAGGTCCGAGCTCAGACCCGGGAGTGTCTCGCGCTCCCGGCTCCGTGCGGCTCACTCGTCCCGGTGGCGGCGACGATCGTCCCGGCAAGATGATCCGGCACCGGCTCGTAGCGGAGGAACTCGACCGCGTACTCACCCTGCCCGCCGGTGAGCGCACGCAGGTCCGAGGCGTAGGTGGAGAGCTCGGCCAGCGGGATCTCGGCGGTGATGGCCATCAAGGGCCCGGCCGGGGTCATGCCCAGGGGACGACCGCGGCGGCCGCTGAGGTCACCCATCACCTCTCCCACCGCAGCCTCGGGCACCGTGACGGTGACGAGCATGATCGGCTCGAGCAGCACGGGATCGGCCTGGGCCATGGCCTCGCGCATGGCCAGGGCGCCGGCCAGGCGAAAGGCCATCTCCGAGGAGTCGACGCTGTGGAAGGCGCCGTCCTCGAGCGTGACGCGCACGCCCCGGACGGGGCACCCCGCCACCGGCCCTGCGTCCATGGCTTCCCGGACCCCCCTCTCCACCGCGGGGATGAAGGACGCGGGGATCGCCCCGCCACGGATGGCGTTGACGAATTCGAAGCCGCCGTCCCCCCAGCCGTCACCGGACGCAGGGGTCGCCTCGCCGCCGGCCCCGGCCGGGAATCCGCCCGCTGACTCGCTGACGGGCTCGAGCGGGGCGATGCTGATGTGGCAGTCCCCGAACTGACCGCGCCCGCCGGTCTGCTTCTTGTGCCGCCCGTGGGCCCGGGCGGACCGGCGAATCGTCTCGCGGTAGGGGACGCGCGGCGGGCTGAGCGCGACCTGGATCCCAAACCGTTCAGCCAGGCGCTCGACCGTCACCTCGACATGGAGGGCTGACAGTCCGGCGATGATCTGCTCACCGGTGTCGGGATCCCGGTGCACCTCCAGGGCGGGATCCTCCTCCAGCAGCCGTCGCAGCGCGGCCGACAGCTTGTCGTCGTCGGCCTCACCGTGGCCCCGCCCTCGCTCGGCTCCCCCGCCACCGGCCAGCCGGACGGCGAAGGCGCTCACCGGCCGGGGCAGGACCAGGGTGGCCATCCCCGGCTGGGCGTCCCCGGCGGTGAGCCAGTCCCCCGAGCGGGTCTCCTTCAGCTTGGCCACTGCGCCGATGTCTCCCGGCCCGATCTCCTCGACGTGGGCGGGGTGTCCGACGCCGTCGTCCTGGAGCAGCTGGCCGACGCGCTCTCTCACGTGGGCCCGGGCGTTGAGCAGCTGGGAGTCCCGGCGCACGACGCCCTGGAAGACGCGGAAGAGGTTGAGCCGTCCTGCGTAGGGATCTGCGCGCGTCTTGAACACGTAGGCCACCGGGGGCAGGGCCGCGTCGTCCGCCGGGTCGAGGGCGCCGCCAGCCGTGGGGAGCCCGCCGTGCGTGACAGGAGACGGGAGGTCCTCGACGATCGCGGTAAGGAGCCCGGCGCTGCCGAGGTTGGCTGTGGCGATCCCGCACATGACCGGGAAGAGGTGGCCGTGGTTGGTGCCCGCCTTGAGCGCGGCGATGATCTCGTCATGATCGATCTCGACGCCGTCCAGGTAGCGCTCCATGAGCTGGTCGGAGTTCTCCGCCACGGCGTCCATGAGCTGCTCGCGGTAGCGCTGGGCCAACTCGGTCAGGTGTCCGGGGATCTCCGTCTCCCGCGCGTTCTCGCGCGAGGTGTCACCCGGGGTGTAGGTGACCGCGCGCATGGTGATCAGGTCGATGATGCCCGCGACGGCGTGCTCGGCGCCGATGGGGATCTCCGTCGCCACCACATGGGGTCCGAAGGCCTCCTGGAGCTTCTCGAGGGTCCGGAAGAAGTCGGCCCGTTCGCGGTCGAGCATGTTCACGAACACCAGCCGGGCGAGGTCCAGCCGGGCGGCGTGCTCCCACAGCCGCCGGGTGCTCAGCTCGACACCCATCACCGCGTTGACCACGACGATCGCCGACTCACAGACGCACAGGGCCCCGAGCGTGTCGGCGCCGAAGCTCGGCTCACCCGGGGTGTCCATCAGGTTCACCCGCCGCCCCATCCACGTAAAGGCGGACAGTGACGCGGAGATCGACATCCGGCGCATCCGCTCGGCCGGGTCGACGTCTGAGACGGTCGTGCCCGCGTCGACCGTACCCAGGCGCGAGGTCACCCCCGCCTGGTGCAGGAGCGCCTCGTGCAGGGACGTCTTGCCGCTGCCGCGATGTCCGATCAGTGCGACGTTGCGGATCTGGTCCGCGGGCTTGTGCACGGCTCTCCTCTCACTCGCGGTCCGCGACCCCGGCGAGGGGACGCGGGCACGCTCGGACCTTACCCCGCGCGGATAGCCCGTGGCCAGTTCTTTTCCGCCGTACCGGGCCGCCCACCCCCGGACAGATAGCCTTCCCGAGCGATGACGCCGGAGCTCGGATCCGTTGCCCCGGCCGGGTCGAGCCATTCCGCGCAGACGCCGGCCGGACCGGCTGGGCCGTGGCCGGCGGACCGGCTGTCCCACGATCGGGTCGGGGGTTCGTGGCTCAGGCGCCCGACGGCGCGCGCCGCCGGAGTGGGGGCGTTGGCCGTCCTGCTCATGCTCCTGCTCGACCTGGTGATCCTGCATGAGCGTGGGGTGAGTGGGGACGAGCCCTTCTACATGGCGATGGCCCGCCATCCCGGACGGCCCCACAACTTCCCCTACGCCTACCGCGTGGCGATCCCCTGGCTCGTGCATGTGCTGCCGTTCCCCCAGGTCGTCGGCTTCACCATTCTCGGGGTCCTCGCCGTGGCTATCAGCGCGGCGGCGCTGTTCCTGCTGCTCGACGCCTTCGACGTCCCCCACGGCCTGAGCCTCGGTCTGTGTGTCGGCTTCACGCTCTCCCCGGTGCTGTGGGTCGTCGTCGTGCGCCACTTCCGCAACGTCGACCCGGCCTCGGTGATGGTGATGATTCTCGGGGCCCTGTTCATCGTGCGCCGCCGCCGCATCGCCCTGGGTCTCACCCTGCTCTTCGGCATCGGGGTGCATGAGTCGACGCTGTTCCTCATCCCGCTCACCTACGCGGTGTGGGCCACCCGGCTCGCTGATCCGTCGGCTGCCGCGGACACCGCGCGGGTCGGGCTCCTCCCGGCGGTCGTCTACCTCATCCTGCGCGCCCGGGTGCCCGCCGTCGACGCCCAGGACATCCAGGGGTACGCAGGCTCCTTCCTCCAGGCCCGCTGGTCGCTTCTCTCCCATGTGCCCCTGGGCGTCGAGCTCAAGCGTCTGGCCTACACCTACGGCCCGGTCTGGCCGGCCGCCGTGGCCGGCCTGCGCAGCTCCGCCTTCGCCCGGCGCGGGCTGGTGCTCGTGGGGCTCTGCCTCGCCGCCATGACCTACGCGACGGACTGGAACCGGGTGATGTTCTTCGCCGCGCCGGTCCTGTACGTCGCTGCGGGGGTGGCGCTGCGCCGCCGCCCGCGCCTGGCCATGCTGCTGGTCGTCGCGCTGCTGGCCACCGACCTGGGCTACGGGATCTACCTGCAGACCGGCGGGGTCGTCCACGGGATCGACCACAGCATCTCCCACGTGCCCGTGGTCTAGGCGCGGTCCAGGCGGGCGTCCCCGGGGGTCAGTCGGTGCGGTCCCGCGTGTTGGCCTTCCGCGAGGCCTCATAGCGGCGCCGGTCGCGCTTGGTGGGACGGATCCCCAGATCGATCGGACCGGCCAGGCGCCGCTGGGCCCCCCACGCCTCGCGCTGGGCGATGCTCTCGGGCGTCTCGGTGTAGAGCGTCG
This sequence comes from Solirubrobacteraceae bacterium, assembly GCA_035702765.1. Lineage (GTDB taxonomy): Bacteria > Actinomycetota > Thermoleophilia > Solirubrobacterales > Solirubrobacteraceae > Palsa-465. The sequence continues at coordinate 8,128 of DASSZV010000120.1, forward strand.
CCGCCTCCGCCGCCGAGACGCGACGCTCGGCCGCGCCCTGGACGATGACCGTGCGGCGGACCGGTCCGAGGCTCACCTCGATGCGGTCCCCCGCGCCGACCTCCTTGGCGGGTTTGGCCGCCACCCCGTTCACGTGCACACGACCACCCTTGGCGGCCTCGGCCGCCAGGCCGCGCGTCTTGAACAGACGCGCCGTCCACAGCCAGCGGTCGAGGCGCATCAGCCTCCGGCCAGGACGGGCACGAACCCCTCGGCGCGCAGGAGTTCGACGACGAGGTCGCGATGGTCGCCCTGGATCTCGATCACCCCGTGCTTGGCCGAGCCGCCGACGCCGCAGCGCTTCTTGAGCCGGCCGGCGAGCTCCCGCAGGGCCACGTCGTCCAGGGGAACGTCGGAGATCGTCGTCACCGCCTTCCCCCGGCGGCCGGCGGTCTCCCGGCGGACCTTCACCCGCTCACCACCGCGGCGTGCGGGGACCGGTGCCGCCGCGACGGGACGGTCCCGGCGCCGGTCACCGTCCTCGCTGGAGTAGACGATCCGATCGCCACGCGCCATCGGCTCACCGTACCGCGTCCGCGTCCCGCGCCGGTCCTCACCTCGGCTCGGCGCGCCGCGCCGTCCGCCCGGCCCGACGCGGCGAGCCCGACTGTGCGAGGCTTTCGCCCCCATGAGCACCGCGCCCGCCCCTCGGCACCCCATCTTCGCCCGTGTGTGGACCCAGCTGAGCCAGCGCATCGAGGCCGAGGTCGGGCGTTTCCGTGAGGAGCTGCTCGCCGGGCTGTCGGGCCGGGTGGTCGAGATCGGGGCGGGCAACGGGCTGAACTTCGCCCACTACCCCAACACGGTCACCGAGGTCATCGCCGTGGAACCCGAGCCGTTCCTGCGTGAGCGTGCGCTGGAGGCCGCAGCGTCCGCGCCGGTGCCCGTGCGGGTGCTCGACGGCGTCGCCGAGGCGCTGCCGCTCCAGGACGCGAGCGTCGACGCCGCCGTCTGCTGTCTGGTGCTCTGCTCGGTCGCCGACCCGCGCCGGGCGATCGCCGAGATCGAGCGTGTGCTCGTCCCCGGGGGAGTGCTGCGCCTGCTCGAGCACGTGCGCTCCGACGGAGGCCACGCGCGGATGCAGCGCAGCCTCGACCTCAGCCGGATCTGGCCGACGCTGGCGGGTGGCTGTCGCTGCTCCCGGGAGACCCTTGCCACGGTCGAGTCGGCGGGTTTCAGCGTCACCCAGCGCCGGGAGCAGATCTTCCCGCCGCGTCTCTCACCGATCAACCCGGTCATCATCGCCACCGCGCAGCGGCTCTGAGTCGGCGCTCAGACGGTCGTGAGCAGGACGCGGGCGGCCACCGCCGCCTTGCGGCGGCCGGACACGACCGCGCGGCCGCCCAGCCCGGCCCGGTCACGGCGTTCGATCTCCCGCAGGATCTCCCGGTACATGGCCGCGGCGAAGCGGACGGCCAGCTGGCCGACGGCGAGCGTGCGCACGCCGGCCAGGCCGTCCCGGTAGAGGTCGTCGGCCCGGGTGATCTGGTCATTCATGAGCGCCGAGCGCTCACCGGCGCTGAGCGAGCCGCCATGGCGGGCCAGGGCCTCGGCGCTGATGTAGACCCGCCCGCGGCGGAGGTCCTCGTCGATGTCGCGCAGGATGTTCGTGCGCTGCATGGCCATCCCCAGGGCGACCGCGCAGCCCGCGGCGTCGGGATCCTCACAGCCCAGCAGCGCGCTCATGACGAGCCCGACCGTGCCGGCGACCCGGTAGCAGTAGCGGTCGAGTTCACGCTCGTCGGCACAGCCGCGCCAGTCCAGGTCCTGCTCCATGCCCAGGCAGAAGTCCTCCACCGCACGGCGCGAGATCACGTAGCGCTGGGCGAGCCGGCTGAGGCTGGCCACCTCCTCCGTGACCGCCACGGGCTCCCCCCGCGCCCAGCCGCGCACCGCTGCGACGCGGGCGGGACCCCGCGGATCGGCGTCGTCGACGAGGTCGTCAAGGGTGCGGAAGACGAGATAGAGACGGTAGACGTCGTCGCGGATCGCCTTGGGCAGGAGCCGGCAGGCGATGGCGAACGTCGTCGCCTTGGCCTCGGTCACCGCCCGCGCCCGAGCGAGCTCGGACGGCGCGAGGACGTCCAGGGGACCCGGCCCGTCCTCGCTCCGGGCCCCCAGGCCCGGAGCCGAGGCAATCAGCGCCGGCTCCACTGCGCCTTGGTGAGGTTGCGGTCCGCCGCGACGAGCCCCGCGGTGACCTCGGCGCCCAGCAGGACCCCCGGGATGCCCGCACCGGGATGGGTGCCCGCGCCGACGTGGTACATGCTCTCGACGCCGCGGACCCGGTTGGGCGGGCGGAACAGCGCTGACTGGTGCAGGGTCGGCTCGACCGAGAACGCGTTGCCGTCCACTGCGCCGAAGAAGTCCCGGAAGTCCAGCGGGGTCATGCGGTGCTCGACGGTCACCGCCGCCCGCAGACCGGACATCCCGAAGGTCGTCTCGAAGTCCTCCATCAGGCGGTCACGCAGGCCGTCGGCCTCCCGCGTCCAGTCGACCGGACCGCGGAGGTTGGGCACGGGCAACAGGACGGCGAGGGAGTCCCCGTGGGGCCGAGCCATACCCGGCTCGGTGCGGGCGGGGGCGTGCACGTAGGTGGAGAAGCTGGAGGGCAGCCCCTTGGCCTGGGTGACCGTCTTGATGAACTCGCGGTACTCACCCACGAGCAGCGTGTGGTGCAGCAGGCTCTCCTCCACGCGGTCCAGGCCGAGGTAGAGCAGGAAGCAGGACATCGACGGGGTGAGCCGGCGGGGGCTGGGGGTGCGGCCCAGCAGCTCGTCGGTGCGCAGGACGTCCGCGTTGGAGATCACCACGTCGGCGTCCAGGCGCTCGCCGTTGATCATCCGCACGCCGGTCACCTTGCCGCCGCGCGTCTCGATGCGCTCGACGAGCTCTCGGTAGCGGATGTCCAGCGGTCGGGACATCGCCTCGATGAGGGCGTAGACGCCCCCCTCGCTATACCAGCCGCCGTCAAGCACCTGCAGGTACACGAGCGCGCCGTAGATCGCGGGCACGCGGTAGGGATCCCCGCCGATGAACAGCGAGTGGAAGGAGAACGCCTCGCGCACCCGGGGGTGGGAGAAGTAGCGCGAGACGAATCCGTACAGGGGGCCGATGGCCCGGTGGCGGGCCATCATCGGCAGCAGCCCGAGGAAGGTGCCGACATCCTGGATGGCCCGACGGCCCGCGCCGATGATGCCGTCCTCGTAGATCGGCTTCAGCGCGGCGAGGAAGTCGTCCAGGCGGGCGGCGTCGCGCTCGGAGAAGCGGGCGATCTGCTCCCTCAGGGCATCCCGCGAGTCGCGGAAGTCGAAGGCGCGTTCCTCCCCGGCCCAGCGGATCCGGTAGAGCGGGTCGAGCTTGTGCAGGGTGACCTCGCTGTGGAGGTCGAGCCCGCCGGCGGCGAAGGTCTCCTCGAGCACCCAGGGCATCGTGATGAGCGAGGGTCCCGTGTCCCAGGTGTAGCCGCCGGTCTGCAGCTGGGCCGCGCGGCCGCCGGGTGTGGCCCGGCGCTCCAGCACGGTCACGTCGGCTCCGAGGGCTTGGAGGCGCAGGGCGGTGGCGAGGCCACCCAGGCCCGCGCCGATGACAATGACCTTCATCGTTGATGAGCTCCGCGGACCAGATCGTCGACCGGGTGGTCGACTCTGTCGCGGCGCTCGACTGGGGCTCCAGTCCTGAGGTACACCATGATGGAAATCTTACTCCTCGGGTTTTCCGTGTGACCAGCTCCGTCGTCCTCCCGTCCCGCATCGCCATCCTGGGCGCCGGCCTCTCCGGCCTGTCGCTGGCCTGTGCCCTGCGCGAGGCCGGCGTGGCGGTGCCGCTGCTGGTGATCGACCGGCGCACTGACCATGCGCGGGACCGCACGTGGTGCACCTGGCGGACCGACGGGCTGCGCTTCGGCGACTGCATCACCCACTCCTGGGACTCATGGGAGCTGCGCTCAGACGGCCGGGCCGTGGTCGGCCACAGCGCCCGGCATCCCTACGTGCACCTGGACGCCGACCGGGTCTACGCTGCGGCGCTGGCCCGCCTGAGCGATGACCCCGACACGGAGATCCGTCTCGGGGCGGCGGTCCGGGCCGTCCGCCCGGGGCCGCCGTGGATCATCGAGACGAGCGCGGGGGCCTTCACGGCCGAGATCGTCTTCGACGCGCTGGGGGCCAACAGCCCTCTGGGTCCCCGCCGTCCGGCCGGGGCCCAGGAGTTCGCCCAGCGCTTCCTCGGCTGGGAGATCGAGACCGACCGGCCCGTGTTCACCCCGGAGCGCGCGACCCTGATGGACTTTCGCGCCCACGCCGGCCCCGGGGTCAGCTTCCTCTACGTCCTGCCCTTCTCCCCAACCCGCGCGCTGCTCGAGCACACCGCGATCGAGCCGCTCGCGGCGCGACGGGTCGACCGCGCCACCGCCCTGACGAGCGAGCTCACCGACCGCCTCGGGGTACGTGAGTGGCGCGTGCTGCGACGCGAGAGCGGCCTCATCCCGATGACGACCTTCCCCTTCCCGACCCGTCGGGGACCGGGCTTCCACGTCGTCGGCGCCGGCGCGGGCGCGGTGCGGCCCTCCAGCGGCTATGCCTTCTCCCGGATCCAGGGGCACGTGAGCGCCGTGGCCCGCGCGGTCGCCATGGGGCGACCGCTCCCGCGGCGGGTCTCCCATCCCCGCTATGACCTGCTCGACCGAGTCTTCCTCCAGGCCCTCGCCGAGGACCGGGCCCCGGAGGAGCTGTTCCTCGCCTGCGCCGGGGTGCCCGGAGATGTCTTTGCCCGCTTCATGACCGACACAAGCACGCTGGCCGAGGAGGCCCGCCTGCTCGCCGCGCTGCCCGTGCGGGAGATGACCGGCGCCGCCCTGGGCGCCCTGAGCCGCCCCGCCGCGACGCGGGAGTGGCTGCGGGGGCTGTTCGGCTGAAGCGACCGGGCCGCGCGCGTGATGGCATCGTTCACGAGGCTGCTCGCGCTGGCCCCCGTCCCCTGGGCGCACATCCTCGACACGCACGACACCCGCACGCATGACCCCGACACCCTCTGCGGCCAGCCCTGAGATCGCGGCCTTCGCTCCCGGGCGGGTCAACCTGATCGGCGAGCACACCGACTACAACGGCGGACTGGCGCTGCCCTTCGCCATCGCCGCGGGCATCACGGTGAGTGCCGGTCCCGGCCCGGAGGCCGGGACCCTCGTCGTCCACGCCCTCGACCTCGGTGAAGAGGACTGCTTCCCCCTGGCCGCGCCCGACCCCCGGCCGGGCTGGCGCGCCTTCGCCCGCGGGGTGGTCGCCGAGCTGGCCGGCCTGGGCATCATCCCGCCGGCCCTGGCGCTCACCGTCTCCGGGACACTGCCCCGGGGCGCCGGGCTGTCCTCCTCTGCCGCGCTCGAGGTCGCCCTCGCCCTCGCGCTCGTGGCCGCCGCTGGCGCGCCGGTTCTCGAGCCGCTCGCGCTCGCGCGGCTCTGCTCCCGCGTGGAGAACCACTGGGTCGGGGCGCACTCAGGCCTGCTGGACCAGCTCGCCTGTCTCGGCGGCACGCCCGATCATGCCCTGCTCATCGACTTCGCCGACTTGACGCTCCGCCAGGTCCCGCTGGAGCTCGGGGACCATCGGCTCATCGCCGTCGACTCCGGTGAGGAGCACCGGCTGGGCGACTCCGGGTACAACGCGCGCCGGGCTGAGTGCGAGGCCGCCTGTGCGGCGCTCGGCATCGCCACCCTGAGCGAGGCGACGCCCGCGATGATCGCTGACCTCCCCGACGCCCTCGCCCGCCGGGCCCGTCACGTCGTCTCCGAGAACGCGCGGGTGCGGGCGGCGGTCACCGCGCTGGAGGCCGGAGACCTCCCCGGGCTGGGCCGGCTGCTCAGCGCATCCCACGCGAGCTTGCGCAACCTCTACGAGGTCTCCACGCCCGCGGTCGAGCGGACGGTCGCGCGCCTGCACGCCGCCGGCGCGCTCGGCGCGCGTCTGGTCGGGGGCGGCTTTGGCGGCAGTGTCGTCGCCCTGCTGGGTCCGGAGACCCCAGTGCCCGCAGGGGCGATGGCGCTCCGGGCGGGAGCGGGGGCGCGGTTGCAGTCCGGGGGCGGTGGCGGGCGGTGCACGTGGACGCGTCCCGCGCCCTGATCCGTGGCCGGGGAAGGCTCCCGTAGCGTCGGCGTTGGAGCGATCCCGTAGCGTTGCGGGACCGATGAACGACTCGACCACGCACCTCAGCGAGCACCAGCGCGCGAGCGAGATGGTCGAGCGCTTCCTGTCCCTCGCCGGGATCAGTGACCAGGAGCTGGTGAGTGAGGCCAGCCGCCTGCTCCAGCGCCAGATCGCCGAGATCCGGCGCGAGGGACTACGCGAGCCCGACCTCGCGGTGATGGGCCAGGCCTACATCCGCGCCGTGGGTCGGATCGTCGCCGCCGAGACCGAGGTGATCCTGCGGCTGGGCTCGACCCGCGCCGTCACCGAGACTCGCCCGGAGCGTCAGCTCGCGCTCCGGCTGCTGCCCTTGGGCCGGGACGTCTTCGATGTCCTCCACGGGCTGCTGCTGCGGCGCGCGATGGCGCGGGCCCAGGAGGGCGTGGACCGCTCCCCCCGCAGTACCCGACCGACCGCCGTGGCCCATGTCGACGTGATCGCCTCCACCGCCCTGTTGCGCCAGGCCTCGATCCTCGACACCCAGCGGCTGGTCGACGGGCTCTTCGGCGCCGCTCAGGCGGCGGTGCGGGACCGCCCCGTCGAGGTGATCAAGTACGTGGGCGACGGCGTCTTCCTCGCCGGACCCGATCCCCGCGAGGTGGCCCAGGCGTCGCTCGCCTGCATCCACGAGCTGGCCCGCAGCACCGGCCTGCGCTCCCGGGCTGGGCTCGCCTTCGGCCGGGTCGTCCACCGGGCCGGAGACGTCTTCGGACTGCCGGTGAACCTCTCCCACGCGCTCACCAAACGGGCTCCCGAGGGGGCGGTGCTCGCCACCGCGGTCGCTCCCGCGCAGCTGCCGGCGAGCATGTGCCGGCAGCCGGTGGAGCTCGAGGTCCCCGGGCTGGACGCGCCGCTGCTCGCCTACCGCACGTCCTCACCGGTGGTCACAGCGGGATCTTGAGGCACGGGCGCGGCCAAGCGCCTCGACCGGTGAGCTCGGTCACCCAGTGAGGGAACTCTTCGGCGCGGGGGTTTGCCCCCCGGGAGGCCGAGGAACGTGTTGAGCTATGACCGACGAGCCAAAGATCGGGACGGCGCGGGCCGGTGAGCCCCCGTCGGCGGCTGCGTCGGAGCGACCCACCGTTGTCGAGTCCCCGCCCGCGGGTGGCGACCCACGCGGGGAGGACGTGTCACGTCCAGCGCTGCCGCGGAGGCCAGGGGCCGACTGGGGACACCGGATCGAGGGCGGGCTGCGCTGGTCCGGGGCGCGACTCGTCCAGCCGCGCCCGCGCACGATCGCCGTCGGCGTCGTCCTCATCCTCGTGGGCACGCTCGTGGCGAGCAACTCCTTCTGGACATTCCCGCTGATCCTCGTCGGCGTGCTGATGATCGTCGTCGCCTGGGTGGGCGGCCGCCTGCAGGGTCGCTTCGCCATCGAGTGGGGGGAGGAGGGAGCGGGCATCGAGCTCAACGCCCGCCTGCGCGCCCCGGCTCCGGTGCCGGCTCGGCTCACCCCCGGCTCGGCACCGCCAACACCGGGCCCACCGGGGACGACGGCGACCACCGCAGTGTCCGATCCACCGGAGACAACGGCGTCCACCGCCGTGCTTCACCCACCGTCGGTGGTTGGCCCTGTCGAGACGATCGACGGTGAGGCCCACACCATGGAGCTCGACGCCCGCGAGCTGCGGGCCCTCGTCGCCGCGATCGAGGCTCAGGCGGCCGCCCTTGAGGGGTCGGCCCGCGCGAGCGACGCCGCAGCGCCCGTCACCAATCACCGCTCCCCCAGCGGTGATCCGCCGCCGGCGGTCTGACCGCGTGCGGATCACGGCCGCCCCCGCTTCTCCCCACGACCACCAACCAGAAAGGAAACGCGATGCCTGAGAACATCGATGACGCCAAGGGCCAGCTCAAGGAGAACGCCGGCAAGGTGCTCGGCGACAAGGACATGGAGGCCGAGGGCAAGGGTGACCAGCTTGTCGGCAAGGTGAAGGCCGCCGCCGACGACATCATCGACGCGGTCGACGACGTCGTCAAGGGCGTGAAGAACCGCCTCTCCTAGATCCCGACGCCGGGTCGGGGCCGTCGCCGAGGGCGGCGGCCCCCGGGCGGCCCGTGCCCGCCCGCCGAGTTCAGCCGGCGCGGGCGGCGGTGAGCAGGCGCACCGGGTCACCGAGGCGCACGCGACCAGGTTCCCGCACCGCCCCGTAGATCCCGAGGGCCAGGGGTTCGGTCGTGGGCAGGCCCCGGCGGTACTCCAGAAGCTCGAGGGTCGCCAACGTCGCCTCCCCGCTGTCGGGGTCCAGGGTGGTGACGCGACAGCGTCCCACGTGGCCGTGGAAGTGCACGCACGCAGCCCCGATCTGCACGTCCCGGCCGACGAAGCCGTCCTCCGCGTGCGGCGGGAGGCCGTCGACCTGCAGAAGCATGCGGAAGCGGCGCGCGTCGACCGGCTTCCCGGCCGCCTCCGCGAGCCGGGCCAGGGAGCCCGTCGACAGCAGGGACACCGCACCGTCTCCACCGCGATCCTTGGCGCTGTGGCGGGGATCGGCGCGGACGAGTTCGAGCCGCTCGCCGGCGTAGTCCGACAGCGCCGCCGACAGCTCCGGGCAGACGCGCCGGACCGTGTCGCGGCGCGAGAAGAACGTCGTCTCGGCGGACGTCCCGGCACCGAGGGTCTCGGTGAGCACCCGGCCGTCGGGGAAGCGCAGGCTGAGCGTGTCGGCGCTGAGATCGAGGTCGGGGATGACCGCCATGAGCGGGCCCACCCGCTTGTTGTTGACCATCCGGTCCCGGGCGTCGACCAGGTAGAGGGCGCGGTCCTCGGCCACCCCCAGCTCACCGAGCTGGACCTCATGGCGGGTCTGCAGGCCCAGCCCCTTGACCGGCGCGATGGTGATCGCGTGGACCGTGGCCGAGTTCACCGCCGACAGCGTATGGGACGCACTCCCCGGCCGCGAGGCCGAAGCCTCGAGCTCAAGGATCTTCCGGAGCGGCCGTTGACCCGGGTTACCCATGTCGGCATCGCCGATCGGCATCGACACGGCTCTGGGCCGCATCCAACAGATCGAGAGCCTCCAGCAGCAGCTGGTGGCTGGTGCACCGGTGGCCGCGGCCACCCCCGCCGGGGCGGCGACCGGCGTCGGCACGGGGGCCATCCCCGCCGCTGCGACGGCCCCCGCCGGTGCAACGGCCCCCGCCGGTGCGCTCACCAACGCCGCCGCCGGCCTGGGCGGGACGAGCTTTGCCACCCTCCTCGCCGCCGCCCAGTCCGGGACATCCGCCCCGGCGGCCACCGCGTTCACCGGCCCGACGGCCCTCGTCGGTGGTGCGTCCCTCAGCGGCGGTGCGGCGCTCAGCGGTGTCCCGGTTCCGGCGGCCGGCGAGCTCAGCGGCGTCTCCGGTGTCCTGCCCCCCGCGGTCACGACCATGCGGGCCGCCGCGGATGCCCTGGTGGGCAAGCCCTACGTCTGGGGCGGGGGTCACAGCGGCTGGGGGCCGCAGCCCGGGTATGACTGCTCGGGCTTCGTCTCGGCCGTGCTCCACGCCGGCGGCTACCTCAGCGTCCCCCAGGACACCCAGACCCTGCCCAGCGTCACGGGGATCGCCGCGGGGCCGGGCCAGTTCGTGACGATCTACGACCGCACGGACGCGGGCTCCGCTGACCACGTGATCATCGACATCGACGGTCAGTTCTATGAGTCCGGCGGGGAATCCGGCAGCTGGGGCGGGGGCGGCGGGGTGGCCCGCATCGCCACGCCACCGGCCAGCTATCTGGCCTCCTTCAACCTCGTCTTGCATCCCGCCGGACTCTGAGCCCGCGCGCCGGCGCCGCTACGGTCTCCGGTGTCATGCGCAGCACCGCCGCTCCCGTCGTGGTGTCCGGCCGAGGGGACCAGGGTCTCATCGCGCGTCTGCGGGGGCAGTTCCTCTCCTCGCCCTCACGAGGGCTCCAGACGGGTCTCGGTCTGATCTGGCTGCTCGACGGCGGCCTGCAGTTCCAGTCCTTCATGTACTCACGCGGGTTCACCGCGATGCTCCGCGCCAACGCGGTCGGTCAGCCGGGGTGGGTCCATGACTCGATCCTCTGGGCCGTCGGGCTCGTCGGCGCCCACCTCGGCGTGTGGAACTCGCTGTGGGCTGGGCTGCAGGTGCTCATCGGCCTGGGGCTGCTGTGGCGGCCCACCGTGCGGGCCGCGCTGATGCTCAACATCGCCTGGGCGCTCGGCGTCTGGTGGTTCGGCGAGGGCTTCGGGATGATGCTCGTGCCGACCGCGGCCTCCCCCCTCACGGGAGCGCCCGGCGCTGCCGCTCTCTACGTGCTCGTTGGGCTGCTCGCCTGGCCGGACCGGCCCGGGGGGCTGCTGGGGGTACGCGGCGCCCGGACCGCGTGGGCGGGCCTGTGGCTCGTCCTCGCCTGGCTCTGGCTCGAACCGGCCTCGGCAGCGCCCGACGCCATCCGCGAGATGCTCGACGCGGCGCCCTCCGGCCTGGACTGGCTCTCCAGGCTCCAGCACGGGGCCGCGAGTCTCAGCGCGGGCCTCGGGGTGCCCATCGCTCTCGTGCTGGCAGCGCTGTCGGCCACCATCGCCGTCGCGGTGGCCGCGGATTGGCGCGCGCGGGGCTGGCTGTGGTTCGCCGTGGCTCTCAACCTCGTCTTCTGGTTCCTGGGTCAGGGGTTGGGCGGGATCTTCCAGGGTGGAGCGACCGACCCGAACTCGGGCCCACTGATGGTCCTTCTCAGCCTGAACCTGCTCTGGCTCGTTCGGTCTGCGCCCGACCCCGCACCGTCGGCGGCGGCGTGGCAACAAAACGCTTAGTCTTCCCGTTTAGGCTGCATGCTCGTGCCCCTGTGGAACCGGACCCGCGCGCGCCCTGGGGCGCTCCTGATGACTCTCCTGGCTCTGATGAGCCTCGGACTCTCGGCGCTCAGCCCTGCGACGGCGCGCGCCGCCCAGCCGCGGATTGCCCGCATCGGCCAGGCCCCCCACCTGCCCGCGGGCACCCAGCCGCTATCGGCCGTGCCGGCCGACCAGGTCCTGCGCATCGCGCTGGCGCTGAAGCCGCGCGACGCTGCCGCGCTGGCCGCATACGCCAGCGCTGTGAGCGACCCCGGCTCCCCGCTGTATCGCCACTACCTGCGCCCGGGCGCGTTCGCCGTCCGCTTCGGGGCGGCGCCGGCCACGGTGGCCAGGCTGCGGCGGACGCTGTCGGCCGCTGGGCTGAGCGCCGGCGCGCTGAGCGCGAACCATCTCTCGCTTGATGTCGTCGCCCCCACGGGGCGTCTGGAGACCGCGCTGCACACCGAGCTGGCGCGGGTCCTGGTCGATCATCGGGCGGCGCTGGTCAACACCCAGGCCCCGGCGCTGCCGGTGGGCATCGCCTCCGCCGTGCAGGCCGTGGTCGGCCTTGACGGGCTGGCGACGATGCGCTCCCAGCGTGTGCCGGCGCGGATCCGGAGACGGCCGCTGACCCCACGGGCAGCGGCCGCAACCACCCATGTGCGCTCCCGGCAGGTCCCCCAGGCATGCTCGGCGGCGAGCTCGGCGGCCGCGCGCCAGGGCGCGGACACGGCCACCCAGATCGCCTCGGCCTACCGGTTCTCCGGGCTGTTCACCAGCGGCGACGAGGGCGCGGGCGTGAACGTCGGCGTCTACGAGCTCGAGCCCGACGCGCCCGGGGATATCGCTGCCTACCAGGCCTGCTACGGGACCGACACGCCGGTGTCCTACCAGTCCGTCGATGGAGGGGCCGGCTCCGGGGCAGGCTCGGGGGAGGCCGCCTTTGACATCGAACAGCTGATCGGCCTCGCGCCCAGGGCGAACCTCATCGTCTACCAGGCGCCGAACTCCAACGCCGACACGCCCGGCTCGGGCCCCTATGACCTGTTCTCCCAGATCATCGGCCAGGACCGAGTCTCGGTGATCACCAACTCCTGGGGTGAATGCGAGGCCGTGGAGGGCCTCTCGAGCGCCCGGGCGGAGAGCACCCTCTTTGAGGAGGCGGCCGTTCAGGGTCAGACGATCGTCTCGGCCGCCGGCGACACCGGTGCTCAGGACTGTCTCGGCGCCGGCGCCACCCCGGACTACTCTCCTGCCGTCGACGACCCGGGCAGCCAGCCCTTCGTCACCGACGTCGGCGGGACCTCGCTGACCGCGCTGGGACCCGCGCCGACCGAAACGGTGTGGAACAACGGCGGCAGCCTGCTCTCGGCCTTCGGGGCCGGGGCGGGCGCCGGCGGCGGTGGGGTCTCGCGCTTCTGGACCATGCCGGACTACCAGGCAGGGGCGGCGGCGCGGCTCGGCGTCGTCAACGCGAACTCCAGCGGCGCGACCTGCGGTGTCTCCAGCGGGTACTGCCGTGAGGTGCCCGACGTCTCGGCCAGCGCGGACCCGAACCACGGCTACCTCATCTACTACAACGGCTCCCACAGCGTCGCCGGCCAGCCCAGCGGCTGGCAGGCCACGGGCGGCACCAGCGGTGCGGCCCCGCTGTGGGCGGCCGCCTTTGCCCTGGCCGACGCCGAGCGCAGCTGCGCGGGCGCGCCCATCGGCTTCGCGAACCCCGCGCTGTACGCGGTCGCGGCCTCCGGCGAGGGCACGCTGTTCAACGATGTGACCAGCGGCAACAACGACTTCACCGGCACCAACCACGGTGCCTTCCCCGCGACCGCGGGCTATGACATGGCCAGCGGCCTGGGCACCCCCAACGTCACCGCGCTCGCCGGGGCGCTGTGTGCCGCGAGCCTGCGCGTGAGCGTTCCCCGCTCACTCGAGAGCTTCATCCACACGGCGCGGACGCTGCGGGTCGGCGTGGTGGCCCCACCGGGCACGACGACCATCGTGCGGGTGAGCGGCCTGCCCCGCGGCCTCGGCTACGCGCCGGCCAGCCACGTCATCAGCGGCCGCGCTGGGGTCACCGGCCGGTTCACCGTGCACGTGAGCGTCACCGACTCCGACGGTGCGGTCCGCGCCGGCGCCTTTCTGTGGATCATCGCCGGCCGGCCGCGCGTGAGCGCCGTGCGCCTCAGCGGCACCCGTGAGCGCCGGCCCGTCCTCACGCTCGCGCTGAGCACCGGTCGGGCCGAGGTCCCGCTCACCGCGGTGCGGCTGACGCTCCCGGCGGGCCTCGTCCTGCGCCGCGGCGCGTCGGTGAGCGTGTGGAGCGGCGGCCGTCGCGTGAGCCGGACACTGCGCGGCTCGGGCCGGACGATCACCCTCAGCCTGCGCCGCGGCGTTTCCCGCGCGACGGTGCGCTTTACCCGCGGTGCGCTGAGCGAGAGCGCCGGGGTGGCTGCGGCCGTGCGCCGCCGCCGGGTCAGTCCCCTGACGCTGACGGCGACCCTGCATGACGCGGCGAACGTGAACAGCCCGGCACGTGTGTCGGTCCGTCCGGTGAACTGAGAAGATCCGCCGGACATGTCCGCGCCCTACACCTCCGAGCTCGCCGCGCGCCTCGCGCCCGACCTGCTCGACCGCTTCTGTCGCTATGTCCGGGTCGACACCCAGTCCCGCGTTGATCCCGACACCACCCCGAGCACCCCGGGACAGCTCGAGCTCGGGGCGCTGCTGTGTGCCGAGCTGGCGGGGCTCGGCCTGACCGACGCGGCTCAGGACACTCACGGATACGTCACCGCCACGGTGCCCGGGAGCGCTCCGGATGCGCCGGTGATCGCGGTCATCGCCCACCTCGACACCTCCCCGGACGCCCCCGGAGCCGGGGTCGAGCCGCTGGTCCACCGCGACTATGACGGCGGCGTGATCACCCTGCCTCAGCGGGGCACCCGCCTGGACCCCCAGACGGTGCCGGGTCTCGCCGCGAAGGTCGGCCACGACCTCATCACCACCTCCGGGGACACGCTGCTCGGGGCCGACGACAAGGCCGGCGTCGCCGAGATCATGGCCGCGGTGACGTACCTCACCCGCAGCGGCGGGGCCGGCGAGGGGCCGCCGCGAGCGACGCTGAAGGTCGTCTTCACCCCGGATGAGGAGATCGGCAGCCTCGCCGCGGACCTCGACATCGAGGCCCTCGGGGCGCGCTGTGGCTACACCCTTGATGGGTCGGAGATCGGCGAGCTCGCCTATGAGTCCTTCGCGGCCAAGGAGGCGCGCCTTCTCATCGAGGGCGTCGAGGTGCACCCGGGAACGGCTCAGGGAATCATGGTTTCCGCCCTGGTCCTGATGGCCCAGGTGATCGCGGCACTGCCCACCGGCCGGCTCACCCCGGCCACGACCTCGGGCCGTCAGGGGTTCATCCACCCGATCGAGGTCACCGGCACGGTGGCCCGGGCGTCCTGCCGGGTCATCCTGCGCGACTTCGACACCGCGGCCCTGGACGGGCATGTCGCGCTGCTGCGCGAGACGGCCGAACGGGTCCTCGCCGACGAGCCCCGGGCCCGGCTGGAGATCACCGTCAGCGACCAGTACGCAAACATGCGCGCGGCGATCGAGGCCAACCCCGAGGTCCTCGCCGCCGCCGAGGCGGCGTACCGAGCCGAGGGGATCGAGCCGGTGCATGAGCCGATCCGCGGCGGTACCGACGGCTCCAGCCTGTCCCTGCGCGGCCTGCCCACGCCGAACCTGTTCACCGGCGGGCACGAGTACCACTCGGTGCGGGAGTGGGCCTCGCTCCAGGACATGGCCGCCGCGGCCGCGGTCGTCGTCCACCTCACCGAGGCGTGGGCGGCGCGATGAGCGATCCGGGACACGGGACGCTGAACGCGCCGGATCCGCGCGCGGGGTCACTGGCCAGCCTCGACGGGGTGATCGCCCCGGCCACCGAGACGGTCATCCCGGTCACCGACGAGGGCCTCATCCGCGGCGACGGCGTCTTCGAGGTCATCCGCGTCTACGACGGGCGCCCGTTCAAGCTCGAGGCGCACCTGGACCGGCTCGAGCGCTCAGGGCACAACCTGCGCCTGCCCGTCGACCGGGTGGCGGTGAGCGCCGATGTCTCGCGCCTGCTCGCCCAGGCCGGAGGAGGACCGGACCACGAGGCGGTGCGGATCATGCTCACCCGCGGCGGACGCCGCATCATCATGACCGAGCCGCTGCACGTGATGGCGCCCGTCGCGCGGCTGGGCACCGTCACCTACTCCCCGACGCGCGTCCTCGACGGAATCAAGTCCCTCTCCTACGCGGCGAACATGCTCATGAGCCGGCTCGCCCGTGAGCAGGGCTATGACGAGGCGCTCGCGGTGACCCCGCACGGGCGCGTGCTCGAGGCCCCGACCTCCTCGATCTTCTGGATCGCCGACGGAGCTCTCTGCACGCCGCCGCTGGAGGACCACATCCTCGCCTCGATTACCCGCGCGCTCGTCATCGACGTCGTCGCTCAGAGCGGTCTGGCCGGGGGCGCGGTGCGCGAACGCTCCGTGACGCTGCGCGAGCTGCTCGAGGCCGACGAGGTGTTCCTCGCCTCGACCATGCGCGAGGTGCAGCCCGTCGGCGCGGTGGACGACACCGAGTTCCCCGCGCCCGGCCCGCTGAGCGGGCAGATCGCCGCCGCGGTGGCCGAGCACATCGGCGCCTGGCGCGCGGCGGGCGCGGGCGCGGGCGCGGACGCCTGAACCCGGTCCGCTTCACGCCTCGTCGTGCGCGTCCTCACCGTCATCGGGAACCGCCCGCAGTTCATCAAGGCAGCCGCCGTGTCCCCGCGGCTGCGCGCCGAGCACTCCGAGATCCTCGTCCACACCGGCCAGCACCACGATGATCGGCTCTCGGCGATCTTCTTCGCCGAGCTGGGCCTGCCCGTGCCCGAGGTCCAGCTGGGGATCGCCGGCGGGTCCAACACGTCCCAGACCGCCCGCCAGCTCGCCGCGCTCGAGCCCGTGCTCGCCCGGGCCGCAGCCGACGTCGTGCTCGTCTACGGCGACACCAACTCGACGTTGACGGGCGCCCTGGCCGCCGCTCAGGCGGGCGTTCCCGTGGCCCACGTCGAGGCGGGGATGCGCTCCTTCGACCGCACGATGCCCGAGGAGATCAACCGCGTGAGCGTCGATCACCTCTCCTCGCTGCTGCTCTGCTCCTCTCCGGTGGCCGTGGCGAACCTGGCCCGCGAGGGCGTCACAGCGGTTGGTCCCCCGCCGGGGCGGTCGGTCGAGATGGTCGGGGACGTGATGGTCGACGTCGCCTTCCGGGTCCAGCCGGCGGCCCGCGAGCGCGACGATCTCGTGCGGGCACGTGGGCTCGCCCCGGGGGGCTATGTGCTCGCCACCGCCCACCGGGCCGGAAACGTCGACACGGTCGATCGCCTGCGCGCATTGGTCGGGGTGTTGGCGGCCGTGTCCGCGGAGGTGCCGGTGCTGTTGGCCCTGCACCCGCGGACCCGCGCGCGGCTGGCCCAGTTCGGACTCTCCCTGGACGCTGTGGCGGGGCTCACGGTGTGCGAGCCGCTCGGTTACGTCGAGCTCACCGCGCTGCTCGTCCACGCCCGCGGGGTGCTCACCGACTCCGGCGGCCTGCAGAAGGAGGCGTACCTCGCCGCGGTGCCGTGCGTCACCCTGCGGCCCTCGACCGAGTGGGTGGAGACCGTGCAGGCGGGCTGGAACACCCTGGTCGACCTGGACCGGGTGGCGGCGGTGGCGGCGCTGGGCTCGCCACCGCCGAACGAGCGCCCCGCGCTCTACGGGGACGGCCGGGCCGGAGAGCGGGTGCTGGACGCTCTCGTACGGCACCTCGACTGAGCCGGCGGCGGGTGCGCTGACGGCACGGCTCGCCGCGGGAGGCGCCCCGGGCCCGGCTCAGCTGAGGACGACGGTCTTGATCCCGCTGAGGGCGACGCGGTTCTCGGCGTGCAGGCGCACCGCCCGCGCGAGCGTGCGCGCCTCCACCTCGCGGCCCACGCGGGCGAGGTCGTCCGGCGTCATCGCGTGGTCGACCCGGGCGAAGTCCTGCTCGATGATCGGGCCCTCGTCGAGGGCGGCGGTGACGTAGTGGGCCGTCGCGCCGATCAGCTTCACCCCACGGGCGTGGGCCTGGTGGTAGGGCCGGGCACCCTTGAAGCTCGGCAGCATCGAGTGGTGGATGTTGATGACCTGGCCGGCCAGGCGCTCACACAGCGTGTCGGAGAGGATCTGCATGTACCGCGCCAGGACGACGAGGTCGACCTGCTCGGCGTCAATCAGTTCGAGCAGGGCGGCCTCGCCGGCGTCTCGGCTCTGCGGACTCACCGGGATGTGGTGGTAGGGCACGCCGTGGGCCGCGGCGAGGGGCGCCAGGTCAGGGTGGTTGGAGACGACGCCCACGACGTCCAGGGGCAGGTCGCTGATCGAGGCGCGGAAGAGCAGGTCGTTGAGGCAGTGGGGCAGCGCGCTCACCATGATCAGCGTGCGCAGGCGCCGGGCGGCGTCAACGAGGCGCCAGCGCATCCGCCACCCCTCCGCCACCGGGGCAAAGGCCGCGGTGAGCGCGGTCAGGTCGAGCGGACCGGCGGTCGGGTCGCCGGGACTGACGGCGACGCGCATGAAGAAAGTGGCGGTGTCCGGGTCGTTGAACTGCTGGGCCTCGGTGATGGTGAGGCCCTGGGCGAGCAGCACGCCGGCGACCGCGTGGACGATGCCCGTCCGGTCCGGGCAGGAGAGGGTGAGGATCGCGCGGGTGCCCGGCGGCGGTCCCGGGGTGATGACCGGATGCTCCATAGCCATGAGGTGTTCTAGCTGAAATACCTACACTGCGCCGATATGTCAGCCGATCCGCCTGTGCGCGTCGGGGTCGTCGGACTCGGCTACTGGGGTCCGAACCTCGCCCGCAACTTCGCCAATCTCCCCGGCGTCGAGCTCACCTGGCTCTGTGACGGCTCCGCGGCGGCGCTGGAACGCGTCGCCGGGGCCCACCCCGGGGTCCGGGTGACCGTTTCTGTCGACGACCTGCTCGAGGACCCGGAGCTTGACGCGATCGCGCTGGCCACGCCCGTACCCACCCACGCCGCGCTGGCCGTCCGCGTGTTGGCGGCGGGCAAGCACTGCTTCGTGGAGAAGCCCCTGGCTCAGTCCGTCGCCGACGCCGAGGCCGCCGTCGCCGCGGCGGACGCGGCCGGCCGGGTGCTCATGGTCGGCCATCTGCTGGAGTACCACCCCGGGGTGACCAAGCTCAAGGAGCTCGCCGACTCGGGGGAGCTCGGTGATCTCTACTACATCTACGGCAACCGGTTGAACCTGGGCAAGCTGCGTGCGGATGAGAACGCGCTGTGGTCGCTGGGCGCCCATGACGTCTCCGTCGTGCTGTCGCTCGTGGGGGAGGAGCCGGTCGAGATGGTCGCCCACGGCGAGTCCTACGTGCGCCCGGGCGTCGAAGACGTCGTCTTCTGCTTTTTGCGCTTCCCCTCCGGTCTCTCGGCCCATCTGCACCTCTCGTGGCTGGACCCGCACAAGGAGCGGCGCTTCACCGTCGTCGGCTCTCGTCGTATGGCCACCTTCGACGACATGGCCCTGGAGGGCAAGGTGACCATCTACGACAAGGGCTTTGACGAAAACGCCCAGGGCTACGGGGAGTACATCACCCGCTCGGGCGACATCTTCTCTCCGCGCCTGCCCGCCGCCGAGCCGCTGCGCCTGGAGTGCGAGCACTTCATCGCGTGCGTGCGCACCGGCGCGACGCCGCGCTCGGACGGTCGCTCGGGACTGCGGGTCGTCCGCGTGCTCGAGGCGCTACAGAGCTCTCTCGACGCCTCCGCCCGCGTCGGGCATGCCTGAGCTCGCCCCCGGGGCCGTCGTCGAGGCGGGCGCCGAGCTCGCCGAGGATGTCGTCATCGGCGCCTGCGCGGTCGTGCTGGCCGGAGTCCGGCTCGGCCCCGGGGTGCTCGTCGAGCCGGGTGCGGTGCTGGGCAAGCGACCGCGCCTGCGCGGCGGATCCTCCGCCGCGGGGCTGGCGCTGGGGCCGCTGGAGGTCGGCGCGGGCGTCACCGTGTGCGCCGGCGCGGTCCTCTACGCGGGGGCGCGGATCGGTGAGGGCGCGATCA
This sequence comes from Solirubrobacteraceae bacterium, assembly GCA_035702765.1. Classification (GTDB taxonomy): domain Bacteria; phylum Actinomycetota; class Thermoleophilia; order Solirubrobacterales; family Solirubrobacteraceae; genus Palsa-465. Next base: position 27,240 of record DASSZV010000120.1, read on the forward strand.
TCGGCGACCAGGCCCAGGTGCGTGAGGGGGCGGTGGTCGGGCCCGGTGCGGTGGTCGGTCGGGCCTCGTGTGTCGACTTCTCAGCCACCGTGGGGGCGCGAGCCTCGATCCAGACCGGGGTGTACGTCACCTCCGGGGCCGTGGTTGAGGATGACGTCTTCCTCGGACCCGGGGTGCTCATGACCAACGACGACGACATGGGCCGTCACCCCCGGGGGGCTCCACTGGCCGCCCCGGTGGTGCGCCGCGCCGCCCGGGTCGGCGGAGGTGTCGTGCTCGTGCCCGGGGTCGAGGTGGGTGAGGAGGCCTTCATCGGCGCCGGTGCCGTGGTCACCCGGGATGTCCCCGCCCGCGCACGGGTGCTCGGGGTGCCCGGCCGGGTCGTCGGGTCGGTGGGAGACGACGAGCTGATCGAGCACTGGCGCCGCTGAGGCGCGCGACGTTGGGCCGCCGTGGGCGGCCCTGCGTGGTACAGGCGCGGGTCCCCGGGGCCTGCGTGTGACGTTGATCGTCGATGCGACGGGTTCGTCACACGGCGCGTTCGGAGTCTGCCACGACTCGACCCCGACGGGCGGGCCGGTCTCCTCGCGTGGCCGAGACTCGGATCCACGTGCCTCCAGGGGCAGGATCCTCGACCCTCACTTGAGACACCTCCGCGGAGGTGTCCCCGCCTCCGCGACGGTGAGGCGTGTCCCTCGCGGTCCTAGCCGGTGAGCGCGGCAGCGGAGCCGTGCATGCCCTGGCCTGCCCGGGTCCAGATGACCTCGTCCCGACCGGGGCCGACGCCGATCAGGGCGATCGGCACCTTGACGAAGTCCTCGATGAAGCGCAGGTAATCCCGGGCGGCCTGGGGGAGCTCCGCCTCCGAACGGCAGGCGGAGATGTCCTCCTCCCAACCAGGCAGCTCCTCGTAGATGCCCGAGGCGTGGTGGAGCACCGTCTGGTGGTAGGGGAAGTGGTCGAACTCGGCGTCCTCGGGTCCGCGGTAGGCGGTGGCGACGAGCAGGCGCTCCTGGCCAGAGAGCACGTCGAGCTTGGTAAGGGCCAGCGCGGTGAGCGAGTTGATGCGTGCCGCGTAGCGCAGGGCGACGAGGTCGAGCCAGCCGACGCGCCGCTCACGACCGGTGGTCGTGCCGTACTCATGGCCCTTGTCCCGCAGCTCGATCGCCGTGGGGCCCTCGAGCTCGGTGGGAAAGGGGCCGGAGCCCACGCGCGTGGAGTACGCCTTCGTGATGCCCCAGATCTCGTCGATGTCCTTGGGGCCGACACCGGCGCCGATGCAGGCCGACCCGGCGATCGGGTTCGAGGAGGTGACAAAGGGATAGGTGCCGTGGTCGATGTCCAGCAGCGTGCCCTGGGCGCCCTCGAAGAGCACGAGCTCGCCCCGGTCCAGACGCTCGGTGACCAGGCGGGAGGTGTCGGCGATGTACTGCTTGATGCGGTGACCGTAGGTGAGGTACTCCTCGGTCATCGCCTGGAGATCGAGCTCGCGCGAGCGCTGGAAGTCGCGCAGCTGCAAACGCTTGGGCTCCATCGCGGCGACGATCTTCTTCTTGAGGATCTTCTCGTCGAGGAGGTCCTGGACGCGGATGCCCAGCCGGGCGGCCTTATCCGCGTAGCAGGGGCCGATGCCGCGGCGGGTCGTGCCGATGTTGAGCTTGCCCAGCTTGATCTCGCCCGCGTGGTCGAGCAGCATGTGGTAGGGCATGATCAGGTGCGCGTTGGCCGAGATGCGCAGCGCGCTGGTGTCGACACCGCGGCCGCGCAGCTCGTCGAGCTCGTCGGTGAGCACCTTCGGGTCGATGACCACGCCGTTGCCGATGACGCAGGTCTTGTTCGGGTGGAGGATGCCCGAGGGCATCAGGTGCAGCTTCCAGGTCTCCCCGTCGCGCACGATCGTGTGGCCGGCGTTGTTGCCGCCCTGGAAGCGGACGACGACGTCCGCGCGTTCGGCGAGCAGGTCCGTGACCTTGCCCTTGCCCTCGTCGCCCCACTGGGCGCCGATGATGACGAGACCTGGCATGCGCGGACCAGTGTACGGGGCTGGCGTCTAGAGGTCCGGGCCGAGAAAGCTGGGGGAGCGTCGGACGACCGGGGCCAGCCCGGGCTGGGCGTCCATGCGGTGGTCCTCGCCCATCAACGGGAGCTCCTCACACATCTCGGTGAGCCGCGAGACGGTCCGCTCGGTGATCTGTTCACAGAGGGTCTCGCGGTCGAGGATGTTCGTCGTGATGACCATCGACTTGCGCTCCTCGTAGCGGGAGTTGACGATCGCGTACAGCTCCTCGAGGACCCAGGGGGTGGTCTGCTCGGCGCCGATGTCGTCGATGTGGAGCAGGTCGACGGCAACGAGCCGCTCGAGCAGGTCGTTGTGGCTGCCGTTGTCGAAGGTCTTGCGGATCTGCGAGAGCAGCCCGGGCAGGGAGTAGCGGGCCGCTGAGCGTCCCGCGCGCAGCGCCGCCTGGGTGACGAGCATGGCCAGCGTCGTCTTGCCCGTGCCCACCGGGCCCATGAACCAGAGGCCGCGACCCGCGTCGAGGTTCTCCTCGATGCGGGTCGCGAACCGGTGCGTCGCGGCGACGATCGTCGGGTTGATCTCGGTCACCGGGAAGCGGTCAAAGGCGACGTCACGGTACTTCTGGGGGATCACCGCCGAGAGTGATCGCGCCCGGGTGCGCGCGATCACCTGGGGCCGGCAGCGGCAGTCATAGGCGGTCTTGGTGTCCTCGTCGAAGACGAGTCCCGAGCCGTCACAGATATCGAAGGCGCAGCGGGCCATCTAGGCACCCCCAGGGGCGGCGGACCCGATCATTCGAAGCGGGCTCCGGCATAGTTGATGAAGCGCGGATAGTCGCCCTGAAAGGCGAGGGTGATCTCGCCCACCGCCCCGTTGCGGTGCTTGGCGATGATGATGTCGGCCTCACCCTTGCGGGTCGACTCGTGGTTGTAGTACTCGTCGCGGTAGATGAACATGACGAGGTCGGCGTCCTGCTCGATCTGGCCGGACTCGCGCAGGTCCGAGAGGATCGGCTTCTTGTCCCCCGCACGCTGCTCGACACCACGGGAAAGCTGGGACAGGGCGATGACGGGGACCTTCAGCTCACGAGCCAGGGACTTCAGGCCGCGGGAGATCTGACCGACCTGCTCCACGCGGCTCTCGATGCGACCCTCGTGGCGCATGAGCTGGAGGTAGTCGATGATGATCATGCCCAGGCCGCCCTTGTCCTGGAGCTGTTGGTGCAGGCGCCGGCACTTGGAGCGGATCTCCAGCACCCCGGTGTCGGAGGAGTCGTCGACGTAGAGGTCCGAGGCGCCCAGGCGCTGGCAGGCGTCGAGGATCTTCGGCCACCGGTTCTCGGGCACCTTGCCCCGGCGCAGATCGTCACCCTTGGTCGAGGACTGGGAGGCGACGAAGCGCTGGGCGAGCTCGGACTCGGACATCTCGAGCGAGAACAGGGCGACCGGGAACCCGGCCAGGGCCGCGTTCTCGGCCATGTTGCACACCAGCGCGGACTTGCCCATGGACGGGCGTGCGGCGAGGATGATGAGGTTGCCGGGCTGGAAGCCACCGGTCTTCTCGTCGAGGTCGCGAAAGCCTGAGGGCGTGCCGGTGAGCACGCTCTTCTGGGTGGAGCGGTAGTGGAGGCGCTCGGTCTCCTCGTCGAGCACCATCTCGATGCGCCGGATGGAGCGTTGGCGTTCGTCACCGACGATGTCGAGGATGCGCCGTTCGCTCTGGGCGATCAGCTCGGCGGCGGAGGCCTCCCGGTTCTGGACCGCGGCGATGGATTGGTGGCTGGCTTCCAGCAGCGCGCGCATCTGGGCCTGCTCGCGCACGATGCGCCCGTACTCGGCGGCGTGCCCGGTGGCGGGGACCCAGGCGGCGAGCTCCTCGACCATCGCGGTTCCCCCGAGCTCGGAGAGCTGCCCGTTCTTCTCGAGGCGCTCGGACACCGTGAGGTGGTCGATCTTGCCGTCACGGTTGTAGAGCGCGAGCATCGCCTCGAACACCGCGCGGTGCTCGGGCCGGTAGAAGTGCTCGGGCTTGAGCTGCAGTTCGATGAGCGCGTACATGTGACGCTCATCGAGCAGGACGGCCCCGAGCACCGACTTCTCCGCGGTGAGGTTGTGGGGCGGAAGGCTGCTCGGTTGGGTGACGCTCATCCGGAATGGTGAAGATAGCTCGCGTCCAGGCGGCTCTCGACGCGCCTTCCCGCTCGCTCCGGGTTTTGCCTGGCGGGCGTCGGGCGGCGTGCGGACCGGTGGGTTCAGGCCCCCTGGGGGGCCTCCCCGAGGCGGGTCGAACGGGCCCGGGAACGACGAGGGGCGCCCGCCAGGCGCCCCTCGAACGAGCAGATGCCGGGTCGGCGCCTAGGCGGCGACGACCATCGTCTTGATCTGTGCCGAGACGTTCTCGGCGACCTCGACCGTGACCATGTAGGTGCCAATGCTCTTGATCGGCTCCTCGAGGCGCACGCGGCGGCGGTCGACCCGCAGCCCGCGGGCATCCCGGATCGCGTCGGCGATGTCCTGGGTGGTCACCGAACCGAACAGACGGCCGTCGTCGCCGGCCTGCTGAGCGATGGTGAGCACTGTCTTGGAGAGCAGGTTGCCGATCTCACGCGCCTTCTCCGTCGCCTCCCGCGCCGCCCGCTCGGCCGCCTCGCGACGGACCTCCGCCTGAGCGATGGCCGCTCGGGTGGCGTTCTCGGCGAGCTTGCGCGGCATCAGGTAGTTGCGCATGTAGCCGTTGGAGACCTCGACAACGGCCCCCTTCTCTCCCAGGCTCTCGACGTCCTGGAGCAGAATTGCCTGTGGCATGAACGCCTCCTCGCCTACCGGTCGCGATCGCGGTCGCGGTCGCGACCGCCGCGACCCTCGCGCTCGGAGCCGCCCTCGGTGACGTAGGGGAGCAGAGCGAGCTCGCGGGCGCGCTTCACCGCGCGGGCGACCTGGCTCTGGTGGCGCCGGCAGGCACCCGTGATCCGACGCGAGCGGATCTTGCCGCGGTCCGAGACGAATCGCCGCAGGGCGGTGATGTCCTTGTAGTCGACCTGCTCGACCTTGTCGCGGCAGTACGGGCACGGCTTGCGCCGGCTGGAGGTCAGGCCGCCCTTCCTGTCGCGCCGGCGCACCGGCCTTCTACGTTGCTTTGCCACTTGGCCTCACCTGTTGGGGTTCGATTCCGATGGGGGTCCGGTGACGCCGGCCGGAACGGCCGGCTCACCACCCCAAGTCTCAGTTCCCGGCGGCCTAGAACGGAATGTCGTCGTCGGCTGCCGCACCCGAGCCCACGGAGGCTGAGACGAAGTCAGCGGTGTCGACCGGGATGTCGCTCTCCACAGCGCGAGGGCTGGAGGAGAAACCGTTCCCGTTACCGCTCGAGGACTCATCACGCCCACCGAGGAACTGCACGGTCTCAGCGATGATATCCACACTCTGGCGCTTGTTCCCCTCCTTGTCGGTCCACTCGCGCCAGGCCAGGCGTCCGTCGACCGCCACGGGACGTCCCTTGGCGAGATAGCGCTGGCAGTTCTCGCCCTGGGCGCCGAACACGCTGACGTTGAAGTAGTTGGGCACATCCACCCACTGTCCCTCCGCCGTCTTGCGCCGTCCGTTGACGGCCAGACGCAGGTCACAGACGGGCGTGTTGCCCGCTGCGCGCAGCTCGGGGTCGCGGGTGAGATTGCCGGTGAGGATGACTCGGTTGATGTTGGAGCCTGCCATGACGCTTGTCCTTTCAGATCGCCTGTCAGCGACTATAAGCACGCCTCGGGCGGCCCCCGGTGGCTCAGGGGCAAACTGGCGCACAATCGTGAAAAAGCCGTTGGAGAGCCGTGACGCTCGTGATGGCGACGTGACGGCGACGTGATCGGGCGCACGTTGAGGACCCATCTCCGCTGCCGGCGGGAGCGGAGATCACACGGGCGAACCAGGACGTCGGTCGTGAGCCGCACGTCGGGGCGGTGGTGGTGGGCGGCCGTGGGGGCCGCACGGTCAGAGTCCGAGCGTTCAGTCGGGCCCGGAGAGACGACGGGCCGCTGCAGCAGCGGCCCGGAGAGGTCGGTTCATCATCGACCCCGGAACGGGAGCGAGATGCCCCCCGGTGGCTCGGTCTGCCTACTCGGAGGCGTCGTCGACGCTGCCGCCGACGACCACGGGGGGGGCCGCGTCGGGCGCGGGCGGGGTCCCGCGAACCACCTTGATGATCCGGAAGCGCAGGACGCTGTCGGAGATCCGAAGGTTGTGCTGGAGGTTCTCGAGCAGCGAGACGGGGCCGGTGAACTGCAGGAGGTGGTACTCGGCCTCGCCCTGGTGGTCGATCTTGTAGGTCGTGGGACGCTGGCCCCATTCCTGGTTGCGCTCGAGCGTTCCGCCGGCGGCGGCGATGGCGGCTTCGACGTCGGCGAGCACCTTGGCGCGGGCGTCGGAGTCGCTCTGCGCCGACAGGAGCAGGACCAGGTCGTAGAGAGTGGGTTCTGAAGACATAGAGAGAAGGCCCGAGGTCGGCAGGCATTGCCGGCAGCCCGGGCGAAGGCCGAATATAGCAACGGGTCCGGGCGCCCCCGGAGGCTCAGCTGGCGGGCACGCCTGCGCGCTTGCGCTCGATGTCGGCCAGCTGCTCGTCGATCCACTGCCCGGGGTTGCGGGCGCGGATGGTCGCCTGGAGCCCGGCGTGACGGCGTCGGCGCTCGGCCGGCTCCATGGTGAGGGCGGCGTGGATCGAGTCGGCGAGCTCCTGGATGTCGAAGGGGTTCACCGACAGCGCGTACTCCCCGAGCTCCTCGTGGGCGCCGGTGTTCTCCGAGAGGATCGAGACCCCGGCCCGTTCGTTGGCCATCGGACCCTCCTTGGCCACCAGGTTCATCCCGTCGAACATGGCGTTCACCATGAGCACGTCGTAGTGCTTGTAGGCGGCCACGGCCTCCTCCACGTCGTCACGGAGCTTGAGCTGGATGGGCATCCAGTCCGTCGTCCCGTGCCGGTGGTTCACCACCGCGACGACGGCCTCGATGCGCTCGAGGTACTCGGCGTACTCGGGCACGTCGGTTCGTGACGGCATCAGCTGGGCGATGAAGGTGACGCGTTCGTTGAACTCCGGATGCTGTTCGAGGAACAGGTCGAAGGCGGAGAAGCCGCGCAGGATGTTCTTGGACAGGTCGGCACGGTCGACACGCAGGATCAGATGGTCGCGGCGGCGGCGCAGGAGCTCGGCCTCGAGCTCGGCCACGCGCGGGCGTTGTCCGACCGCGCCGACCGCGTCGGGGTCGATGGGCAGCGGGTAGTGGCGCACCCACACCTCACGCCCGTCGAGCTGGACGACCCCGGTGGCGTGGTCGACCTCGAGCCCGAGCAGGTCCTCGCAGCACTGCAGGAAGTTGCGCCGGTAGGACCAGGTGTGGAAGCCGACGATGTCATTGGACAGGATGCCGCGGTAGATCTCCTCGCGGATGGAGGTGGGCAGCACACGCCAGGAGTCGGCCTGGCTCCAGGGGATGTGGACGAAGTGGTGGAGAAAGGCGTCGGGCCGGGCGCGGCGGATCAACCCCGGGAGGGTGTAGAGGTGGTAGTCGTGCGCCATCACGATCGGGTTCTCGACATCCTCGATCTCCTCGAGCACCGCGCGGGCGAGATCCTCGTTGACGACGTTGTAGCCGAACTCGAACGCCTCCATCTCGTGGCGACGGATGTCCGGCGCGTTGGAGAGATCCCAGAGATAGTGCTGGATGAACCACAGCATCGGGTTGGCGATGATGTTGTAGAAGCGGTCGTAGGCCTCCGGGTCCGAGGCGACGAGCTTGACCCGGTACTCGTGGCCCTCCGGAGTGTTCACGGGGAACGGTCGCCCGCCGTTGCGCTCGGCCATCGCGGCGTCCCCCTCGGTCATCGCGGAGGCGATCCAGGTGATCTCCCGGTGGGTGGCCAGCCCGATGAGCGCCGTCACCAGACCACCGGTCCCGCGCCGGAAGCTCCCGTCCTCGGCGAAGGTGACCGGTCCGCGGTTGGACGCAAGGATGAGCGGTGCCGCCATCGCGGTGGACGATAAGTGATCGACCGTCGCGGTGGACCGCGGCGGGTTCGCCCGAGTGCTGCCGCGATCAGCTCAGGCCGCCCAGAGTGTCTCAGCGTGACCGCGACCGGTGCGAGCATGGCCAGATGGGCACGCTCAACATCTTCACGGACGCGCTGGCGGCCGATCCCGGGGATCCGGAGGGATACCGCGGCGCAGCAGTCGATCTCGGCAGGCTTCTCGGACCCAGCGAACTGATGGTGAAGGTGATCGAGATCGCACCGGGCAACCGCCTGTGCCCGTATCACTACGAGTACGTCGAGGAGTGGCTGGTCGTCCTCTCCGGACCGGTGCACGTCCGCACCCCGGCGGGGGTGAGCTCGCTGGCCGATGGTGCCGTCATGCGCTTCCCCGCCGGCCCCGAGGGAGCGCATCAGGTGTTCTCGCCCGCCGAGACCGGCGAACCGGCCCGGGTGCTCATGTTCTCCGCCGACGCCGACCCGGCGGTGTGCGTCTACCCGGACTCGGACAAGCTCGCGGTGTTCACCCACAGCGGGCACGACGAGGTCTTCGTACGCCGCGGCGAGCCCACGAGTCACCTTGAGTACTACGACGGCGAGCTTCCCCCCGCCGCGCTCCCGCCCGTGGCGGACTAGGCGGGCAGCAGCAGCTCGAACGTCGTCGAACCCGGCTCGGACTGCACCGAGAGCCGACCGTCCATCCGGCCGGCCAGCTCGGAGGCGATGGCGAGACCCAGTCCGGAGCCGTGGACCTCGTCGGAGGTGAAGAACGGCTCGAAGATGCGGTCCAGGCGCCCGGAGGCGATCCCCGCACCGTCGTCATGGACCGCCACGTGCACGAGGGATCCGCTGCGTCCTGCGCTGAGCAGGATCTTCGTGCCCTTGGGCGTGTGGGTGAGGGCGTTGTCGATGAGGATGCGCACGATCTGGGCGACGCGCACCGGGTCGCAGATGGCGTCGATGCGCCGGGCGAGATGGAGCTCCAGCAGTGCGTCATGGGCGGCCAGGGCGGGTTCGAACTCCGAGGCGACGCTGCGGGTCAGCTCGCCGAGATCCACCGGCTCGGGCCGGAGCTCCAGTGCGTCGGCCTCCAGCCGACTGAGGTCGAGCAGGTCGACCGAGAGCTTGCGCAGGCGCTCCACCTGCTCGGAGATGTGGCCGAGAAAGCGCCGTCGCGTGTCAGGGTCGAGATCGTCATCCTCGAGCAGCTCGACGAAGCCTCCCAGGGAGAAGATCGGCGTGCGCAGCTCGTGGGAGGCGGTGGCGATGAACTGTTTGCGGGCGCCGTCGAGCTGAGCGATCCGCTGGGTCCCCAGCTCGAGCCGGTGAATCCGCGGCAGCAGCCGCCAGGCCACCAGACCGGCGCCGGCGAGCCCCCCGACGAGCAGGCCGCCGAGCACCCAGAGGATTCCCATCGACACCCGCCCGGGCTCCGACGCCGCCTAGGCGCCGTCCTCGGCGTCGTCACGGAAGCGGTAGCCCACGCCGCGCACCGTGAAGAGGTACTGCGGATCCTTGGCGTCGGTCTCGAGCTTCTCCCGCAGGTGACGGATGTGGACGTCGATGGTGCGCGGATCCCGGTAGGAGGAGTCGCCCCAGATCTGGGAGAGCAGCATGTCGCGGGTGAAGACCCGTCCGGGGGAGCAGGCGAGGATGGTCAGGATCTCGAACTCGACGTAGGTGAGGGGGACGTCGGCGCCGGCCAGTCGCACCGTCCGCTTGGGGAAGTCGATGCGCAGCTCGCCGATGCCCAGCTGCTGGACCTCGGAATCGGGCGAGGCGTTGCGGGACATGTCCGCTCGCCGGAGGGCCGCCTTGACCCGGCTGGAGAACTCGCGGAGCGAGAACGGCTTGGTGATGTAGTCGTCGGCGCCGAGCTCGAGGCCGACGACCTTGTCGATCTCCTCCGCCTTGGCGGTGAGCATGATGATCGGCACGGCGCTGCGCGCCCGCAGGCGTCGGCAGACCTCGAGCCCGTCGATGCGGGGAAGCATCACGTCGAGGACGACGAGGTCGAAGGACTCGGTGGCGAAGCGGTCCAGCGCCTCCTGACCGTCCGTGGCGGCGACGACCTGATATCCGTCGCGCTGGAGGGGGAAAGAGAGCAGGGTTTGGATCGACTGCTCGTCGTCCACCAGGAGGATCCGGGCCGGTCGGTCCGCGCTCGCCATGACGGAGGACCAGGGTAGAGTGGCGGCGGCGCGGAGGTGTCCACTAGCCTCCCCAGTGATGGTGGATCCCCGCATCTACCGGGTCAGCTGGGTGATCGTCCTCATCGCGATCATCATCTTCGGCTTCTCCCTGCAGACGGCGCCGCCGGCGGCGAGCACCGATCTCGCCCCGGGGGTTTCCTTCTCCGCGGCCGCCCCCCAGGCCGTGTCGCTTGCGGCCCGCTTTGGGGCCGTCGCGCCCGGCTCGGTGCGGGATGGCGACTTCGCCGCGGCGATGGCGGCGGGTCTGCGCGCGGCCGGCGGGTTCAGCGTGAGCTCGCGCACCGACTCACTGCGCACGGCGGTGGGCGAGCGGGCCATCGCCACCGTCGAGGCCGAACGCCCGGGGCTGGGCCAAGGCACGATCGTCGTCGTCGCCGACCGGGACCTCCTGTCCGGCCCGCCGGCACCGCACGACGCCGGCGCCGTGGCCGGGACCGCGGCCAGCGCGGTCCTGCTCCAGCTCGCCCGCGTCTTCTCCGGGGCGAGTCTCAACCGGTCCCTGCTGCTCGTGTCGACCTCCGGGGCGGTCGGCGCCGCGGGCAACGCCCAACTCGCGGCGAGCCTGGCCGGCCAGAACGTCGACGCGGTGATCGTGCTCGGCGACCTGGCCCGGGCGACGACGCGGCGCCCCGTCGTCGTCCCCTGGTCGACGCGCGCGGCACTCGCTCCCTCAGCCCTGGCGGGCACCCTGTCACGCTACCTCGGCGTCCAGGCCGGCCTGAGTGCGACGCTGCCCAGCTTCAGTGCGCAACTGTCCCATCTGGCCTTCCCGTTCACCGCCGGCGGCCAGGGTCCCTTCGCCGCGGCGGGCCTGCCCGCGGTGACGGTGTCGCTGTCGGGTGACCGGCTGCCCCAGCCGGGCGAACGCGTTGACCCCGCTCGCATCGCCGGGCTCGGTCTGGCCCTCGACCAGAGCATCAGCGCGCTGGAGGCCGGTCCGACGCTCGCGCCCCCCGGTCGCGATCTCAGCCTCGCCTCCAAGCTCGTCCCCCTGTGGGCCGTGCGCCTGCTCGTACTCGCGCTGATCGCGCCGGTCGCCGCCACGCTGATCGACGCGATCGCCCGGGCGCGCCGGCGCGGCCACTCCATCCTCTCCTGGAGCGTCTGGGTCCTCAGCGGGACTCTGCCCTGGATCCTCGGCCTGCTCGTGCTCAGGGCCGCCGGCGTGCTCGCGCTCGTGCCGACCCTGCCCGCACCTGTGGACGGGTCGGTCGCCGTCTCGCTCGGAGCCGCGGGAACCGGGGTCGTCGCCCTCGGGATCACCGCGGTCGCCCTGCGTCTGCTGCGTCCCGTCGGCGTCCAGATCGCCTCGGGGATCGGCTGGCGGCGCACGCCCACGTCGCCGGCCATCGAAGGCGCGTCGGTGGCACTCTCGCTCGTGCTGTGCGCGCTCACCCTCCTGGTGTGGAGTGTCAACCCCTTTGCCGCGGCCCTGTTCGTCCCCGCGCTGCATCTCTGGCTGTGGGTCGGGTCACCGGGAGTCGCCGGGAGGTGGGGACGCTCAGTGCTGCTGATCCTCGCCGGCCTGCTCGCCCCGCTGCTGCTCGCCATCCACGTGATGCTCTCGCTCGGGCTGTCCCCGTGGGGCTTTGCCGCGAGTCTCGTCCGCGCGCTCAGCGGCTCCGCCGTCACCCTCGGCCTGGCGTTGAGCTGGTGTGTGGCCCTCGGGGTGCTGTCGGGCATCGTCGTGCTGCTCGCGCGGGCGGTCCGGGCTTCGGCGGTGACGGTCGAGGCGCCGGTGACCGTCCGCGGCCCCGCCACCTACGCCGGGCCGGGCTCGCTGGGAGGCACCCAGTCGGCGCTGCGGCGATGAGCCGGATCGTCCGCGGGATCTCCACGCTGCTGATCCTGGTCGGCGGCCTGCTCGGCGCGGACGTGATCGCGACGCTGCTGTGGCAGGAGCCGGTCACCGCGGTGATCTCGCTCGTCCGCCGTGCCGAGACGGACACCCGGGCCCACACCCTCACCCTCGACCGGGCGGACCGGCGGATCCTCGCCGCCATCCATCGCAGTGACGCGCGCATCGCCTTCCTCGCCGCCCGTGAGGGGCGGGAGGTGCCCGCCGGGGCTCCCCTGGGTCGCGTGAGCATCCCGGCCATTGGGGTGCGGGAGCCGCTCATCCAGGGCACCGCCACCGCGAGTCTCGCGCTGGGCACCGGCCACTACGCGACGACGGCCCTGCCCGGGGAGGGGGCGACCGTGGCCGTCGCGGGGCACCGTACGACGTACCTGGCCCCCTTCCGCGACCTCAACGAGCTGACGCCGGGGGCGTCCGTGATCCTCACGATGCCCTACGGCCGCTTCACCTACACCGTGCAGCGCCAGATGATCGTGGCGCCTGATGCCTGGTGGATCGTCCGCGACGTGGGCTATGAGCGTCTCGTGCTGTCCTCCTGCAATCCCCTGTTCTCGGCCAGCCAGCGGATTGTCGTCTTCGCCCGGCTGAGCGCCGAGACCCCGGTCGGCCCCGCTCGGACCGGCGCGTCTGGACGGACAGATGATCTTGGTCACGCAACGGTTCAGAGCGCCTGAGCCGTGCCGATGACAGCAGTGACGTCCTCCTCTCCATGTCTGACTCCGAGATGATCTCCGACTCCTTCTGCGCTCACCAGGTGGCCACGGCGATGCTCGCCCGTGGTTTCGCCCAGCTCCTCAGCCCCCACGCCTTTGACGATGGTGAGGACGGTGGTGCCGTGGGGCCGCTGTCTACAGAGAGTGCTCGAAGCCGTGCAACGGAGTGCGGTCGGGCTCGAAACTGACCGAACCGGCGCCCTGACCCACGACCGTGCCGATCCAGGTGAGCGGCACGTCAAGCGCCGTCAGGGTCCTCTGGACCGCGCCGGCGCCCGCCGGGCCGGTGCTGAAGAGCAACTCGTAGTCCTCTCCGCCGGTGGCCGCCCAAGCGGCGGGATCACGCCCGAGTTGCGCCGCCGCCGCGCTGAGGCCGGGCGCGAGCGGAAGCGCCTCGAGGGTGATCTCCACGTGCACCCCGCTGGCCGCGGCGAGGTGGCGGGCGTCGGTGGCCAGTCCGTCGGAGAGGTCGATCATCGCGGTCACCCCCGCCCGGGCCAGCGCCCGTCCGGCGGCCAGCCGGGGAACCGGGAAGGCGTAGCGGCGTTCGAGCTCGGGGGCGGCGCGCACCCGTCCCTCGAGTGCGGCCAGTCCGGCGGCTGACCCACCGAGGTCGCCGGTGACCCCGATGAGATCACCCGGACGGGCCCCGTCGCGGCCGACGAGCGTCGCCGGGTCGTCGGCCCAGCCGACGACCGTGAAGGACAGCGCGAGCACCGCGGAGGCGGTGATGTCGCCTCCCGCGACAACGGTTCCACAGGCGGCCGCGAGCTCCCCCACCCCGCGGACGAGGCACCGGATCCACTCCTCGTCCTGTCCCGGCGGGAGCATCAAAGCGAAGTACACCTCGGCGGCCTCGGCACCCATCGCGGCGAGGTCCGACAGGGCGGCGGCGAGCGCGCGGTGGCCGATCGCCTCCGGTCCGAGCTCCTCCACCCGGAAGTGGACGCCGTCGACCATCGTGTCGACCGAGACGACGCTGTAGGGACGCGAACGCAGGACCGCGGCGTCGTCCCCCGGCCAGCGCAGGATCCGGCCCGCCGTCAGCCGCGGCGCCTCTGGCGGGTGCTGAGCCACAGAGCCAGCACCCGCCCCACCCCGCCCACGCAGCAGCGATTCGAGCTCGGCGATCAGCTCGAGCTCACGCACGCGGGGGCTGAGGGCTAACGGTGGCGGTAGACGATCCGGGCGCGGTCGAGGTCATAGGGCGACAGCTCGACCCGCACGCGGTCGCCGGGGAGGATGCGGATCCGGAAGCGGCGCATCTTGCCCGCCACGTGCCCGAGCACGACCCGGTCCATGTTGTCGAGCTTCACGCGGAACATCGCGTTGGGCAGGGCCTCGACGACCTCGCCCTCGAGCTCTACTTTTTCTTCCTTCGGCATTGGCGGTGATTCTAGGACGCCCGCGCCGCTAACCGACCCCCGAGCCGCCGCTCGGGGTGGTGGCGGTCGGCTGACCGCCGTTGGGCGGGCCCTGGGGCTTGGGTGCCGGGGCGGTGCTCACCGGCGGGATCGTCGGGGTGGGCGCGGCGCCGATGGTGGGCACGACCGGGCTGGTGGCCGTGGTGGCCGGGGTCGTTGCGGTCGTCGTGTTGGCCGTCAGCGGGGTGGGGCTGGTGAACGGCACCGTGTTGGTGTACGCCTGGACGGCGCTGGCGGAGTGAGCGCCCACATAGGGCTTGCCCGTCCACGGCACCGCCGGGGGCGTGAAGTCGCCGCAGAAGCCCGCTGCGGCCTTGGCCATGAAGTCCTTCCAGATCGGGCTGGCCAGGGTGCCGCCGTAGCCGGGACCGAGTCCGTTGACATCCTGCATCTGCTGGGCTTCCTGGGTGTAGCCGACCCACACCGAGGTGGCGAGCCGCGGCGAGTAGCCCACGAACCAGGCGTCGGTGTAGTTCGTGGTCGTACCGGTCTTTCCGGCCGCGGGACAACCGTAGTTGGAGGCCGTGCCGGTGCCCGACTGGATCACGGTCTTGAGCACCTGGGTGGCCGCGTAGGCCTCGCCGGGGGAGAAGACGCGAACGGGATGGGTGTCGAGCAGGTTCATCGAGCGTCCCGAGGGCAGGGTGACGCTGTTGATGATCGTCGGGTCGTAGTGCAGCCCGCCGTTGGCGATCGTCGCGTAGCCGTCGGCCATCTCCAGCGGGGTCACCCCGGGGTTGAGGCCGCCGATGACGATCGAGGGCACGGGCAGCTGGTGGTGGGTGATGCCCATCGCGTAGGCCATGTCGAGGACCTTGGGGATCCCCAGGTCGACGGCGAGCTGCGCGAACACCGTGTTGTCGGAGATCGTCGTCGCCTTCGTGACGTTGATGACGCCCTGATAGGTCTGCTCGGCGGTCTGCACCGAATAGGCCGGGTACCCCGGGAGCCAGCCGGGTTTGAGGAACTTGGAGTCGTAGTAGGTCTGGCTCGGGTCGCCGTCGTAATCGTGGATGAGGGTCATCAGGGCGAAGGCCTTGAACGCCGATCCGGTCTGGCGCAGGGCCTGGGTGGCGTAGTTCACCGTCGTCTCGCCGGGCTTCAGTCCGTAGGTCGTGTTCTGAGCCATGGCGACGATCTCCCCGTTGGCCGGGTTGACGGTGACGACGGTCGCGTCGGGGTCGCCGGGCTGGCCCTCGTTGGCCATCAGCGCCTGCTTCGCGTCAGCCTGGTCCTGAAGGTTGATCGAGGTGTAGACCCTCAGTCCGCCCTGGTCGACGGTCTTCTGGCCAAGGCGCTGGATGAGCTGCTGGCGCACGTAGTCAAAGACGTAGGGCTGGCGGACCGTGTTGAAGGAGTAGTTCTCGTGGACCTGCAGCGGGCTGGCGTTCGCCGCCGCCGCCTGGCTCGCGCTGATGTAGTGCGAGCGGACCATCGCGGCGAGGACCTCGCTGCGCCGGGCTCGGGCATAGGCCGGACTGAGGAAGGGGTTGTAGGTCGTCGGCGCCTGGGGGAGGCCGGCAAGCAGCGCCATCTGGGCGAGGTCGAGCTTGTGCAGGTTCGGCTGGTCGAAGAACATCTGCGACGCCGCCCCCACCCCGTAGGCGGACTGACCCCCGACGGTCCCGTAGACCACGTCGTTGAGGTACTGGGTGAGGATCCAGTTCTTGGAGCGGCGGTCCGCCAGTTCGGTGGCCAGCTTGGCCTGGACGATCTTGTACTTCAGCGACCGCGAGTCCACCAGCTGGGTCGGCAGGTAGATGTTCTTCACCAGCTGCATCGTCAGCGTCGAGGCGCCCTGGGTGCCCGAGGAGCCGTTGAAGACGTCGGAGATCGCCGCCCGGACCATCCCCTGGTAGTCGACGCCCCCGTGGTGGAAGAAGCGGCGATCCTCGATCGCCACGGTCGCCTCGCGCAGCAGCCGGGGCTGCTGGGCCTGGGTGAGGGCCTTGCGCAGGACGTCGGTGGAGAGGTAGCCCAACAGCGTCCCGTCGGAGGCGAAGACCTCCGACACCTGACCCTCGATGCGTGGACGCAGCTGTGAGATGTTGGGTGCCGAATCGGCGGTCGAGACGACCCAGGAGACTGCGGCGACCGCTCCGCCGCCGAGCGCGAGGAGGGCTGCGATGACCCCGCCGAGGAGGATCCGACCGAACGGGCTGGACCGTCTGCGGCTGCGCCGCTGTCGCTGATGTCGGCTCATAGGCTCTGGACCCCTGCCACGCTGAGGTTACTCCTCGCACACGGCCGGCTCGCGAGGCCTCTTTCGCGCTCGGGCGCCGCTTCCCTACCCTCGGGAGCGTCGATGCATGACGAGCGCCCCCACCCGCTGTCGCTGCTGCTCGCTCCCGCGGCCGTGTTCATGGGGTTGGCCGCCGGTCTCATCGTCTCGCTCATCGTCCAGTCCGTCGGCCACGCCTTCGGCTCGCCCCTGAACACCCCGACGGCGGCGGTGAGCCTCGTCTCGGACTATCTCTTCGACCTCTGCTTCGTCGGGGCTGCCCTGTACATGGCCGTGCTGCGCCGCAGCGCCTCCGGAGGGCGGGCGATGGGCTCCGCGGACTTCGGCTACCGGCGCATCCGCTGGCGCACCGGGATCCTCGCGGTGGTCGGCGCCGGGGTGGCCTACTACGGCGTCTCCTACGTCTACTCCCTGCTCGTCACGATCAAGGGCACGGACAAGCTCCCCAACGAGCTCGGGGTCACCCACTCCACGCTGGCGGCGCTGTTCACCGCGATCTTCGTCTGCGCCTTCGCGCCCGTCTGCGAGGAGTTCTTCTTCCGGGGCTTCCTCTTCGGCGTCCTGCGCGGGATCCGCCTGCGCGTTCTCGGTCGGGATGCGGGCACGCTCGTCGCCGCGCTGATCGTGGCGATCCTCTTCGGCCTGGCCCACAGTGGGTCGGCCAAGCCCGAGTACCTCGTTCCCCTGGGGCTGCTCGGCTTCGTGCTCTGCCTCGTGCGCTGGTGGACGGGCTCGCTCTACCCGTGCATGGCCATCCACGCGATCAACAACGCAGTCGCCCTCGGGGTCAACGAGATGCACTGGGGGGCGGCACCGATCATCGGGGTCGCCGCGGCCTCCCTGGCGGCGATCGGGCTCGTCACGGGCCCGCTGTCACGCCCGCGCGCCCCGCGGGCGCCCGCTCCGCTGGCGCCCGACGCCGCCTCCCTGAGCTAGTTCGCGCCCGGGCGGCGCGGCGGGATCAGGCTGGGCGTCCGGCCGCCCAGCGGGCGAGGTAGGAGAGCCCGAAGCCGTAGATCAGCAGGGCCACCGCGGTCGGCACGAGCCGCGTCACCCACGCCGAACGGGTCGAGACGATGTTCAGGAACGGCGACTCGAGCTTGCGGGCCACCTGGTCGATGAAGCGCCGGGGCTGATGCTCGCGCGCCAGCGGCGGCGCGGGAGCGCTCGGCACCCCGCTCACCGTGCCGTTGGCAACGGCGCTGGCCTGGCTCTGGGAGGCGTGGGAGGTCTGGCTCACCGCGAAGAGGAAGAACGAGCCGATGACAAAGGCGCAGCACAGCATCGACGCATAGTGCAGGAGCTTGGACATCTCAGAATCCCTTGTCGGTCGCCGCCGCCGCGGACATGAGTCCCGTGATGTCCGTTGGACGCCAATAGCATGGGCGCGGTGATGACCACGCCCGACTCCGATCCTGCCCACCTCGACCCGGACGCTCGCTGCCGCCTGCGCGAGACCCTTGCCGAGCATGCCCTGGTGATCGGTGAGGTGACGCTCACCAGCGGGCGCGTGGCCCAGTACTACGTCGACTGCAAGCGGGCGATCCTGCTCCCCGCCGGCTTCGCCGCCCTCGCGACGCTGGTCGCCGCTCAGGCCCGGGCGTGGGGAGCCACCGCCGTCGGTGGAATGACCATGGGAGCGGACCCGATCGCCTGCGCCGCCCTGGCCGGCGGCGCACAGGTGAAGGCGTTCTTCGTCCGCAAGGAGGTCAAGCCCCACGGCCTCTCACGTCGCATCGAGGGGCCCCTGCTCGGGCCCGAGGACCGCTGCATGCTCGTCGAGGACGCCGTCACCACGGGCGGGTCGACCGTGCGGGCCATCGAGGCCCTCGTGGCGGAGGGGCGCCAGATCTGTGGCGTGCTCTCCATCTGTGACCGCCTGGCCGGTGGCGCGGAGGCGATCCGGGCGGCCGCGGGCGGAGCGCCCTATGTCGCCCTCACGACGATCGACGAGGTCTATCCCCAGCGCCCGGACCGTCCCGGGGCGCCCACGGACACCTGAGCTGTGCGGCCGCTCTCGGGTCGGGCCGGAGCGATCACGCTCATCCTCGTCGCCGTCAACCTGCGTCTCTGCGTCGCGGCGGTGCCGCCGGTGCTCGCCCAGATCCGCGCCTCAACCGGCCTGAGCTCCGCGGGCGGGGGCATCCTCACCGCCGTCCCGGTGTTCTGCTTCGGCGCCGTGGCGATCTTCACCCCCCGGCTCATCCGCCGTTTCGGCATGCGCCCGCTGCTCCTGCTGGTGCTCGCGACGATCCTCACCGGGGCCGCGGTGCGGCTGCTCACCGGCGTCGCCGCGCTGATGCTCGGGACGGCGCTCATCGGTGGGGCGATCGCCGTGGGGAACGTGCTCGTGCCGAGCCTCATCCGCCGCGACTTCCTCGACCGGCGCGTGACCATGACCGCTCTGTACTCGGTCGCGCTGTCCATCGGCGGCGGACTGTCCGCCGGGCTCACGGTCCCGCTGGAGCACCTCACGGGGCTGGGTTGGCGCGACAGCGTCGCGCTGTGGGGCGTCCTCGCCGCGGTCGGGGTCCTCCTCTGGCTCCCCCAGTCCCAGGGGGAGCTCTCCGGCACCGGCGCGAGCGAGCTGCCGGCCGTCGGAGGGCTCTGGCGCAGCCCGCTGGCCTGGTGCGTCACGCTGTTCATGGGTCTGCAGTCACTGGGCTTCTACGCGACCCTGTCGTGGGTGCCCACGATCCTCGAGGGGCACGGCGTCTCGGCGCTGAGCGCGGGGTGGCTGCTCTCCTTCTCCACCCTGCCCGGCATGCTCGGAGCCCTGCTCACCCCGTGGCTCGAGCGCCGCGCCCGCCGGCCCGGCCGGCTCGTCGCGCTCGCCGCGACGCTCTGTGCCGGGGGCTACATCGGGTTGATCGCCGCGCCCGCGCAGCCCACGCTTGTCTGGATGACCCTCCTCGGCCTGGGTCAGGGCACCTCCCTGGCTCTTGCCCTGGGCTTCATCGTGGCGCGTGCCGCCGATGCCCACGAGGCGGCGCACCTCTCGACAATGGCCCAGAGCGTCGGCTACATGCTCGCGGCCTCCGGTCCCTTCCTGCTCGGGGCCCTCCACGGGCTCACCGGTCATTGGACGGTGCCCCTGGGGGTGTTGCTCCTGTTGCTCGTCCCGCTGTCCGGCGTCGGGTTCGTCGCGGCCCGGCCGGGGGCGGTCGGCGCCGTCAGCGCCGGGCTCAGCGCGGGTGGGGAGGGCGGCCAGGTGCCCCCGGCAGGAATCGAACCTGCATCCCGCGCTTAGGAGGCGCGTGCTCTATCCGTTGAGCTACGAGGGCGAGGCAGGGCGGGCCACGGGGCCGGGGGTCCGGGGCGCGAACCCGGCTGACCGCCAGCCTGCTGGGAGGGTAGCCGCGGACGCCGTCGCTGAGCGCGCGCTACAAAGCGCAACGGTGAGTGTCGCTCCGCACGAGCTGGATCCGGCCCCGCGGTCCCCGCGCCGGCTGCGCCTGGCGTGCCGGTCACGCCCGGGGTGGGTGCCGCGCCGGCCGTGGGGGCCGCGCCGGCCCGGCCGGGACCGGGAGGCGGCGCGCTCCGGGGGGCCCCGCGGGCTGGGCCCGGCCCGGGCAACGGCCGCCGCGGTCCTCGTCCTCCTGCTGATCTTCGCCCTCGGCGCGCCGCTGATGCTCGCGCTGCTCGGCCTGCCCGGGCCCGCCCACCGCGATCCGGCCGCCCTGAACCTGTTCGGCAACCCGACGGGGCCCAGCGGATCCCATCCGCTGGGCGTCGACGGAGAGGGTCGGGACGAGCTGGCGAGGATCCTCTACGCGCTCAGGTCGCTGTGGCTCCTCAGCCTCGCCGGGACCGGCCTCGCCGTCCTGCTCGCCTGGGCCCTACGCCGGCTCCCGGTTGCCTGGGGCTCACGCCGGCTCCTGGTCGGCTGGGCCATCGACGGGCTGCTGTCGGGCCCGGCCGCGCTGCCGCCCGTGCTGCTCGGCCTGGCCCTGGCCACCCGGCTCGGCACCGGACCCCTGCGGCTGATCGTGCCGATCGCGCTGACCCTGCTCTGGCCGGCCCGGCGCAGCCGGCCCAGCGCCGCCGGGCTCGCCCGGCTGATCGGGCTCGCGGTGGCGATCGACGTGTCGCTGACCTTCCTCGGGATGGGTCCCGGCGGAGGTCAGCCCCAGCTCGGGGCGATGATGGCCCACGCCGGTCGGGCGACCCTCGCCGGGATTCCGGCCTGGTGGACGCTCGTCTTCCCGGGCGCCGCGATCCTCGTCCTCGCCCTGGCCGCCGAGGTTCTCACCCGGGGCCCTGAGTCCCCGGCCGCGACCCCCTGGCTCGCCCGGCTGCCTCGACCTTCCGCGCGGATGTCCGTCGGAGACCGGACCCGGCCCTGGGGGGCCGGGCTGGGCGGGCCGCTGCTCGCCGTCGCCGCGCTCGCTCTGCTCGGGGTGGTCGGCTTCGGTGGTCACGGCCGGCCCGGGCTGGGCACCTCCGCGCTGGGGCGGCTCGGCTCGGTGCTCGGGGCCAGTGGGTCGCTGCTGTGCGGCGCCGGGCTGGTGTGGCTGCTGCTCGGTGCAGGGGCGCTGTGGCTCCACAGCCTGCCCCGGGGGCGCCCGTCCCTCGGGGTCGCGCTGTCCCCGCTCGCGGTCCTGCTCGCCGCTGCGCCCGTCGCCTGGGTCTCCCTGCTGAGCCTGCTCGTGTTCTCCGACAGTGTCGGATCGCTGCCGATCCTGCCCGGCGCGGGCAGCTACACCGGCCTGGCCGGTCACCCGGGACGCTGGGCCCAGGCGCTCATCCTTCCCTGGCTCGTCCTCGGAGTGCCCCAGGCCGCGGTGTCGCTGCGCGCGCTGTCGGCCCGGGGTGACGCCGTCCGGGCCTCGGCCCAGCAGCGGGTCGCCCGTTCGGCCGGTGTCCCCGAGCGCATGTTGGCCCGCCAGCGCCGCCGGGCGCTGCTCCCGTCGCTGCTGGAGGGCGTGACCGCCGGCCTGCCGGGGTTCCTCAGCGGCGCCGTGGTCGTCGAAGTGACCTTCCGCCTGCCGGGGGCCGGGGCGCTCGCCGTGGCGGATCTCCGGCAGGGGGATCCCGCCAGCGTGTCCCAGCTCGCCCTCGTCACGGGCCTGCTCGTCATCCTCGGTCGCCTGGCGGTGGACGGGTGGCTCTCCGGGCTGGCCCCGCGGAGGCCGGCGTGAGCGGCCCGTGGATCCTCCCGCTCCGCGGCGAGGCGCGCGTCGAGATCGCCGAGCGGGCCTGTGTCGCCGTCGTCGGCCCGGCCGCCGCGGCGCACGTCGGGGCCTGGGGGGACACCGAGGCTGCGGCGATCCTCGTTCCCGACGCGCAGGAGCCGCTGCTGGCTGGTTGGAGCGTGGCCGACCAGATCGCCGCGGCGCTCGGGGGGACCCGGCGTGCGGCGCTGGACCGTGCCGTCGACCTGCTCGAGCGCGCCGACGTCTCCGAGCCCCACCGGCGGGTCCGCGCCCGGCCCCACCAGCTCACCGCCGTCGACCGTCAGCGCGCCCAGCTGGCCCTGGTGCTCGCCCGAGATCCTGCCCTGCTGGTGGCCGAGGACCCGTCCGCCGGGCTGGTCCCGGACGACGCCGCGGCGCTGCTGGCGACCCTCCGGCGTGTGTGGGTCAGCGGCGGCTTTGCGCTCGTCGTCGGGACCGGAGATCTCACGGATGCCGAGCGAGTGGCCGACGAACTCATCATCCTCGACGCCGACGACGGGGTGCGTGAGCGCCGCCGCCGGGTCACGACGGCTGGCTCCGGCGAGGCTCAGGCCTCTTCGACGTCCTCCCCATCCTCGTCGTCCTCGACGTAGAGCGACTCGGTGGCGAGCAGGTTCCCGCGCCGACCCCAGAGCTTCACGTCGACGAAGTCACCCTGATAGTTGTCGGGCGCGATCAGCGTGAAGCGCTGCTCGACCAGCGCGCACTGGTCCACGGCGAGGTTGGCCAGCTCGGCGGTCACCAGGGCGCCGCCGCCGATGAGCGGCACGCCCCAGACGAGGGTGATGTCGGCCCGGTCCCCCTGCTCGCCCCGCCAGACGGCGATCACTTCATCCGAGAGGTCGAGCTTCCAGGCCGGGTTCTCCTCCGCGGTCTCGGAGGTGAAGTCGACGTGGGCGCGGAAGTCGCTCGGCTCGACCTCCTCGCCGCCGGAGAAGGCGACGTGGCCGAACAGCTCCAGGCCTGTGTCGGTGCGGGCCACGCCGGGAACGTAG
>DASSZV010000115.1:0-26685 GCA_035702765.1 Solirubrobacteraceae bacterium
CAGGTGCGCCGGCGGTTCGTGGGTGAGGCCCTCCCACCACACGTCCCCGTCGTCGGTGAGCGCGCAGTTCGTGAAGACGGCGTTGGCGTCGAGCATGTGGACGGCGTTGGGGTTGGTGTCCGCGCCGGTGCCCGGGGCGACGCCGAAGAAGCCGAACTCGGGGTTGACCGCGTGGAGGCGGCCGTCGGCGCCGAACTTCATCCAGGCGATGTCGTCGCCGATCGTCTCGACCTGCCAGCCCGGCAGGGTCGGCACGAGCATGGCGAGGTTCGTCTTGCCGCACGCCGAGGGGAACGCCGCGGCGATGTACTTGACCTCGCCCTCGGGGTTGGTCAGCTTGAGGATGAGCATGTGCTCGGCGAGCCAGCCCTCCTCGTGGGCCATCACCGAGGCGATGCGCAGGGCGAAGCACTTCTTGCCCAGCAGCGCATTGCCGCCGTAGCCGGAGCCGAAGGACCAGATCTCGCGCGTCTCGGGGAAGTGGACGATGTACTTGTTCTCCGCGTTGCACGGCCAGGCCACATCCGTCTCGCCCGGGGCGAGCGGGGCGCCGACGGAATGGACGCAGGGCACGAACTCGCCGTCGTCACCGAGGGCGTCGAGGGCGGCCTGGCCCATGCGGGTCATGATCCGCATCGAGGCGACGACGTAGGGCGAGTCGGTGAGCTCGACGCCGATGTAGGAGATGGGGGATCCGATGGGACCCATCGAGAAGGGCACCACGTACATCGTGCGCCCGCGCATGCAGCCCTTGAACAGACCACCGAGCTTGGTGCGCATCTCGGCGGGCTCGAGCCAGTTGTTCGTTGGCCCGGCGTCGATCTCGCGCTCGGAGCAGATGAAGGTGCGATCCTCGACCCGGGCGACGTCCCCGGGGTCCGAGAGGGCGAGGTAGGAGTCGGGACGCGTCGACTCGTTCAGGCGGCAGATCGTGCCCGCGGCGATCATCTGCTCGAGCAGCTGGGCGTTCTCCTCCGGCGACCCGTCGCACCAGAAGATCGCCTGGGGCTCGGTGAGCTCGGCGATCTCCTCGACCCAGGCGCGCAGGCGCCCGTGGTGGGTGGTTCCCCGGCCCGACTGCTCCATTGCGGTGTGTGGCATCTCGGCAGACGTCTCCTTGTCTAAGCGGTCGGCTTCTTGGGCACGAGCACGAGCCGCTTGAACTCGGCGACCAGGACCCCGTCCTGGTTGAGCACGCGCGTGTGGACCTTGACGATTCCCCGGTCGGGCTTGGAGGCCGAGGGGCGCACCTCCAACACCTCGGTCTCGGCGAACAGCGTGTCCCCGTGGAAGACCGGGTTGGGGTGCGAGAGCCCCTCGGTGGCGAGGTTGGCGATGGCCTTGCCGCTGATGTCAGAGACGCTCATGCCCAGGGCGAGCGAGTACACGTAGGGCCCCACGACGACGTTGCGACCCTGCTGGGAGCCGGCGGCGTACACATCGTTGATGTGCAGCGGATGATGGTTCATCGTGATCAGGCAGAAGAGATGGTCGTCTGCCTCGGTGACGGTCTTGGCCGGCCAGTGCTTGTACACCGCCCCAACCTCGAACTCCTCGAGATAGCGGCCGTAGGCGTGCGCCCCCGTCGCCTCACGCGCCACCTGATCCGTCTCGACTGAACTCATCAACTCTCCTGAATCGCTTCGCCAATGGAACGAGACGAGAGCCAGGGCGCCCGGCCGGTCCTTAAATGACGTCCCTCCGGTGCGGAGGCGGCTGAGGGTCTCCTGGCGCCTCCTGATCGCGCCCAGAGGCGGATGCTACCCGACCGTACGGGCAGACGACGCTCCGCCGTTTACGAATCGTTGCGCTTGGGGGTGCGGCGCGGCGTGGTGGGGCGACGAGCGATGCGCCGCGGGCGCCCGGGCGGACCTCCGGTACCGTCCCGGCCCGAGCGTCCCGGCCTGCGCAGCCCCCCCGTGACGCCACCGCTGACCCACCGCCGCAAGGAGAACCCCGAGATGCGTCACCCCCGCGACTTCTTCCAGCCTCTGGCCATCGGAGCGCCCGGCCCGCTCCGGGAGATCCCCCTCCGCCCCTCCCGGATGATCCACTTCCTCAATTTCGCCAACGCGAAGATGGTCGCCAAGGTGCCCGAGATCGCCCCCATGGTGGACATCCTGCTGGGCAACCTCGAGGACGCGGTGGCCGTCGAGGACAAGCTCGCCGCGCGCGAGGGGCTCATCACCGTCGGCACCGAGGCCGACCTCGGCGAGACCCAACTGTGGACGCGCATCAACTCGCTGGAGTCTCCGTGGGTCCTCGACGACATCACCGAGCTGGTCACCCGGATCGGGAACCGTCTCGACGTCATCATGATCCCGAAGGTCGAGAGCGCCGCCGACATCCACTACGTCGACCGGCTCGTCGCCCAGCTCGAGGCCAAGGCGGGGGTGACCCGGCCGATCCTCCTGCATGCGATCCTCGAGACCGCATCGGGGATGGTCAACGTCGAGGAGATCGCGGCGGCCTCCCCGCGCATGCAGGGCATCTCCCTCGGCCCGGCCGACCTCGCGGCCTCCCGGCGCATGAAGACGACCCGGGTCGGCGGCGGCCACCCTGGGTACGTGTCGATTGCCGACCCCTCCGAGGATCCGGACGCCCCGCGGATCACCGCCCAGCAGGATCCCTGGCACTACACCCTCGCCCGCATGGTCGACGCCTGCACCGCCAACGGCATTCTCCCCTTCTACGGACCCTTCGGCGACATCAAGGACACCGCCGCCTGCGAGGTTCAGTTCCGCGCCGCGTTCCTGCTCGGCTGCGTCGGCACCTGGACTCTGCACCCCGTCCAGATCGCCATCGCCAAGCGGGTCTTCTCCCCCGATCCCGAGGAGGTCCGCTTCGCTCGCAGGGTGCTCGCGGCGATCCCCGACGGCCGCGGCGTCCACATGATCGACGGCAAGATGCAGGACGACGCCACCTGGAAGCAGTCCAAGGTGCTCGTCGACCTCGCGACGATGCTCTCACAGCAGGACCCGGATCTGAAGGAGGCCTACGGGCTCTGAGCCCGACGGGCGTGACCGGCGGGGTGGCTGTGGGCTCACCCCGCCGGATGCGGCGGAGTCGGCGCCCCTCCGGAAGCGGGCCCGGGGGCGGCGGCGTGGCATCACGTCCGGCCGCAGCTCCCGCCATACTGGCCCCCATGAGGATCTCCGCCAAGGCCGACTACGCGGTCCGCGCCGTCGTCGAACTGGCAGCCAACACCGATGAGAAGCCGATGAAGGCTGAGCGCATCGCCAAGGCCCAGGAGATCCCGCTCAACTTCCTCGAGAACATCCTCGGTGAGCTGCGTCACGCCGGGATCGTGCGCTCCCACCGGGGGGCCGAGGGGGGCTTCCGTCTGGCCAAACCCGCAGACCAGATCCACGTCGCCGACGTCATCCGGGCGGTCGAGGGGCCACTGGCGACGGTTCGCGGCGCGCCGCCGGAGGACTCCTCCTACCCCGGCGTGTCCGAGTCCCTGCCGCGCGTGTGGATCGCCGTGCGCGCCAACCTGCGCCGCGTCGTCGAGCGCGTCACCGTCGCGGACATCGCCAGCGGGGCCCTGCCCACCGACGTGGAGGAGCTCGCCCGCGACCCCGAGGCCTGGATCACCCGCTGACGCCCGTCAGCTCCCAGATCGGCTGACAGATCGCGTCCCAGAGCGGACGCGGGCGGTCGTGGCCCATGTCCTCGATGAGTACCCAGCGCGCGCCGGGGATCAGCTCGGCGGTGCGCTCGCCCCCGCTCGGGGTGATCAGCGTGTCGTCGGTGCCGTGCAACACCAGCGTGGGGACGGTGATGGCCGCCAGCCCGTCCGTGCGCGGCGGAGCGGCGAACAGCGCCGCCATCTGACGGCGGACCCCCTCGGGGTAGAGGCCGCGGTCAAACGCCGCGGCGGCCTCCTCGCGGGTGGCCTCGGGCTCGGGATAGCGCTTCGAGTGCCAGATGAGCCACTGGGCCGAGTGCTCGATATAGGCCGCCCGCTCGGTCGGCGCGGGCGTGAAGAGGACCTCGAGGGTGCCCGGCGCCGCCTGGCCGTACTCGCGCTCCCCGGTCGTTGAGAACATCGAGGTGAGCGTGCGGATCCGCTCGGGATGGCGGATCGTCGCCAGCTGGGCGATCATCCCGCCCATCGAGGCGCCGAGCAGGTGCACCGTCTCGAGCTCGAGCGCGTCGAGCAGGCCGATCGCGTCGTCGGCGAGGTCGGCGAGGGTGTAGGCGGCCAGTCCAGCCGCTCGGTCGAAGTCCCCAATGCCCGCCGCGGCGGCGATCTCCTCGAGTGGCGCCGGCGCCCCGTGGAAGCGGGTCGACAGGCCGGTGTCGCGGTTGTCATAGGCGATGACGTGCAGGCCACCGCCGGCGAGGTGGCGGCAGAACTCCCGGCCCCAGGAGATGAGCTGGGAGCCGAAGCCGGCGACCAGCAGCATCGGCGGGTCTGTCGGGTCTCCGTATGTCTCATATTCGAGGGCGATCCCGCCCGGCGTACGCACCTGGGTCATGGCGCCCGACTGTAGTCTCCTGACCCGATGTCAGAGACCTCCCCCATCCGCCTGCGCTCGGTCCTCTACATGCCCGGCGCGAACGAGCGAGCGCTCGAGAAGGCCAAGGGCCTGCCCGCCGACGCGCTGATCCTCGACCTGGAGGACGCCGTGGCGCCCGCCGCCAAGGCCGAGGCACGTGACCGAGTCTGCGCCGCCGCGGGCCAATACCCGAACAAGACGGTGACCATCCGGGTCAACTCCATCGGGACTCAGTGGCATGACGCCGACGTCGCCGCCGCGGGCGCGGCCGGCCCCGACGCGATCGTCGTGCCGAAGGTCGGCTCGGTGGAGGACGTCCTGCGCGTCGAGCGCGCCCTTGTCGCCGCCGGGGCGCCGGCGTCGACGAAGCTCTGGGCGATGATCGAGTCCCCTGAGGCGATCCTCCACGCGGCGGAGATCGCCGCCGCCACCGAGCGCCTCACCGTGCTCGTGATGGGCACCAACGACCTGCTCAAGGAGCTCTACGCGGTGGCCACGCCAGACCGCGACGCGCTGCTCACCTCGCTGAAGTGGGCCGTGCTCGCCGCCCGAGCCGCCGCCAAGATGATCCTCGACGGCGTCTACAACGACGTCAAGGATCTCGACGGCTTCGCGGCCGAGGCCCGCCAGGGCCGCACCTTCGGCTTTGACGGCAAGACGCTCATCCACCCCGACCAGGTCGAGCCGACGAACCGCATCTTCTCTCCCTCGGATGCGGAGGTCGAGCACTCCCGCCGCGTCATCGCCGCCTGGGAGGAGGCCGAGGCGGCCGGCTCGGGGGTCGTCACCGTCGACGGCCGGATGATCGAGAACCTCCACGTCGAAACAGCCCGGCGGATCCTCTCCCTCGCCGACTGACCGGGGAAGGCGCCCGGCGCTGCGCCCCGGTCAGCGTCGTGCCCGGGCGACCTCGACGACGCTGAGGGTGAGGACGGCGGCGACCACCAGCGGAAGCACGAACCAGCCTGCGTGCCCGATCAGCGCCGTGATGCCCAGAGCGACGGCGACGGCCAGGGCGATCCGCCAGTCGTCGCCGACGACGAAGTCCCACAGGAACTGGGCCAGGGCGCGCAGGCGGGTCATGCCGCCACCCCCAGCCGCTCGGTCCGGCGCAGGCCGGAGACCAGGCCGAGGCTGAACAGCGCGATCACCGGGATCACCCAGAGCAGGGAGGCATCCGCGCCGGGCCAGTGGGCGCCGGCGCCCTCCCCGCCCCAGAAGATGCCGAAGCTCGTGAGCATCACCCCGACGACGAACTTCATCGTGTTCTCGGGCACCCGGGCCAGGGGCGCCCGCAGCGCGGCGCCGGCCAGTACGACGACGATCACGGCGATGGCGGCGGCGATCGCCGCGAGGCCCACGTCGTGCTGGTTGGCGCCGAAGGTGAGGGCGATGAAGACGACCTCGAGCCCCTCCAGGAAGGACCCCTTAAAGGCGATGAGGAAGGAGTAGGCGTCAAGGCGCTCACGCGGGATCTCGCCAGCCTCCCGGGCGGCGACGGTCTCCTCGGCAAAGGCCGCCGCCTCATCGTGGAGCGCCTTGAGGCCGCTGCTGCGCAGGATCGCCTTGCGCAGCCACTGGAGGCCGAAGATGAGCAGCAGAGCCCCCACGACGACGCGCAGCGTGTTGAGGGGAATGGCCGTCAGCGCGGGGCCGAGCGCGGCGGTGATCGCGGCCAGCGCGAGCAGCGCGACACCGACGCCGGTGAAGGCTGAGCGCCAGGAGCGGGTGCTCCCGACGGCGAGGACGATGGTGAGAGCCTCGACCGCCTCGACCGAACAGGCGAGGAAGACGGAGACGGCGAGGCCGAGCTGGGTTGCGCTCACGGGAGGTGCTCCTGATGCAGCATGGACATGGATGGTGTCAGCCCCGGAGTCCGGGGGGAAGGGCGCGGGCCGTACGACCCAGCCGGCGCGCCGGTGTGCTCGAGCACGGCGTCGGCGTCCAGCGGGCGGGCCGGGGTTCGGGCATCGGCAGCGTAGACGAGCGCGCCCGCGGGGTCGATGTAGATATCGACGCTCTCCCCCCGCCCGAAGCGCCGCCGGTCGAAGACGCCCGTGAAGTCGACCTGCGCCCCCGCCCCGAGGACGTAGAAGTAACCCCGTCCGTGGTAGGCGCCGTCGCGGATGACCGTACGCAGCACGGCCGCTCGGGCCCCGCTGCGGATGATCCGCGTGGCGGTGGGCCGCAGCACGACCTGGACGGCGGCTCCAGGCTCCAGCGCGGCCATCACCGTCGCCTCAAGCACGAGCTGGAGCCCGGGATCCGTACTGGGGATGAGCACCCGACCCACCCCGGGGGTCCGGGCGGGCGCCGACAGCAGGCGACCCTCCAGACTTCCCGAGATACCGGTGAAGCGCGCCACGAACGGCGTAGCCGGGGCGCCGTAGATCTCCTCGGGGGTGCCGATCTGCACCAGGCGACCGTCCTCGAGCAGGCCGATGCGATCCCCCAGGGCGAAGGCTTCCGCCTGGTCGTGGGTGATGTACACCGAGGTCGCCTCATGCTCGCGGGCGAGCGTCCCGATCTCCACGCGCAGGCGCTCGCGCAGGTTCGCGTCCAGGGCTGACAGCGGCTCGTCGAAGAGCAGCAGGCCGGGTCGAGCGACGAGCGCTCGGGCCAGGGCGACGCGCTGCTGCTGGCCTCCGGAGAGTTCGTGGGGGTAGCGCGCGGCGAAGGCGGCAAGCCCGACCTTCTCGAGCATCGCGCTGGCCCGCTGGCCGCTGGCGGTCCGGGTCAGGCGCCGGCGCTTGAGCGGGAAGGCGACGTTCTCCAGCACCGTCATGTGCGGCCAGAGGGCGAAGTCCTGGAAGACCATGCCGAGGTCGCGCCGGTCCGGAGGGGTGTGGGTGCGCGCGCCCGAGGCGACCCGTCCGTCGAGGCGGATCTCGCCTGCGCTCACCTTCTCGATGCCAGCGAGGCAGCGCAACAGTGTCGTCTTGCCGCTGCCGGAGGGGCCGAGCAGCACGAGGAAACACCCCGGCTCCAGCGCGAGACTCGCCTCCACCAGCGCCTCGACCTCGCCGTAGCGCTTGCAGACCCGGTCCAGGTGGACCTCTGCGGCGCTCATGGGCGTGTCGCTCCGACCTGGCGCCAGCCGTGCGGGACGAGCAGACGGTAGAGCCCGAGCACGAGCGCGACGATCATGAGTGAGCCGAGGACGGCGACCACTTCCATGGCGGTTCCCTCCGAGTAGTGGTAGTTGGCGAGCTCCTTGTTGATCATCACCGAGAGCGGGAACTTCCCCGCCGGGTAGAGGAACTCGGAGATCGGGAGCTCGAAGAAGGTCCCGGCGAAGCAGTAGAGCCAGACCCAGACGATGTAGCGCGACAGCACGGGGACCCCGACCGTCCGCCAGGTGCGCGCGGCCGAGGCGCCGTGGGAGCGGGCCGACAGCAGCAGGCCGTCGTCGAGCTGGGAGAGCGGCCCGATGAGGATCCGGGCGTTGTTGGGCAGCCCCCCGGCGACGTAGGCGATGCCCAGCAGCAGCGTGGTGCCGTAGAGCGAGAGGCCGACCGAGTGCATCACCGGCAGGTTGTAGATGAGGATGTACCCCGCCGCCATGACCAGTGAAGGCAGGGCCACCGCCCCGAGCAGCACGAGGTCCAGGACGCGCCCCACGCGTCCGGTCCCGCCCCGTGTGAGCAGTCGCGCGACCGGGACCGAGAGCAGCGTCACCACCGTGGCGCAGATCAGCGCGAGTTTGAGTGAGTAGAGCAGCGGGGTGATGAGCGCTCCGTCGGAGAACACCTGCGCGTAATAGTTGAGCGTGAGGTGGAACCCGCCGAAGATCGTTCCGTCGCTGCTGAGCAGGGACGCGCTCACGGCCCCGAGCACGGGAACCCCCAACGCCACGAGGAAGAACAGCGTGACGGCGCTGCCGCAGAGGATCTGGCCACGGCGACCGAACTGATGGCGCGTGTGGGGCCGGGTCCGCCCCGAGAGAACTCGGTAGGTCCGCCCGTTGATCGCGCGCCGTTGGGCGAGCAGAGCGATCCCGGCGAGCGCGACGAGCGTGACGCCGATCGAGGCGGCCAGCGGAAAGGAGATCGGGATCGAGTAGACGGCGTTGTAGAGCGACCAGGTGGAGAGGAAGTAATGGGCGTCGTAGCCGAGGGTGGCCGCCACGCCGTAGTCGCTGATCGTCTCGGCGAAGACGATCGCCAGCGCGGTCCAGAGCGCGGGCGCGAGGATCGGGACGATCACGCGCAGGGCGCCGAGGCGACCGGCTCCGTGGGCGCGGGCGGCCTGCTCGAAGCTTGACCCCAGCCCGGGGAGGGCGGCGGAGATGGCCAGGTAGGCGAAGGGCACCCCCTTGAGCCCGTCGATGAGGATGATCCCGCCGGGCCCGTACAGCGGACCGCGCCCGAACGTGGCGACGCCGGTGAGCAGCTGACCGGCGTGGTCAAGTACGCCGGCAGGCTCGAAGAGCCGCTCCCAGCCGATGGCCACCAGGTAGCTCGGGCTGAGCAGCAGCGCCCAGATCCCGACACTCCAGATTCGTCGTCCAACGAGGTTGGTCCGGTGGACGAGCATGGCCAGGGGCAGGCCGCACAGCGTGGCCAGCAGCGCCGCCCCCACCCCGCACACGGCGGTGCGTCCGAGGGCGGCGAGGGCGGCACCGGAGAAGGCCTGCCCGAAGGGCGCCAGGGTCAACCAGCTCGTTCCCTGGACGAACAGCTTTGGGCTCACCGCGACGAGCAGGAACGCACCGATCGGCACGACCAGCAGGAGGCCGAGCACGACGAACATCGCGCCGCTCAACCCGGGGCGGGGAACCCCCAGACGCGGGATCCGTGAGGATCCCGCGCCGCGCGGAGGGGTGGCCGTGACGGTCACGCCGACGCCACCCCGAGATGCCGAAGGCTCACGGCCACTACTGGGCGATGTTGTTGGTGAACCAGCCGTTGACGGCGGACTCGCGCGAACCCCACGTGTAGGGGTTGATGGTCTGGGTCTGCAGCGAGCTGTAGGCGGGCAGGCCCTTCAGCGGAGTCGTGTTCACCGCGGTCGGCCAGAACAGCGAGTCGCCGGTGGGGTCGCCGGTCTGCATCTGGTGCTGGCCCGCCGGGGAGAGCACATAGTCGATGAACTTCTGCGCCTCGGCCTTCACCGCGGCGGGCGCCTTGGCGTCGACGCCGATCGCGCTGGGCAGCGCGGTGATGCCGTTGAGGAACTTCACCTTCAGTCCCGGGGTGCCCAGCGCGGCGCCCAGGGCGGCGGAGGACTGGATCAGACCGACGTCGATCTGGCCCGTGGTGAGCAGGTGCAGCGTGTCCCCGTTGGTCTGGGAGACGTGCAGGCCGTTGGCCTTGAGCTTCCTGAGGAAGCCCTCGCCCGCCGAGACGCCGCCGAGCATCTGCATGAGCCCCGCGACACACGGGTACGTCGGACCCGATACGGCCGGGTCGTTCATGCCGACCTTGCCTTTGAGGCTCGGGGACAGCAGCCCCTGGAAGCTGCTCGGGGGATTCGACAGCGCCTTGGCGTTGTAGACGATCGTGCAGGCCCCGGTGATGCCGGTGGGGATGAAGCTGCGGTCGCTCGGCAGCACCTTCGTCCCGGCGGAATCGAGCGCCGGTACCTTGAGGTTCTTCTCGAGCAGGCCCTGTTGGTCGAGGGAGGCAAAAGCGGTTGCCCCGTCGACCCACAGCAGTCCCCATTGGGGGTTGGCCTTCTCGGCCTGGATACGGGCGAGCAGCGGCCCGGTGGAGTCGTCGACGAGCTCGGTGGGGACGCCGGTGGCCTGGGAGAAGGCCTTCACCGTGTTCGCGTCGTAGCCCTGGGCGGAGTACACGAGCAGGGTCGGGCCCTTGCCCGCGCCCTTGTTCGCGTGCAGGTCCGCGCCCGGGACGTTCGTGGCCCCGGCCGAGGCGGACGCCGCCGCGGTGGATGTCGCGGCCGCCGGGGCGGCCGCCGTCGTGTGGGTGGTGCTGCTGGATCCGCAGGCCCCGATGGCCAGAGCGGCAACAACGGCGCCCAGACCGAGGGCCGGCCGGTGGGTGAGGTTCACGTGATGCTCCTTGTCGGGAGTGGGGAACGCCAACCCGGTCGGGTCGGACCGACGGGAGTGTTCTCAGCGACGCCGCGACCGATGTGAAGGATCTGTGACGTGTGCGTTCTCGCACCCCGAATCCGACCCAGGTCGGAGCCCGGGAACGACCGAAGGGGGATCTGAGGTCACGGCCGTGTCAAGAGCCCGTGAGCATTCTGTGAACGGGCCCTCCGGCGTGTGTGGCTAATCGAAGGTGAGCGTCCCAAGCAGACGCTCGTGAGCCGCCGCGGTGAGCGGCCGGTAGACACTCGCCTGACGGTCGAGATACCACGCGGCGGGCGTGTCCTCACCGGGGACCGGAACGCCCGCGTCACGTAGCGGAGCGGTGATCGGGCGATACCAGGTGGTGACCGGGATCTCCTCGACGACGTGGATGATGTCGGGCCGACTCGCGGGCGTGAGCGGGGCCAGGGCGGCGATGAGATCGCGCTGGTGCAGGTCATGGCCGGCCCGGAGGGTGATCGCGGCGAGGACCACCTCCTGTGGCGGCGCCGGTTGCCTGACCGGGATCCCGTAGGCAACGGCGAGGTCGACCGCGGGCAGGCTGTTCAGCGCCCGTGCGATCGGTGAGCGGAAGACGGGGCCACGTTCGGTGGGGATGACGTCGTTGACGTTGTCCATGCGCCAGAAGTCGCCGTCGGGGTCGCGCTGGAACAGGTCCCCGGTCTCGATCCAGGCATCCCCCGGCTCGAACACGCCGCGAAGGATCTGGCCACCCGCCTCCTGGGCGGTGGGAGCCCGGGCCAGCAGCATGCCCGGCTCCTCCGGGCCGGCCTCGCGCACGAACCCGTGAGGTCCCAGCAGGTAGCCGCCGCTGGCCGGGTCCCAACGACCGATGCGCAGCTCTGCGGACCCGGGCAGGGGTCGTCCGAGTGACCCCGGCTTGGCCCCGGAGACGTTCACGAGGATGGCTCCGGCGGACGTGGCGGCGTAGAACTCCAGGACCCGGGCGGGCCGGAACCGGGTCTGGGCGCGCTGCCAGACCCCGGTGGGCATGCCCGAGCCGATGAACAAGCGGACCGAGTGGTGGCGCTCGCCGGGGTCGGCGGGCGCGTTGACGAGGTCCCGCAGCATCGTCCAGGTGTAGGAGGCCACGGTCACGCCGTAGCGGCGGACCTCCTGCCAGAACGTGTCGGGGTCAAAGGAGGTGGCCAGGGCGAGGCGTGCCCCGCCCGCGACCGCGCCACCGATGCTCATCATCAGACCCGAGGGGTGATAGAGCGGCGTGACGCTGTAGACGGTGTCGGCGGCGCTCAGCGCCGCCGAGGACGCCGTACCGAAGGCGCTCATCGCCCAGCGGCGGTTGGTGATGCGGTGCATCCGCGTGTGCTCCCCATCGCCGGTGAAGACGATGAAGGCAAGGTCACTGGCCTGTCCCGGATTGGGCTGGTACCAGCCCGGGAGCTGGACGGCGGCCGGGTCGATCTGCTCCATGTCCCGGGTGAGGGGCATGTTCAGGTCGCGGGGTCCCCCCCCTCCGCCGAGGACATAGGTGTGGGCGGTCCCCAGCCCGGCGGCGAGCGGCGCACGCTCAGGGTCCGCGATCACGTGACGGACGTCGGCCAGGGCGACCTCGGTCTCCAGCTCGGCGTCGGGCCGCAGCATCACGGCCACCCCGCCGAGACGGTTGATGGCGATGACCAGTGCGAGCGCCGTGGGCCGGGCGGACATGAGCACCCCGACGCGCTCGCCGTGGCGGATCCCGACGGCGATGAGTCCGCGGACGACGTTGTCGATGCGTTCGTTGATGTCCGCGGCCGTGTAGGCGCGGTCCCCGAACAGGAAGAAGATCTGGTTGGGCCACTTGCGGCGCCGCTCCTCGACGAGCAGGCCGATGGAGATACGGGTGTTCGGCTGGATCTGCTCGAGCCGGGCGAGCCGCGGCAGCTGTCCGGTCGCCTCGCGGGTGATCTCCGTGACGGTGCCGACCGTCCGCCCCGTGCGGCGCAGAGCCTGGCGCACGATGCCACCCGAGACACCGCCCGCCAGCCCGAGACCGTACCCGAGCCGGCCGGCGCCTCCGCGCCAGCGCGCACCGACGGTGAGCGCACCGTCATCGGAATCGGGCACCTCGGTGAGCGCGGTCGGGCGGTCGGCGTCACCCTGGCGCCAGCGCATCCACTGAGCGACGGTGGGCCAGGTCTCGTGGTTAGCAAGCTGGCCGACGACCAGACCGAAGTGGCCCGCCCGCAGCGCCAGCTCATAGACCTCGGCCCGGGGAGCGGCCCGGCGGATGGCCCGGACCCCGGCGGCGGGGGCGATCTCGTCCACCGTCCCCACCACCGACAGGATCGGACAGCCGATGTCGGCGAGACTGAGCAGACGATCCTCGATGACGAAGCCACCCTGGAGCATCCGGTTGTGGGTGATGAACTGCTGGAGGAACTCAGCCAGGGCTGGCCCCGGCCAGGCCACCCAGCCGTCGACCTCGAGAAACCGGCGCTGACCCTCCCGGGGCAGCAGCGCCTCACGGTCGTGCAGGCGCATGATGAACTCGAGGCGGTTGCGCACCGTCTTGACCGGGTCCATGAGCCGGAAGCCGGCCCGGCTGGCCCAGGCCGGGAACGCGGGCAGCAGCTGGCCGATGATGCGATCGGCCATGACCCCGGCGCCGAGCTGGGCGAGCTGCTCGGGCAGCCCGAAGGGCATCCCCAGCTGGGTGTCGACGGGGGAGCCGAAGGTGATGACCGAGGCGATGCCCTGGTTGCGTCGGAAGGCGGCCGCCTGGTAGCAGAACATCCCGCCCTGGGAATAACCGGCGAGGTGCACGTCCTGACCGGTGATCTCGCGGACGTGGTCGACGGCACGGTCGATGGCCAGGACATGGTCGGTGAGCGTCCGCTCCAGGCCGCCCTCCTCATGCTCCGGTGCCCCGAAGTCAACCAGCCACGGGTCCGCGCCGTGCTCGGCGAGCAGGGTGACCGCGCTCGTCTGGGGGGAGACGTCGTAGATCTCGGAGGCGAGCATGAGCGGCGGGACGAGCAGGATCGGCGGACGCCCCGTCTCGGTGAGGTCGGGGTAATAGCGCCGCAGCCGGAAAACGCGGTGCTCGGCGATCACGTCATAGGGCGACGGTTGCTCGTCGGTGGCCAGGCCGCCGAAACGGGCGACCTCGAGCGCGTTCTGCGCGGCGGCGCCGAGGCGGCCCACCGGTCCTATCACCCTCTTTGGCAGCAGCTCCATGAATCTCGCTTTACATTCTCGGATATGAGCGCGGGGATTGAGACGGTCAGCTACGAAGTCCACCACGGCGTCGCCGCGGTCACCCTCAACCGGCCCGAGGCGCTGAACGCCTGGAACGAGGCCCTGGGTCGCGACCTGCAGGCCGCCCTCTCCCGCGCCGCAGACGATGACAGCGTTCGCGCCGTTCTGCTCACTGGCGCGGGCCGAGGCTTCTGCTCGGGCGCGGATCTGCGCGGCGGCTTTCCGCTCACGCCTGCGGGCAAGCCCGATTTGCTCAGCCGTCTGCGCGACAACTACAACCCGACGATCCTCGCCGTGCGGGAACTGGACAAGCCGGTGGTCGCCGCGATCGCCGGCGGCGCCGTCGGCGTCGGGGCCTCGCTGGCGCTCGCCTGTGACCTCATCGTCGCGGCGCGCTCGGCCTACTTCCTGCTTGCCTTCGCGAACCTCGGGCTCTCGGTGGACGGCGGCGCCTCGGTCCTGCTCGCCGGACGGGTCGGTTTCACCCGCGCGGCCGAGATGGCCCTGCTCGCTGACCGCGTCGGGGCCGAGCAGGCTCTCGCCTGGGGCCTGGTCAACGAGGTCGTCGAAGACGCCGAGCTGCCCACGGTCGCGCGGAACGCCGCCGCGCGCCTGGGGGCCGGTCCTCCCGGGGCCTACGCGGCGATCAAGGCGCTGTTCAACACGAGCTGCTTCGCCGGTCTCGAGGAGGCGCTCGAGCGCGAGGCGCTCCTGCAGCAGGAGCGCGGCGAGTCCGCCGACTTCGCCGAGGGCGTGAGCGCCTTTCTCGCGAAGCGCGCGGCCCGTTTCACCGGCGCCTGAGATCAGCGCCCGCCACCGCCGGGACGCCTTGGCGCAAGCCGTCCCGGGCGTCTGGACGGGCCGTCCCGGGCGCCCCGGCGCCGCCCCTGCCGGCTGCGGCCTCTGCATCACGACTCCTTTAGGATCGCGGAGCCATGAACCTCGCCGAGATCCTCACCCGCTCCGCCGCGGCGCACCCTGACCGCATCGCCATCAAGCTCGACGATCTCGAGCTCAACTTCGCCTTCCTCGACCACGCGAGCAAGCTCGCCGCCGGTTTCCTGCGTGATCGCGGCATCGGCCCCGGGGATCGCGTCGCCCTCAGCCTTCCCAACGTTCCTTACTTCCCGGTCCTGTACTACGGGGCGATCCGACTCGGCGCCGTCGTCGTCCCGCTGAACGTGCTCAACAAGGCACGTGAGGTCACCTACTACCTCCAGGACTCGGGCGCCAAGATCCTCTTCGTCTGGCACGACTTCGCCGGTGAGGGCGAGCCCGGCGCCGCCGCTGCGGGAGTCGAGGCCGTCAGCGTCAAGCCGGGCGAATTCGAACAGCTGCTCGGCTCGGTGAGCCCCTACGACGACATGTGCGCCCGCGCCCCCCGGGATAGCGCGGTGATCCTCTACACCTCAGGAACCACCGGCCAGCCCAAGGGCGCCGAGCTCTCCCACGACAACCTCGCGCGCAACGCGCAGGTCTCCCGCGAGCTCTTCGGGATCCAGGAGGGGGCGGTCATCCTCGGCGCCCTCCCGCTCTTCCACACCTTCGGTCAGACCTGCTGCATGAACGTCGCGGTGGCCGGCGGGGCGACGCTGTCGCTGATCCCCCGCTTTGACCCGGCCAAGGCACTGGAGATCATCGAGCGGGACCGCGTGTCGGTCTTTGAGGGTGTGCCGACGATGTACGGGGCGATGCTCAACCTCCCCGACCGCGAGCGCTATGACACCTCGACGCTCACCATCTGCGCGTCCGGGGGCTCGGCGATGCCCGTCGAGCTGCTCAAGGGCTTCGAGCAGGCGTTCGCCTGCAAGGTGCTCGAGGGCTACGGCCTGTCGGAGACCTCGCCGGTGGCCTCCTTCAACCACCCCGACCGCGAGCGCAAGCCCGGGTCCATCGGCACCCCGGTGAAGGGCGTGGAGATGAAGGTCGTCGACGACGCGGACAACGACGTGGCCCACGG
Organism: Solirubrobacteraceae bacterium; assembly: GCA_035702765.1. GTDB lineage: Bacteria > Actinomycetota > Thermoleophilia > Solirubrobacterales > Solirubrobacteraceae > Palsa-465. The sequence goes on from DASSZV010000115.1 coordinate 15,725, forward strand.
CGAGGTCGGGGAGATCGTCATCCGCGGCCACAACGTGATGAAGGGCTATCTCAACCGTCCGGAGGCGAGCGCAGATGCGCTGCGCGGCGGGTGGTTCCACACCGGCGACATGGCCCGCATCGACGAGGACGGCTACTTCTTCATCGTCGACCGCAAGAAGGACATGATCATCCGCGGCGGCTACAACGTCTACCCACGGGAGATCGAGGAGGTCCTCTACGGCCATCCCGCCGTGCGCGAGGCGGCGGTCATCGGCATCCCGCACGACGAATACGGCGAGGAGGTCGCCGCGGCCGTGGCCCTCAAGGAGGGTGCCCAGGTGACGACCGAGGAGCTGCGCGCCTACATCAAGGAGCGCGTCGCCGCCTTCAAGTACCCCCGCCACGTATGGATCGTGGCGGACCTGCCCAAGGGTCCGACCGGCAAGATCCTCAAGCGCGAGATCCAGACGCCGGCTGAAATCACCTCGTGATCTCGATCCGGGCCGCGGCGGCGGCGGACGTGCCGGAGATCCGGGCGATGATCGTCGAGCTGGCCGTGTACGAGCGCGAGCCCGACGCGGTGAAGGCGAGCGTGGCCGACCTCGAGGCCGCCCTCTTCGGCGAGCGACCCGTGGCCGAAGCGGTGATCGCCGAGGTCGTCGCTGAGGATCCCGCCGGCCTCACGGCGATCGTCGGGCACGCGATCTTCCATGAGACGTTCTCCACCTGGGAGGGCCGGGCGGGGATCTGGCTCGAGGATCTCTATGTGCGGCCGGCGCATCGCGGCAGCGGGGCGGGCGCTGCGCTGTTCCGTCACGTCGCCGCCCTCGCCGTCGCGCGAGGCTACACCCGGTATGAGTGGGTCGCCCTGGACTGGAACCAGCTCGCCCTGGACTTCTACACGCGCTTCGGGGCCCGGCGCCACGATCAGTGGAAGCTGCACCGGCTCAGCGGGGAGGCCCTGACCGCCGTCGCCGAGGGAGCCTGAGGCGACCGGGTCCGGCAATAGAAAAGCCCCGCCGGGGCGGGGCTTTTCCTTAGCAGGCCTGTAAGCCGGATCCTGTCGAGAGCAATCATCCATCTCAGCGGCCTACCCGGACCTCGGCGGGCAACCTACAAACGGTCCTGCTCGGCCTTGCATCAGGTGGGGTTTACCTTGGCCGCCGCGTCACCGCGACGCCGGTGCGCTCTTACCGCACCATTTCACCCTTACCGGCCCGAGACGCTGCAGCGGCCCCGAGCTTAGGCGGTGTCATTTCTGTGGCACTTTCCCGCGGGTTTCCCCGGGTCGGCGTTACCGACCACCTCGCCCTGTGATGTCCGGACTTTCCTCGAAGACCTGACGGTCCCCGCGACTGCTCAGCCTGCGCGACTCAGCATAGCCGCGTCCCGCAGTCCTCACAACGGCCGGCCACGGCTGGCCGACCGACGCTGGCTCTGGCTCTGGCTCTGGCTCTGGCGCTGGCGCTGGCGCTGGCGCTGGGGACCATGTCTCCCCGGCAGACCGGGCAGCGGACCGCATGGTGGGCGGCGAGCCCCTCCCACGCGCCGAGGAGGATGTCCTCGAGCGTGCGCTCGCCGCCCACCGGCGGTGTCCGCAGCAGCGCCGCCTCGGCGGGTCCCCCCGGCACGGGCTCTGAGCTGCTCCAGAAGTCCAGTTGCATGTCCAGGGCCAGCGCGGTCATCACATGCTCCGCATCAACCCGACGACACGGCCGATGACCTGTACCTCACGCGATCGGATCGGCTCCATCGTCGCGTTCTCGGGCTGCAGGCGCACATGGTCGCTCTCCTGGAAGAAGCGCTTCACCGTCGCCTCAGCCTCCTCGCCGACGAGCGCGACGACGATGTCACCGTCCCGTGCCGACTCCTGCCGGCGGACGACGACAAGATCGCCGTTGAGGATGCCGGCGTCCTTCATCGACTCGCCGCGGATCCTCAGCAGGTACTCACCGTCCCGACCGCCGGCGACCTGCGGCGTCGGCACATACTCCTCAATGTTCTCCTCGGCGAGCAGCGGCGCACCGGCGGCAACCTGACCCAGCAGGGGCAGTCCGGTTCCCTCGACAAGCGCCCGCACCCCGCCGGCGGCCCGGTCCAAAAGCTCTAGGGCGCGCGGCTTGGTGGGATCGCGACGCAGGAGTCCGAGCTTCTCCAGATTGGCCAGGTGGGCGTGCACGGTCGAGGAGGAGGCGAGGCCGACCGCCCGCCCGATGTCACGCACCGTCGGGGGATAGCCGTTCTCCTGCGAATAGCGCCTGATGAAGTCGAAGATCTCCTGCTGTCGCTTGGTGAGGTCCACCTCAGCCACCCCCTCCGTTGCGGTCGGTGTCGTGTGCGTCGAACATGTGTTCGAAAGATACTCCGCCGCCGGACGGAACCCTTCCCACGGCTATACTCACCGCCCCCGGCGCGCGTGGCGGAATTGGTAGACGCGCAAGGTTGAGGGCCTTGTGGGAGCAATCCTGTGGAGGTTCGAGTCCTCTCGCGCGCACTGGGAACACATCGAGGGCCCCGAAGCTTCGGGGCCCTCGATGCATCTCGGCGGGTCGCTGGACGACCCGCCCGGCCGCTGCGCTACACACAACGGCATGTCTGCATCAACGGACCTCGACCAGTTCGCCGATACCCCGGCTGGGCTGAGGATCTGCTTTCGCACCGAGGGCGATCCCGACGCCCCGGCGATCCTGCTCCTCGCCGGACTCGGCCAGCAGCTCATCTCCTGGCCCGTGGATCTCGTCGAGGCGCTCGTCGCAGGCGGCTTCTTCGTCATCCGCGTCGACAACCGCGACAGCGGCCGCTCCTCCCGCGTGGACAGCCTGCGTCCGCCCGCGCTCTGGCGCCAGATCCTGCGCACCTTTGCGCCCGAGCAGTACACCCTCGCCGACATGGCCGACGACGCCGTGGCCGTCCTCGATCACCTTGGCCGCGAGCGCGTCCACGTCGTCGGCATGTCCATGGGCGGCATGATCGCCCAGACCATCGCGGCCCGCCACCGGCAGCGGACGATCAGCCTCACCTCGATCTTCTCCAACACCGGTCATCTACTCAACGGGTGGGTCGCACCGGCCGCGCTGGCGCGCATCGCCCGGCCGCCGGAACGCGAGCGCGAGGCGAGTGCCGACTCCGTCGTGGCGATGTTCCGGATCATCGGGTCGGCCGGCTTCCCGCTCGACGAGGAGGAGCTCCGCGCCCTGGCGCTCCAAGCCTGGGACCGCGGCGACGGGTCCCGGGCGCACCGGGGCACGGCCCGCCAGATCGGGGCCATCTACAAGAGCGGCAACCGCACACGGGAGATCGCCACGATCACCGCTCCGACGCTCGTCATCCACGGCGACCGGGACCGCATGGTCCACCCCAGCGGCGGGCGGGCGACCGCCCGGGCGATCCCCGAGGCCCGGCTGGTCACCATTCCCGGGATGGGGCATGAGCTGCCGCGCGGGGTCCGACCGCGGATCGTCGAACTCATCAGTGAGCACGCCGGTCGCGTCGACCCCGCGGTCGCACGCGCCTAGGTTCCACCCCCCGGTCGACCCCCCGGTCGCGCGGACGGCGGGCCGGCCCCCACGGGCCAGCCCGCCGCCACCCAGCTCAGCGATCGGGTCGACTCAGGCGTTGGCGCCCAACAGCGGGCCGTCTCCGGAGGGGTCGATGATCCCCTCCTCGAGCCACTGATAGCGGCCGGCGAGCACGCCCTTGGCTGCGGCCGAGTTCTCATCGTCAGTGTTCGTCCACAGCTCCTGGAAGAGGGTGTCGGCACGGTGCCGGGCCTGAAAGGCGAACAGGTCGGCGAGCTCGATCGCCTCCTGACGGCGCTCGGGATGCTCACGGCCGATCGTGTCGGCGTACGCCACCGCGGCGGAGATCGCGAACAGCTCCGCGCCGATGTCGACGATGCGTCCCAGGTACGCCTGGCGATACTCAAGCCCGGCCTGGTAGCGGGTCATCCCGTAGAACGTCTGGCGGGCCAGGCGGCGCGAGTGCCGCTCGACGTAGCGCAGGTGCTTGCCCAGGGACCCGAACTCGCTGAACGAGCTCGGGTTGTGGCCCTCGCCGGTGGCCAGCTTGGGCAGCCACCTGGCGTAGAAGGCCGCGGCCGCCTTGGCCGCCTTGGCCTTGTCCCCCAGACCCGTCTCGGGATCGAGGATGTCGCCGGCCACCGCGAGATGCTGGTCGACCGCCTCACGGGCGATGAGCAGATGCATGATCTCGGTCGATCCCTCAAAGGTGCGGTTGATCCGCATGTCGCGGAACACCTGCTCGACGGGGACCGGTTTCTCGCCGCGGGCCTTCAGCGACGCCGCTGTCTCATAGCCGCGGCCACCGCGGACCTGGACAAGCTCGTCGATGACCTTCCAGCCGAGCTCGGAGCCGTAGAGCTTGGCGATCGCCGCCTCGATGCGGATGTCGTTGGACTTGTCGTCGGCCAGCCGCGAGGCGACGTCGAGCATCGCCTCGAGACCGAAGGCCGAACCGGCGATGAAAGCGATCTTCTGCGCCACGGCGTCGTGCTGGCCGACCGGCCGTCCCCACTGGGTGCGCTCGTTGCCCCACTCGCGGGCGATCTTGGTGGCCCACTTGGCCGTGCCAACGCAGATCGCGGGGAGGGCGAGACGCCCGGTGTTCAGCGTGGAAAGGGCGATCTTGAGGCCGTCGCCCTCGCGGCCGACCAGCGCCTCGGTGGGCACGAAGACGTCCTCGAGCTTGGTGACCGAGTTCTCGATCCCGCGCAGGCCCATGAACTGGTTGCGGGTGAGGATCGACACGCCGTCGCTGTCGGTGGCCAGGATGAAGGCCGAGATGCCGCCCTTGTGCCCGTCGATGCCCTTGGGCACCTTCGCCATGACGATGACGACGTCGGCGATGACCCCGTTGGTCGCCCACAGCTTCTTGCCGTTGAGGCGATAGCCGCCCTCCACTGGGGTGGCGGTGGTCCCGAGGCGGGCCGGGTCCGAGCCGACGTCGGGCTCGGTGAGCAGAAAGGCGGAGATGTGGTCCTTGGCCACCTTAGGCAGCCATTCGCGTTTCTGGGCCTCGGAGCCGAACATGCGCAGCGGCTCACCCAGGCCGATCGACTGGTGAGCCGAGAGCAGCGTGGCGAGGGCGGAGTGCCACACGCCGACGAGCGCGAGCGCCTTGTTGTAGTACACCTGGGAGAGCCCGAGCCCGCCGTACTCCTCGGGCACCTTCATGCCCATCGCACCGAGCTTCTTCAGTCCGTCGATGACGTGGGCGGGGATCTTGGCCTCGCGCTCGATCTCGAGCGGGTCGACCGAGGACGTGAGGAACTCTCGCAGACCGGTGAGAAACTGCTCGCCCTTCTCGACCGCGGAGGGGTCGAGCTTCGGTTGGGGGTGGATCAGGTCGAAGCGGAAGTTGCCGAGGTACAGCTCCTTGCCGAAGCTGGGCAGCTTCCAATCGGCTTCGCGCGCGGCTTCGGCGACCTCGCGGGCCTCCTTCTCCGACACCTGGGTGGTGGTGGCCATGGGGTTCTCCACTCCTTAGCGGTTGCGACAACGGGTGTCCGCCCGCGGGGCACGGGTCACCGGGTGAGACTCAGGCGACTTAACCGACACGGGCGTCGGCTCTGGGCTCAAGTGTAATGACCGTCACTCTCGGCCGTCTCAGCCGCCCGGCCGATCCCTGCTCACCGGCCATCCGCACCCGGAACCCCGACTGGGCTGGCAATCATGCCTTGCGTTGGCTCCGGCGACGCTCGCGCCGCACCTGACGGGAGAGCTGGACGATCCGCGCGCTGCCGACGAGCAGCGTGATGGCGATGCCCACGACCACGGCGATGAGCAGGGCCAGCGCCTCGGAGATGTGCCCGTGGGCGCCGAGGAAGGAGACCGTCACCCGCTGGGAGTTCTCAGCGATGAAGATGATGAGCAGCACGAGCAGGACCGCGGCGACCGCGATGGCCACCCACACCCGGCCCGCGAGCGTCTGGCGCGGCGCCCGCTCACGCCGGCCGAGTCGGGACCCGGCTGCGCCGGCGGGCACCGGCGCAGCGATCCCGGATGCCTCACCAGGATCGGCGGATGCGGGCACCGCCGGGGACGGGTCACTGCTCGGGGCCGCGGCCGCGGCCGTCTCTGGGTGCGATTCCGGATCCCGTGAGGAGCTCATAGATGCCAACGCTACCCCCGCGGCGCCCGATCTACCAGGGTGGCTCGACCGCGCCGGAGGCGGAAGCCGTGGCTCGGCCCCGCCGGGCGACTGGACTCGACGTGGTGTGGACCAGAGGGGGGCCGGCGGACCCGCTAGGTGATGCAGCCGTGCCCGCCCCAGCCGGCCAGCAGACCGCCGAAGACGAACACGACGCTCAGGCAGAGCGCGAGCACGAAGGGACCCACCGTGTCCTCGCCCCCGCGGCCGCTCACGCGCGCGACCGTGCCGACGACCACTCCCGGGACGAGGGCGAAGGCGATGAAGAGCACGAAATAGAGCACACCGTGGCGGGGGGCTCCGGTGGTGCAGGGATGCCCCGGGCGGATGGCCGCCTCGAGCGCGAACGCGGCGATGCCCGCGACGATCGCGAGGCCGCCGCCGAGGATCCAGAGCGAGCGGAAACGGGTGGTGAGCGAACCCATGGAGCCAAGCGTAGACGGGCCCCGAGCGGGTCGGACCGCGGCGATCGCGCCCCCGGCCGGTAACCTCCGGGGAGGGCATGTCCTACGCAGAGGAGACGGGGGCCTTTCGGGCTCCACAGCAGACCACGGCGCTCGCCCGCGAGTGGCGCGCAATGACCCGCGCCGCGACGCTCGTCGCCCTGCTCACTGCGCCCGCCTTCTACCTCGTCCTGCACGACTCCAACCACGTGAGCGTGCCCGCTGCGGCCCTGCTCACCCTCGTGGCCATCGTCCTCTTCCGCGGGCTCGTCGAGGTGATCGTGCGTCGCCTCATCCCCTCCCCCAGCCTGCTCGGCGGCGACTCCGAGCTCAAGGCCGAGGACATCATCTCCCGGCGCCGCTACTGGTTCTGGCGCACCTGGTGGCGACGGATCCCCACCCTTGCGGTGGTCGGCTTCGTGTTCTACCTGCTCTACCTGGTCATCTGCAACGTGATGGGGTCCGTCGGGGGTGTGAGCGACTTCTGGCATCCGGGCCGGGAGCTGCACGCCGTACTGCCGGCTCAGGATCTCCCCCAGATCCTGCTCCAGTTCATCCAGCTGGCCATCGAGATCCCACTGTTCCTGCTCATCAACGTGCTCATCTTCATCGGGCCGTTCGCGCTCATGTCGGCGCGCTCGATCAAGAGCTACGAGCCCGGTGACGCCTCCTGGGGCGTGAAGCTCTCCGACGTGCGCGGCCAGGCCGACGCCAAGCAGGAGATCTCGCGCGTCATCACCCTCTGGCAGTCCGGCGAGGAGTTCGAGAAGGCCGGCGGCAAGCGTGAGCGCGGCCTGCTCTTCCTCGGGGCGCCGGGCACGGGCAAGACGATGATCTCCAAGGCCATCGCCACCTCGTTCAACTGCCCCTTCGTCACCATCCCGGGCTCCGGCTTCGCGGGGATGTTCATCGGCATGGACACCCTGACGGTGTGGCTGCTGGCCCGGCGCGCGCGCCGGCTCGCGCGCAAGTGGGGCGGCCAGTGCATCGTCTTCATCGATGAGATCGACGCCGTCGGCATGCGCCGTCAGGCGCTGGGGACGAGCATGACCGGGCCGGGTGCGACGCTGACGTCGGCCATGGGGCCGACGTCACTGAGCGATCTCAACTTCCACGGTCCCCACGGCGCCCTCACCGCCTCCGGCGACGTGATCATCGAGACGCGTCAGTGGCGCGAGCAGCTCTTCGCCCGCCGTGCGGTCGCCCCCGGGGCGCGCACCGGACTGGGCACCCGGGTGGCCGCACGGGTGAACGCTGCCATGCCGTTCATGGGCTATCAGGGCAACGCGCTCAACGCGCTGCTCGTGGTGATGGACGGGATGAACGAGCCGCCCGCCCTGCGCAAATGGTGGACCAACCGGGTGAACACGCTCCTGGACGCGACCTTCCTCATCCCCCAGCGGGTCGGCGGCGCCGCTCTGCGCCTGCCCCCGGCCAAGCCCCGCACGGAGGAGATCTACTTCATCGGGGCCTGCAACGTGCCGATCGAGGCACTCGATCCGGCGCTGACGCGGCCGGGTCGCATGGGCCGCCACATCTGGTTCCGCACGCCCACCAAGGAGGATCGCAAGGACATCTTCGACCTCTACATCTCCCGGGTCGATCATGAGCCGGACCTCGATACCGACCACGGCCGGGACGAGCTGGCCCGAATCACCAGCGGCTACTCCCCGGCGATGATCGAGCAGTCCTGTTCAATGGCCCTCACGATCGCCCAGGCCGAGGGACGTCCGGTGTTCTCCCGGCGGGACATCCTCGAGGCGATGACCACGGTCGAGGCGGGCACCGCCACGAACATCGAGTACATCCCCGAGGAGACCCGCGCCGTGGCCATCCATGAGGCCGGTCATGCCGCGGCCGGCCACGTCTACCTCGGGGACGAGATCCTCTCCACCCGGCTGTCCATCCGCATGCGCGGAGGCTCGCTCGGCCACTACCAGGGGATGGACAAGGATGAGCGGTTCTCCCACTTCCGCAGTCGGGTCATGGGCAGCCTCGTGATGACCCTGGGCGCGATGGCGGCCGAGCATGTCTTCTACGGCGAGAACTCCCAGGGCGTCTCCGGGGACCTGCAGTCAGCGACCCGCACCGCCGCCGCGATGGTCGGGATCTGGGGTATGGGACCGGACCCCGTCGCCTTTGCTCTCCAGCCCCGCCGGGAACCCTCGGACGATCTGCCCGTGGAGCGCCAGGAGGCGACGGGCGGGCCGCTCGGGCGCCTGGGCGCGGGTCTGCTGCCGGGCGGGAGCGCCAGCGGGGGCGCCCGCAACGGCCCTGCGAGCGACGCGGTGCGTGACCGCCAGGCGCTCGCCTCACGCCGGTTGGAGCAGATCGGCAACCAGCTCATGAGCCGCGCGTCGGTCGACTCGATGCTCACTCCCGACCCGCTCGCCGCAGTGCTCAACTCTCCCGAGAAGCGTCGCGGAGCGGCGATCCTGCTCGGTCAGGCCTATGTCACCGCCTACAGCCTGATGGCGACCAACCGCGCCCAGGTCGAGCGGATCGCCGACCAGCTCTCCGAGCGCAAGGAGATCCACGGCGACGACGTGATCGCCCTGCTCAACTCCGTCGGGCTCACCCGGCCCGAGATCGACCTCGGCGACGACGCGACATGGCCGACGATCTGAATCCCGCCGCCGAGTCCTCTACCGGGCCCCCTCGCGCAGGGGAGGCCCGCTCGCTCCTCGCCCGCCGGCGCCGCTCCGCCTCTCCGGTGCGCTCGGCCCACGCGGACCGGTTCCGGGTCGTGCTCGCTGGGCTGATCGGCATCGCCGTCGGCGCCCTCGCCGTGGCCGCCGCGGTGCTCGTCTCCCAGGCCAACCGCACAGCCGGCGGCGGCCCCGGAGCCTCGGCTGGCGTGACCGTCCCGTGGTCGACCTGGCGCCCGTCGAGCACGGGAAACGCGGGCGCCGCTCAGATCGCCGACTACGTCGCCCCCTTCTACCGGCTCTCCACCACCCAGCAGCTCACGGTGATCACCCCGATCAACGTCACCCAGCTGAACGCCACCACGGGGACGTTCACCGGGAACGGGCTCACCGTCGCCCTGGACCTGCCGAGCTCGAGCTCGGGCTCGAGCTCGGGGGGGACGCTGCGGCCGCTTCCGGGCCAGACCGTGGCCTATGACCTCTGCGGCCAGGGCGGGGCGGACTGCAGCCTCGCCGGGCGGCCCTCGACGCTGCGGCTGCTGCTGCTGCGGCGGGAGGCGCTGGAGCTCGCGCTCTACACCTTCCGCTATCTGCCCCGCGCCCAGAACGTCGTGGCCGTGCTCCCCCCTGGCCGCTCCAGCGCCCGCGCACACGCCAAGCCGGTGGTCGTCGCCGTCCTCTTCCAGCGCCCCGAACTCGCCCCACTCCTGCAGGCGCCGATCACCACGACGCTGCAGGATCTTCCCCCGACGGTCGCCCAGCTGCCGACGTGGAAGCGGACCCCCGAGGCGGGTCTCGTCGATCAGGTGACCAGCCGCAACCTCTTCTCTGAGCGCACCGAGACCCAGCAGACGGGCAGCAGCCTGCTCGTGCTCAACCCGCTTCCCGCGCAGTGAAGCCCGGGCAGGCGAGCACCGGGATCCGCGGGTAGCGCGGGAAACGCTCGGGCTCGTCGCGCGAGCGCCGACACAGGGAGAACATCGACCCCCGGGTGGTCCCCACCCTCTGCTGGTGCGCGCAGCGGTCGCAGAGTCCGGCCCCCACGGGGCGGGGTTCCTCGCTGCTCACGGGCGGGTCGGCTCCCCGCGCACGTCAAGGCGCGCCATGACGGAGGCGGCGCTCACGGCCGCGCCGCCGTGACGTGTGGGTAGTAGCTGGCGGCGATCCCGTGGCCCCAGGCGTACGCGGGCTGGAGCTGACAGGGCACGTTGCCGCTGCCCGTCCCCGCGCAGGAGGCCGCCTGCTCGCCGCCGTGCCCCACCGCCTCCAGCGCGCCGGGCGCAAAGTACGTGTTGGTGCGCTCGGCCGGGCTGCGCGTGGTCTGGCCCCACATCGTGTCCGGTCCCAGCGTCAGCACCTGCCGCAGGTACTTCGCCTGCCCGGCGGGTACCCCAAGGGCGTCGGAGGTCGTATTCGCGCTGGACTGCGCGTTGAGGATCCCCGCGAGGTCGGCCATGCCGAGGACCAGTTGGGAGCGGTAGTCGGCGACGATGTTGATGACCGGAGCCAGTTGCTGGGCGGCCGGCAGCAGGGAGTTGACGACCGGACGCGCGCCCCTGACGAACGTGGTGATGTCGGGAAGGGCGCGGTTGGCCTCCCCCAACACCCCAGGCGCCCGGGCCAGCAACCGGATCAACGGACCCGACAACCCCGTCAGATCCGCCAACGCCGGACGCGCCAACGGCGCCACCGGACCCAACGCATCCAACGACGGTTTGGCC
>DASSZV010000017.1:0-13971 GCA_035702765.1 Solirubrobacteraceae bacterium
CCGGCATAGGTGAGCAGGTCATAGACGACAATCTCCCAGTCCGGCCGCTCCCGGTGGACGTGGCGGACGAAGTTGGAGCCGATGAAGCCGGCCCCGCCGGTGACGAGGATCCTCATGCGCGCTGTCCCTCCGGGGTCGCTCGAGCCGCCATGTAGTCGGCCAGACCGCTGCGCCAGTCCGCGAGCACGGGCACCCCGGCGCGCTCGCTCCTCAGCACGGAGAAGGCCGGCCGTGGCGCGCGGGTCGGGTATTCGGCCGTCGTGCACGGCGCGACCGTGGCGCTCACCGCGTCCCCGGCGGCGGCGACGATGGCGGCGGCGAACTCACACCAGGAGCAGGCGCCCGCGCCCGCCACGTGGGCCACTCCGACGATGTCGCGGCGCTGCGCCAGATCGACCAGCGCGGGGGCGAGGTGGCCCGTGAAGGTCGGCGAGCCGATCTGGTCATCGACGACGCGCAGCACCGGCCGCGTCGCCGCCGCGCGCAGGATCGTCCCGGGGAAGCACGGTCCCCCGGTCCCGAACAGCCAGGCCGTGCGCACGATCGTGTGGGTGTCGGGCAGGGCCGCGCGGACCGCCCGCTCCCCGGCGAGCTTGCTCTGTCCGTACACCGAACGCGGCCCGACGGGGTCGGACTCCACGTAGGGCTGCGCCCGGTCCCCGGCGAAGACATAGTCGGTGGAAACATGGACGAGCCACGCGCCGACCGCCCCACAGGCCCGGGCGAGCACCGCCGGCCCCTCGGCGTTGACGCGGTGGGCGGCCGCGGGCTCGTCCTCGGCCTGGTCGACCTTCGTATAGGCGGCGCAGTTGACGACCACCTCGGGCGCGTGGCCCCCACGGGCCACGGCGACCGCGTCCGCCGCGGCGATGTCGAGCTCCTCGCGGCTGCAGCCGACCACCTCATGGCCGGCTGCGCGCGCGGCCCGCTGGACGTCCTGGCCGAGCATTCCGGCTGCACCCGTGATGAGAACCCGCATCGTGAAGTCCGGCGAAGGGTAGTGTCCGGGGCCGTGCCGGGCGACGGGCAGTGCCGCAACGGCTGCCGTACTTTGTCCCGAGGCACCACGCAGCGAGAGGAGCTCAGCTTGTCCACTTGGCCAACCAACCCACCGGGGGATTGGCCGTCCGGGCCTTCCGCTGAGCCGGGACAGGCCAATAGTGTCTGGCCGGCCGTGGACGAGCCGACCCCGATCAGCGACTACGAGGTCCCCACCGGTTCCCTCGACGAGCTGCTCGAGGCCGACGGCCGCCCGCGGCCCCACGTGCACGGGCTGATCGCCTCCCTGCAGCGGCTCGGCGCCGACGCCCTCACCGCCGCCGGCCACCGCCGCGACTCGATCTTCATGCAGCAGGGGATCACCTTCGAGGTGCCCTCCGAGGACGGCAACCGCCGGGATCGCCCGTTCCCCCTGGACCTCGTCCCGCGCGTGCTCACCGCGGAGGAGTGGACGGTCATCAAGCGCGGCCTGGCTCAGCGGATCCGAGCGCTCAACGCGTTCGTCGACGACGTCTACCACGGGCGCGACATCGTCCGCGCGGGCAAGGTCCCCTGGTCGCTGATCGTCTCACGGCCCTCCTTCGCCCGGCCCGTCCACGGCATCCGCGCCCCCGGTGGGGTCTACACCCACGTGAGCGGCTGTGATCTCGTGCGCGGGGGCGACGGGGTCTGGCGCGTGCTCGAGGACAACGTGCGGACACCCTCGGGCATCTCCTACGTGCTCGAGAACCGCATCGCCATGACCCGGCTGATGCCCGAGCTGTTCGCCGGCCACCGCGTGCGGCCGGTCTCGCAGTACCCGAGCCTCCTGCTCGAGGCGCTCAAGGCCGTCGCCCCCGTCTCCGACGGCGAGCCGACGGTCGTCGTGTGGACGCCGGGCAGCCTCAACTCGGCCTACTTCGAGCATGCCTTCCTCGCCCGGGAGATGGGGATCGAGCTGGTCGAGGCCTCCGACCTGGTCGTCCGCGACGCGACCGTGTACATGCGCACGACCGCCGGGCTCCAGCGGGTGCACACGATCTACCGGCGCCTGGACGACGACTTCATCGACCCGCTGGAGTTCCGCGCCGACTCGACCCTCGGCGTGCCCGGGCTGATCCGCGCCTACCGCGCCGGGACGGTGGCGATCGCCAACGCGGTCGGCACGGGTGTAGCCGACGACAAGGCGATCTACCACTACGTGCCGGAGATGGTCCGCTTCTACCTGGGCGAAGAGCCGATCCTCGCCAACGTCCCGACCTACTTCGTCCACGACGACATGACCCGCAAGATGGTGCTCGAGCGCCTCTCCGAGCTCGTCGTCAAGCCGACCTCGGAGTCGGGGGGCAAGGGCGTCTTCATCGGGCCCCAGGCCTCCGCGGAGGAGCGCGAGGCGCAGCGGCGGCTCATCGAGGCCCAGCCCGAGCGCTTCATCGCCCAGGAGCTCGTCCACCTCTCCACCGTCCCCACCGAAGTGGGCGGGCGGCTCTCCCCGCGCCACGTCGACCTGCGGCCGTTTGCCGTCTTCGGTGACGAGATCCGGATCGTGCCCGGCGGCCTCACCCGGGTGGCCCTGCGCGAGGGCTCGATGATCGTCAACTCCTCCCAGGGCGGCGGGTCCAAGGACACCTGGGTGCTCGACGACGGCGAACCGGCCGAGCTCCCCGCTGGCGCGATGCTCGCCCCCCGCCAGCCCCCGCGCCTGCCCGACATCCGCTACGGCGGCTGGCACGGCCAGGCCCAGCAACAGCAGCAGAGCGGCGGGGCCGCCGGGAGAAGCTGATGCTCGCGCGGATCGCCCAGGAGCTCTTCTGGCTCGGCCGTGACCTCGTCCGTGCCGAGCAGACCGCGCGCATGCTCGACGGCGCCTTCCACGCGGACGTGGTGGGGGCCGGCTCACGCGGGGTGGCCCTCTCCTGGGAGGGCGTGCTCGCGGTCATCGGGGCCAAGCCGCCGGCCCCCGGCGAGGAGACGGGGGAGGAGCCCGCCGCCGACCCCTCCGAGCGGGACACCGAGCGCGGGCGGGCCGACGTCACGGCCGGCGCGGTGGTTCTGGCCGGCGGGACAGGTCCGCTCGGGCGCGCGGAGATCGCCCCGCTGCTCACGCTGGAGACCTCGAGCCCCGCCTCGGTCGTCTCCTGCGTGTACCGCGGACGTGAACGGGCCCGCACCCTGCGTGACGTCATCTCCACCGAGATGTGGGAGGCGCTCAACGGCTTCTACCTGTCACTGGGGCGCTATGACCTCCAGGCCGCCCTGGCCACCGGCCCCTACTCGGTCTATCAGGAGGTGAAGGAGCGCTGCGGGCTCTTCTGGGGCCTCGCCGAGCGGACGATGCTCGCCGACGAGGGCCGTGCCTTCCTCCAGGCCGGCGGCCGGATCGAGGCCGCGGACATGGTCCTGCGGATGCTGCGGGTGTCCGTGCCCCAGGGGATGTCCAGGGCCCACGCCGTCGAGGACGATCCCGACAGCCATCAGGGTGAGGCCCTCGCGCTGCTCCAGGCCGTCGGCGGCTTCCAGGCCTACCGCCGCGCGGTGCGCCAGGCCCCGGAGTTGCGCCGCGTCGTGCGCTTCCTGCTCTATGAGCGCACCTATCCCGGCTCGGTCGCCTCATCGCTGGACGAGCTGCGCGAGGCCCTGGAGCGCGCCGACGTCGCGCCCCGGTCCTCACCGCCGGTGCTGCGCCTGGGTCGGCTGATGGCCGACCTCGAGCTGCAGCGGCGCATGCCCGAGCAGATCTCCAGCCTCGATGACCTGCTCGCCCAGGTCCAGGAGGAGCTCGCGCTGATCGACCGGGCGATCGACGAGCGCTACTTCGCCGTGGCCGCGCTGGTCGCGGTGCACGTGTGATGAGGTGCCGGCTGTGAGCACCGATCGCCCGCGTGAGACCGCCTTCGGGATCCGCTACCTCACCCGCTACGGCTACGACGCCGAAGTGGTGGACAACCTCAACGCCCTGCGCGTGCGTCCGGCGGCCAACTCCCGCCAGCGCGTGGAGGAGTTCTCCGTGCGCGTCTCCCCCGACGCCCGGCTGCAGCGCCACGACGACTACTTCGGCACCGAGGTGGTGGAGTTCGAGGTGACCCGGCCCCACCGCGAGCTCGCCATCGACGTGCGCTGTCAGGTGGCCACCCTGCCTCCGCCTGAGCCGCCCCGCGGGTCCTGGTCGGCGGCGGCGAGCCCGGAGTACCGCGAGAGCGCCGGCGAGTTCCTGCTTCAGACCGACGACGCCGCCGGGCACCCGGTGCTCGAGGCGCTGCTCGCCGGGACGGCCGGCCAGGCCAACCCGCTGGCCCTCGCCCTCACCGTGGCCGAGGCGATCCCCGACCGCTTCGAGTACCGCCGGGGCGCCACCTACGTCGACTCCCCGCTGGCCGCCGTGCTCGACGGCGGTGCCGGGGTGTGCCAGGACTTCGTCCACCTCGGGCTGTGCCTGCTGCGCCACCACGGCCTCGCCGCGCGGTACGTCTCGGGGTACCTCTTCACCGACGGTGGTCGCGACGCCGGCGAGGAGCCGGAGCCGGGCGCCTCCGTCGAGGTCGACACCCACGCCTGGATCGAGGCGCTGATCCCCGAGGAGAGCGGCGACACCGTGTGGGTCGGCGTCGATCCGACCAACCGCTCACTCAGCGGCGTCAACCACGTGAAGATCGGCCACGGCCGCCACTACGGGGATGTGCCGCCGATCAAGGGCGTCTACCGCGGCACCGCCACGGCGACCCTGGAGGCGAGCGTCACCATGACGCGGCTGGCCGGCCCCCAGCGGTCGGCCAGCACACGGGCCTGAGCCTCCCGAGTCGGCCTCAAGCCCGGGCGGAGGTGCGCGTTCGTCCGTGAGCCCGGGCGGAGGTGCGCGTTCGTCCGTGAGCCCGGGCGTGCGGCGCCGGAGCGCGCGGCGCCGGGGCGGAGCTCAGCGTTCGCCCTTGAGCCCCGCCACCCGGGCACGTCATACTGGCCCGGTGTTCCGGGTCGGCCACCGGCGGTTCCTCATGCTTCCCCTGCTGCTCGTGCTGCTCGCGGCCGGGCTCGCCGGCTGCGGCTCGAGCGTGACCCACGGCGCGAGCGCCGCGGAGGCGAACTCCGCCGCCGTGGGTCCGGTCGCCCTGCACGGCCGGCCCCAGGTCGTCCAGCCGGTCGCCGGCGTGATCCCCGCCGCTCCGGGCGGCGCGGGTGCCGGCGCGGCGGGCGGCGCCGTCGGTGCCACCGCGAGCGCCGGCGCCGGCGCCGGCGAGGTGAGCGTCACCCCCACCCCGGGCACCCCACTGCAGCAGCCGGTCTCCAACGCCCAGGTCGAGCGCGAGCTCGCCGCCAGCGGCATCAACCCGGATCCCAACCGGGCGACTCTCACCGCCTCCGGCCTGGCGATCCCCCCGGCCAACGCGCCCGCCCCCGTGGTGGCGGCAATCGAGGCGGGCAACGAGATCGCCCACCTGCCCTACATCTGGGGCGGTGGACACGGACGCTACGTCGACAACGGCTATGACTGCTCGGGGTCGCTGTCTTTCATCCTCGCCGCAGCGGGTCTGCTCAACGGCACCGAGACCTCGGGTCAGCTGGAGTCCTTCGGCGCCGGGGGCCCCGGCAAGTGGATCACCATCTACGCCAACGCCGGGCACACCTTCGCCTACATCGCCGGGCTGCGTTTCGACACAGTCGCCCTGGCTGAGACGGGGACGCGGTGGTCCAACCGCTCCGCCGACGAGGGCGACCTGCCCAGCTTCACGATCCGCCACCCGGTCGGACTCTGAGGCTGTCCGGGACCCGCTCTAGGGTTCCGCGCACGATGAACGGTCCGTCCCGACCCGTCGGCCAGATGGAAGCGGATCTGCGTGAGCTCATCCTCACGGTGCAGAGTCCCCATCTGAGCGCGGTGCTCGAGCACCTGCTGGGCCCCGGGACCACGACATGGGCGCTCTATCGCGAGGCCCCGGCGGCCAAGCGCATCCATCAGGCCTACCGCCACGGCCTGCTCGAGCACTGTCTCACCGTCGCT
Source organism: Solirubrobacteraceae bacterium (assembly GCA_035702765.1). Lineage (GTDB taxonomy): Bacteria > Actinomycetota > Thermoleophilia > Solirubrobacterales > Solirubrobacteraceae > Palsa-465. The sequence continues at coordinate 5,972 of DASSZV010000017.1, forward strand.
CAGGCGGTGAGCGCGATCTCCGCCGTGTTCGGGTCGATCCATCGTGACCTCGCGTTGACCGGTGCGCTGCTGCACGACATCGGCAAGGTGGACGCGTACACGATCGACGGTGAGCAGATTGAGATGTCCGACCTCGGCCGCCTCCACGGGGAGATCGCCCTGGGGTACTTCCGCATCCGCAGCGCGATCGCGGAACTGCCCGGCTTCCCCGAGGAGCTCGCCCAGGGCCTGCTCCACATCATCCTCAGCCACCATGGCTGCCTCGAGTTCGGCAGCCCGGTGGTCCCGGCCACCCGGGAGGCGACGCTCGTGCACATGGCCGACAACCTCGGCTCCAAGCTCGGCAGCTTCGACCGGATCGAGGCGGGCCTCGACGTCGGCGCGCTGTGGGCCGGCTTTGACCGGGGATTGGGCACCTCAGCCTGGTTCGCCCCCGGAGGCCCGTCAGCGGCGGGCGATCCCGGGGTGCTCGGGGCGAGCCGCGCCCGCGCCGCCTAGTCCCGCGTCCCCTCCGCCGCGTCCCCTCGGCCCGCGCGGCCCGCTCCGTCCACCCCTCCGGGGACCGAACCCCGAAACCCGCAATTTGCGTCCGGGCCCCAGGTGCTCCGTCCGGCCGCCTCGGGCGCCGCTTTACAGTGGGGGCAATGGCCAAGGACACCGAGAAGCTGATCCGCCAGCTGTCGCTCATCTCGTATCTGATGGCGGAGCGGCGACCGGTCACCGCGCCGGAGATCCGCCGTGACGTCGAGGGCTACAGCGCGATGAACGAGGACGCCTTCGCCCGGCGCTTCTACGCCGACCGCTCCGAGCTCGAGTCCCTCGGCATCGTCCTGTCGGTGGAGAAGCCCGCCGACGGTCAGGTCGAGCAGGAGAACTACAGCCTGCCCCCGGAGAACTTCCACCTTTCCCCGATCGAGTTCACCGACGCCGAGCTCGCCGCCCTGGGCACCGCGCTGCACCTGCTCGACGGTGAGTTCGCCTATGCCGAGCCCCTGCGCCTGGCCCTCCAGCAGATCTCCTGGGGCCGACCCAGCCCGCTCACCTCACCGGTGCAGACGACGATCAAGCTGGGGCTCACCGGCTCGGCCGGCGGCCATGAGGTCTCTCAGCGCCTGGCCAAGATCGAGACGGCCATCTTCCGCCGCAAGACGGTCGTCTTTGACTACTACACGATGGAGCGTGACGACACGGGCACGCGCAAGGTCGACCCGTACCAGCTCGTCTACCAGGGTGGGCAGTTCTACCTCGTCGGGCGCTCCCACGAGCGCACGGCCATCCGGGTCTTCCGGCTCTCCCGCATCCGGGGCAAGGTCGGTTACGCGACCAAGGCCGAACACGACTTCCAGCGGCCGGCGGACTTCGACCCGCGCGCCTACGCGGACCGCATCCAGTGGCAGTTCGGCGACCCCGTGGGCACGGCGGAGATCCTCATCTCCGGGCGGATCGCCTGGCAGATCGAGCGTCACTTCGGCCACTACGGGGAGTTCCGGGCCGGCGGGGACGGCGTGCACGGCATCGATGACGACCGTGACCGCGTCTTCACCACCCCGTATGCCAACGCGCGTCAGCTCGTCGCCTGGGTGCTCGGCCTCCGTGGCCAGGCCCGGATCATCTCCCCGCCCGAGCTCGTCGCCGAGGCGCAGGAGCGCATCGCCATGGTGGCCGGCCGCCACAGCGGCGAGCCCGAGACACTGCTGGGGCCCGAAACCGAATTCGTGCCCGTCACGAGCGAGATCACTGACGCCAGCGGACCCGCCGAGGACACCGACGCCGCGGAGTCGGGGATCCGACCCGAGCGCTTTGCCCGTCTGGTGACCCTGGCGAGCATCCTCATCGACCACGGCCGCTCCGGCCGTCCACTGCAGGCCCAGGAGCTGCGCGACCGTCTCAAGGTGAGCGACAGCGAGCTGCGCGAGGACATCCAGGTTCTCAACGTCGTCAACTTCGGGGCCGGAACCTACGTGCTCTACGCCGAGATCCTCCCCGACGGGTCCGTCGAGGTCGACCCCGAGCCCTACGGGGACTCCTTCGCCCGGCCCGCGCGGCTGCTGCCCGTGGAGGCCAAGGCGCTGATCGCGGCGATCGACCTCATCGGCGAGCACATCCCGGCCGGCTCGCTCTCCTCGGTCCGGGCAAAGGTCGTCGCCGCCCTGGGCGAGGACCCGGCCCGCGAGGGTCTGCACATTGGACGCGCCGGCGCCGACGACGCGGAGATCTCCGCCGTCATCGCCCAGGCCATCTCCAACCGACGTCGGCTCTCCTTCGAGTACTACAAGGAGAACGAGGACGAGTTCGTCACCCGCGTGCTCGAGCCCTACAAGCTCGTCAACGGACGCGAGGGCTGGTACGTGGCCGGCTATGACCCCCGGCGCGAGGACGTCCGTCACTTCCGCCTGGACCGGATCAAGTCCGCCACCGTCCTGGAGGAGAGCTTTGAGCCCCGGCCGGAGGCGGAGGCGGCCTCCGAGGTCGACGGCTGGCTGCGCACCGGCGAGGTGAGCGCCGCTCGCCGCGCCCGCGTGTGGATCGCCCCGGAGCGGGCCCGCTGGGCCCGGGAGGAGCGCACCGTGGTGGGTGAGTACGCCGACGGCTCCGTCGTCGTGGAGATCGGCTACGCCGGCCAGGACTGGCTGGTGCGCGAGCTGCTCAAAGAGGCCGGCGACGCCGCCGTGCTGGCCCCGGCCGACGCCCGCGCGGCCGTCCACGCCGCGGCGCTGGCGCTCGAGAACGCCGGGACCCCGGCCTGATCGGCCGGGGTGCTGCGAACTCAGCCCCGCCAGCGCTCCATACGCGTGACTCCGGGGCTGAGTTCGGCTCAGTCCGTCCTCAGTGGACGATGATCGTCTGCATCATCATCGTCGGGTGCACCTGGCAGTACAGGTGGTAGACCCCGGCCCTGGTGAACGTGTTGTGGCTGAGGGCGGACCCGACGAAGGTGGGGACGGCCAGGGCCGCCAGCAGCCCTCCGAGCAACAGCAGCTTGCGCATATCGCCCTCTCCTGTGAGGTGCGGCCTCCTCGGTGGACGCCGCCGCCTCCTCTACGTGCGACGAGCCCCGAGGATCAATGCCAGGCCCCCAGTGGTCTCAGGCCGGCCGCTTCTCCCCGAACCACGTGGCCACGTTGTTCGCGTTGAAGTTGGGGATCTCCCGGTAGCCGGCGCTCGCGTAGAGATGCTGGGCGTCGGGTTGGCGGTGTCCGGTGTCCAGGCGCGCCACCGTGAAGCCGAGCAGCACGGCGCGTGCCTCGAGCGCCCCCAACAACTGCCGTCCCACCCCCCGACTCCGCCACGCCGGGATCACGAACATGCGCTTGAACTCACACACCCCCGGCTCCAGGCGCTTGATACCGCCGCAGCAGACCGCCTCGCCGTCGGCGTACCCGACGAGGAAGACCCCGTGGGGCGGGTTCAGCTCAGTCGGACCCGCCGCCGGCATGTGCGCGGCCTGCAGGTCCAGACCGTCATAGAGAGCCCCGACCTCGGCCCGCATCGCCGCCTCGAGGCGTCCGCCGTCGCCGGAGTCCACGCGGCCGTCGACCCAGCGGATCTCGAGAGCGGCCCCGCTCACGGCCCCAGGACGTGGCTGGCCAGGTCGGCCTGGAGCTGGGGCAGGCCGGTCTCCATCTCAAAGCGCGGCAGCAGGTAGGGATCTGCACGGGTCGCGTACGCGTTGCCCTCAGTGACCGCATTGGTGTAGCCGGCCGCCTTCACCGCGGCGATCACCGTCGCGTTGTACTTCGAGGACGGGTAGCAGAAGGAGTTCACCGGGATGTGGAAGGTCCGCTGGAGGAAGGCCCGTGAGCCGAACACCTCGGCGTGGAGCTCAGCCGGGGTGTCGATGGTGAGGTCGGAGTGGACCTCGGAGTGGGAGTCGACCTCCCAGCCCAGGCGCAGCACCCTCTCCACCTGGTAGTTGTAGAGATGGTTCTGGGTGATCTCGTTGAGCACACCGGGCCAGCCGTACTTCGACATTACGTGCGGGGCCTCGGTCACCTGCGGGGGGTAGCCGTTGTCGAAGGTGATGACGATCGGCTTGGCCGGCAGCGTGCCGCCGTGGTACCAGGCGTTCATCACCTCATCCAGGGTCACCGCCTGATACCCGGCGGAGTGCAGCCAGGCCATCTCGGCCGCGAAGGTCGGGTAGGGCATGTAGAGCCCGGGGTAGGGCTCGGTCGGCGGCGCGATCCCCAGGTCGTGGTAGACGAGGATCGGCACCGGCCCGGTGTAGGGACGCCAGTCCGGCTGGGGCGTGGCGTTGCGCACCTTGGTCGAAACCGGGCGTGGGGCCGTCGATGTGTGCGGGCCGGGACGCGTCGAGCGGACCACGCCGACATGAGTGCGTCCCGGCGTGGAACTGCCACAGCCCGCCAGCAGACCGGAGGCCACCAGGACGAGCAGGAGCGGGACGAGCCAAGACGTGAATGGACGCATCCGGACCCACATTAACGACGCGGACCCCGGGGGTGAGCCCATAGCCACCCCCGGGGTCGGACCTTCACCGGCCGTCAATCTCAGATCGCCGGCCGGGTCACGCTCGGACTCAGACCGCGGCCAGCTCGGTCTCGTCGGAGTAGATCTCGCCACGCTCGGCCATCTCGACCAGCGAGGCCGGCGGCTCGAAGCGCTCGCCGTACTGCGCGGCCAGCTCACGCGCCCGAGCGACGAACGCCTTCGGGCCGACGGTGCCGTCCGCACCCTCGTAGCCGTTGATGTACTGGAGCACCCCGCCGGTCCAGGCCGGGAAGCCGATGCCCATGATCGAGCCGATGTTCGCGTCGGCGACCGACTCGATGACGCCCTCGTCACGGCACTTGACCGACTCGAGCGACTCGATGAAGAGCATCCGCTCCTCCAGGTCACGCAGGTTGATCGACCGCGGGTCGGCCACCGCCGGGAAGGCGTCGCGCAAGCCGCTCCAGAGGCCCAGGCGCTTGCCCGACTCGGCGTCGTACTCGTAGAAGCCCTTCTTCTCAAGGCGACCGGGACGCTCGAACTTCTCCAGCATGTCGTCGATCACCTCGATCGCCGCCGGGTTGCCGAAGCCGGCGGACTCGCCCGCCTCCTCGGCGGCGACGCGGATCTTCTTCATCAGCTTGAGGTTGAGCTCGTCCGAGAGCTGGAGCACCGGCGCGGGGTAGCCGGCCTGGCTCGTGGCCTGCTCGATGCTCGGCGCGGGGACGCCCTCCTTGAGCATCGAGATGCCCTCGTTGACGAAGGTCCCGATGACCCGTGAGGTGAAGAAGCCGCGAGAGTCGTTGACGACAATCGGGGTCTTCTTGATCTGCTTGACGAAGTCGAGCGCCTTATACGTCGCCTCATCGCCGGTGTCCTTGCCCTTGATCAGCTCGACCAGCGGCATCTTGTCCACGGGGGAGAAGAAGTGGATCCCGATGAAGTCCTCGGGCCGCTTGACGTAGCCGGCCAGGCCGGTGATCGGCAGCGTCGAGGTGTTCGAGCCCAGCAGCGCGTCGCCCGCGACGATCGGCTCGATCTCGCTCCACGCCGCCTGCTTCACATCGGGGGCCTCGAAGACGGCCTCGATGACCAGATCGGCGCCCGCGGCGTCGTTCGCATCCGCGGTCGGGTGGATGCGAGCCAGCAGGGCCTGGCCCTTCTCCTCGGTCGTGCGGCCCTTCTCGACGGCCTTCTTGACGAGGTTCTCGGAGTAGCTCTTGCCGCGCTGGGCCGCCTCGAGCGAGACGTCCTTGAGCACGACCTCGATCCCGGACAGCGCACACTGGTAGGCGATCGCCGCCCCCATCATGCCCGCGCCGAGGACGGCGACCTTCTTGGCCTGGTAGGTCTCGACGTCAGCCGCCCGCCCACGCGAGCCGTTGACGCGCTGGAGGTCGAAGAAGAACGCCTGGATCATGTTCTTGGCCACCTGACCGGTGGCGAGCTCGACGAAGTAGCGGCCCTCGATGTCCAGAGCGTCGTCGAAGGACACCTGGGCACCCTCGACCGCCGCGGCCATGATGTTCAGCGGCGCGGGCATGTTCGCGCCCTTGAGCTGCTTGCGCAGGTTCGCCGGGAACGCGGGCAGGTTCGCCGCCAGGCTTGGGGTCGACGGGGTGCCGCCGGGGATCTTGTACTTCTTGTCCGCATCCCAGGGCTGTTGGGCCGCGGGATTCTCGGCGATCCACTTCTTCGCCGCGGGGATGAGCTCGTCGACGGAGGCGACGACCTCGTCGACGATCCCCATCTCCTTGGCCTTGGCCGGCTTGCACCGCGTGCCGGTGAGCAGCAGGCCCATCAGCGCGGGGGCGATGCCGAGCATGCGCACCGAGCGCACGACGCCACCGGCGCCGGGAAGCAGACCGAGCTGGACCTCGGGGAACCCGGTGACCGCGCCGGGGTGGTCGACGATGATCCGGTGGTGGGTGGCCAGGGCGATCTCCAGACCGCCGCCCAGGGCGGCGCCGTTGATCGCCGCGACCACCGGCTTGCCGAGGGTCTCCAGACGGCGCAGGTAGGACTTGCCCTGCTCGAGCCAGGTGCGGAACTCCTCGGCGTCGGCCTTCTTGACCTTGCGCAGGTCGTTGAGGTCCCCGCCGGCGAAGAAGGTCTTCTTCGCCGAGGTGAGGATGACGCCCGTGATCGCGTCCTTCTCGGCCTCGAGACGCTCGATCGTCGCCCCCATCGAGTCCAGGTAGAGCTGGTTCATCGTGTTGGCGCCCTGGTTCGGGTCGTCCATCGTCAGGACGACGATGCCGTCCTGGTTGTCCCACTTGATCATGTTCTCTGACATCTAGATGGCCTCCACGACCGTTGCGATACCCATCCCGCCGGCGACGCACAGGGTCGCCAGGCCGTACTTCCCGCCGGTGCGGTGCAGCTCGTCGATCAGCGTCCCGAGGATCATCGCCCCGGTGGCCCCCAGCGGGTGCCCCAGCGCGATCGCGCCACCGTTGACGTTCGTCTTCTCCAGCAGCGCGGCCTCGTTCTCCTTGCCGGCCATGTCGCGGGCAAAGCGCAGCACGACGGCCGCGAAGGCCTCGTTCATCTCGATCAGGTCCATGTCGTCGATGCTGAGACCGGCCTTCTCCAGCGCCTTCTTGGAGGCGGGAGCGGGACCGGTGAGCATGATCGTCGGGTCAGCGCCCGACAGCGCGGTGGCGACGATGCGGGCCCGGGGGGTGAGCCCCAGCTCCTCGCCGATCTTCGCGTTGCCGAGCGTGACCAGCGCGGCGCCGTCGACGATCCCGGAGGAGTTGCCGCCGTGGTGGACGTGGTCGATCTTCTCCACCCAGTGGTACTTCTGCAGCGCGACGGCGTCGAAGCCGGCCATCTCGCCGAGGCCGGCGAAGGCGGGCTTGAGCTTGGCCAGGCCCTCCATGGTCGTGCCCGGACGGGCGTGCTCGTCGTGGTCGAGCAGGACGCGGTCATTAACGTCCCTGACCGGGACGATCGAGTTCGCGAAGCGGCCCTCCGCGATCGCCTTGGCGGCGCGCTCCTGCGAGCGCACGGCGTAGGCGTCGACGTCCTCGCGGGAGAAGCCCTCGACCGTGGCGATGAGGTCGGCACCGATGCCCTGGGGCACGAAGTAGGAGTCATATGCGGTGGTGGGATCCATCGCCACCGCGCCGCCGTCAGAGCCCATCGGCACACGGCTCATCGACTCGACGCCGCCGGCGAGGACGAGGCTCTCCCACCCAGAGGCGACCTTCTGGGCGGCGAGGTTGACCGCCTCGAGGCCCGAGGCGCAGAAGCGGTTGATCTGAACCCCAGCGACGGTGTCGGGCAGGCCCGAGGCGATCGCCGCCGTCTTGGCGATATCGGCGCCCTGATCGCCGATCGGCGTCACGCAGCCGAGCACGACGTCATCGACCCGGGCAGGGTCGAAGTCGGGGTTGCGCGAAAGCTCCTCGTGGATGAGACCGACGACGAGATCCACCGGCTTGGTGGTGTGGAGTGACCCGCCCTTGTTCTTGCCCCGCGGGGTGCGGAGCGCGTCGAAGACGAGCACATCGTTAGCTGACATTTGCAGTAGCTCCTTGGAG
>DASSZV010000018.1:0-3735 GCA_035702765.1 Solirubrobacteraceae bacterium
GCAGGTGCGTCTCCCGCCCGAGCATCAGGTTCGCCGCCACATCGAGGGTGTCGCAGAGACTGAGGTCCTGGCGGACGACGGAGATGCCAAAGCGGTCCGGGTTGCGCTGGCGGGCGCTCATGCGTCGCCCGTCGACGGTGATCGTGCCCGCACTGGGAACGAGATCCCCGGCGATCGTCCGCGCCAGCGCCGATTTACCCGAGCCGGGCTCACCGCTGAGGGCGACGATCTCACCGGCGTCAACCTCGAGGTCGACGCCGTCGAGCGCGACGGGAACCCCGACGAAGGCGACGTGTAGGTCGCGGACTTCCAGCATCGGCCCAGAGCGTAGCTCCCGGACTCAGGCCTCGCGCAGGAGCCGGTCACGCTCCTTCTGTACGGTCGCCACCACCTGATCAGGGTCGTCGGTGAGCGACAGCAGGTCCAGGTCATGGGCGTCGATGCGGCCCGCGGCCAGGGCGCGCTCACGCAGCCACCCCAGCAGGCCGCCCCATTCGGCCTCACCGCCCAGCAGGATGACGGGGAAGTGACGGACCGTGCGGGTCTGGATGAGCGTGAGCGCCTCAAAGAGCTCGTCGAGGGTGCCGAAGCCGCCCGGCGCGGCGACGAACGCCTGCGCGTAGCGCAGGAACATCACCTTGCGGGCGAAGAAGTGACGGAAGCGCAGAGAGAGATCGAGGTACGGGTTGGGCGCCTCCTCGTGCGGCAGCACGATGTTTGCCCCCACGGACACGGCGCCGGCGTCCCGGGCGCCGCGGTTGGCCGCTTCCATCAGCCCGGGGCCGCCCCCGGTGATGATCGTGAAACCGGCCCGGCCCAGCGCGGCGGCGGTGGCGCGGGTGAGCGCGTAGTCGGAATGGTCGGCCGGCGTGCGGGAGGACCCGAAGATCGTCACCGCCGGGCCCAGCCGGTTGAGGGTGTCAAAGCCGACGGCGAACTCGTTGGCGATCTCCATGACGAGCCGGGCGTCATGGACGCGCCGTTCGGCCGGCTCGTTGCCGAGCCACTCCAGGAGGCTCTGATCAAAGGTGTGCCGCGGGGGACCGGCCGAAACCGCGCTATCGGGCGGCGGCCCCCCGAGGGCCGAGCTGTCCGGCGGCGGCCCGGCCGAGGCCGTTCCGTCCCCGCCGGCTGTGGCCATCAGCGTCCAAGGGTGCGGATGAGCCCCTCGGCCGAGGCGGGCACGCGGCCGATGAGCGTGCGGGTGCGCGAGAGTCCCCCGCGCAGCTCGGCGTCGCCCACCTCCACCGGCAGCAGCGTGTCCTGGAGCTCGGCCAGCGCGTCATCGGCGGCCTGGACGAGGTCGGCGACGCGCTCGAGAGTCGTGTGCGGATCCGTCGGAGCGGGCACCCGGGCGGTGGCGAAGCTCGGCGCACCCAGTCCATAGCGGGCGGCGAACTCCGTGAGGGTCCGCTTGAGCTGGCCCAGCGCGGCCTGGGTCGGCTTGAACACGACCTCCTCCATCTGGTCGGCGCTGTGCTCGTCGAGCAGGTCGTAGGCCTCGCCGAGGGCCGCCAACGCCTCCGCCAGATCGTTGGCCGCGACGGTCGAGTCATCGACGATCTGCCGTCGGCCGGATTCGTTGGTGTAGCTCACGCTCTGCAGTGTCGCTCAGCCGGCGCCGCTTTGCATGTCCCGCAAGGCAGCTGCCAACACTCCGTTGACGAATTTGGGTGCGTCGGCGCCACAGAACTCCTTGGCCGTCTCGACCGCCTCGTCGATGGCGCCCTCGGGCGGGATCGGCTTGTCGCCGGGCTCGGCGTCGGGCTGGGTGATCTCCAGCAGGGCGACGCGCAGGATCGAGCGCTCCAGCGGAGCGATCCGGTTGAGCGTCCAGCCCTTGGAGTGGCGGCGGATGAGCAGGTCCAGCTCGTCCTGGTTGGCTCGGACCGCCTCGGCGAGCTCACGGGTGAAGCGGTGGGTGTCGGAGGAGAACTCCAGCGGCCGGTCGAGCAGGTCGGACTGGTAGAGAGCCCAGACGGCGGCGCGACGCTGCTCGGTGCGGGTCGCCATCAGGGCGTCCCGCGGTGCTGGCGCCCGGGCAACGCGGCGCTGCCCGGTTCACCACGGCCGTGGTGGCTGGCCCCACAGGCCAGCCCACGCCACCTATGCACGTGAAACGTAATCCCCGGTCCGGGTGTCGACGCGGACGCGGTCCCCGATGTTGACGAACAGCGGCACCATCACCCGGGCGCCCGTCTCGATCGTCGCCGGCTTGGTCCCGCCGCCCGAGGCGGTGTCGCCGCGTAGGCCCGGCTCGGTCTCAGTGACCTCGAAGTCGAGCGCGCTGGGCAACTGGATGTCGGAGGCGACGTCGTCGATGTAGAGCACGTCGACCTCGTCGGAGTCACGCATCCACTGCAGCGGCCCGGCCAGCGCGGTCTCGGGGATCTGCACCTGCTCGTAGGTCTCGGCGTCCATGAAGTGGGCATCGGCGCCGTCCTTGTAGAGGAACTGCATCTTGCGCACCTCGGTGCGGACGGGCCGGAACTTCTCCCCGGCGCGGAAGGTGCGGTCGATGACGTTGCCGTCGGTCGTGCGCCGCAGCTTCGTGCGTACGAAGGCGCCGCCCTTGCCCGGCTTGACGTGCTGGAACTCGAGGATCTTGAAGACGGTGCCCTCGACGTCGATGTGGCTTCCGTTACGAAATTCGTTCGTGCTGATCATGCGCCCGGTGAGTGTAGGACCCGCACCGCCTCAGGCGACGATGCGCAGTGCCTTGGGGATCGTGGTGAGCACGCGCGGCGCCCCGTCGGTGACGACGCAGAGATCCTCGATCCGGATGCCGAACTCACCCGGCAGATAGATGCCCGGCTCGACGGTGACGATCTCGTTCACCGCGAGCGTCTCTGCGCCAACGGGGACGCGCCGTGACAGGGTCGGAGCCTCGTGGATGTCGAGGCCGACGCCGTGGCCGAGGCCGTGGCCGAAGTGCTCGCCGTGGCCCGCCGCGGTGATGACGTCGCGGGCGATCGCGTCGAGGCCGTGGCAGTCCGCGCCGGCGCGGACTGCCTCCAGCGCGCGCTCCTGCGCCGCCAGGACGAGCTCGTAGGTCACCCGGGCGTGGTCGGAGACCTCGCCTGCGGCGACCGTGCGCGTGCAGTCCGAGCAGTAGCCGTCCTTGATCGCGCCCCAGTCGATGACGACGAGCTGCCCGGCCTCGATGGCCACGTCCCGGGGCTGGGCGTGGGGCAGCGCCCCGTGGGGGCCGGCGGCGATGATCGAAGGGAAGGAGGGGCCCGAGGCGCCGCGGCGACGCATGTCGTGCTCGAGGGCCAGGGCGAGCTCGCGTTCGCTGCGGCCGATGATCGGCTCGGCGAGCAGGGCCTCCAGGGCGGCGTCGGCGATCGCCTGGGCGGCGGCGACGGCGGCGATCTCCTCGGCGTCCTTGACCTGGCGCAGCCCCTCGACGAGCCCGCCGAGCGCGTCGAGCACGGCCTGGTCGCCGATGAGCTCCTGGAGGCGACGGTGGACGGCCACCGGGGTGTGATGGTCGTCGAAGCCGAGCCGCAGCCGTCCCTGGGGACTGAGGCCGGCAAGCAGCTCGGGCAGCTCGTCGATGAGGTCGACGGCGGTGAGCGTCTGGCGGCGTTCGAAGCTGGGATCGACCTCCACGGCGGCCTGCTCGACGTAGCGGAAGTCGGTGACGAAGGTGCGCACCTCGGCGCCAATCAGCGCCAGGCCGTTGGTCCCGCTGAAGCCGGTGAGGTAGCGCAGGTTGACCGGGTCGGTGAC
>DASSZV010000103.1:0-8162 GCA_035702765.1 Solirubrobacteraceae bacterium
GGACGTGCGTGAGCGCCTGGCCGAGTTCCCGCGCCTGTCCTCGGTCGGGCGCTTCATCCGCATCCACGGCGACCTCCACCTCGGCCAGACCCTGGCCCGCCCTGACGGGACCTGGGTCGTCCTGGACTTCGAGGGCGAACCGGCGCGTGCACTCACCCAGCGGCGAATGAAGCGCTCAGCCCTGCGTGACGTCGCCTCGATGCTGCGCTCCTTCGCCTACGCGGCCGCGGCGGTTCAGCGGGCCGGCGGTCCCGACGCCGCGGACGTCGAGGCGCGCGCCCGCGAGACGTTCCTCAGCACCTACCTCCATGAGGTCGACGCGAGCCTGCTGCCCCCCGGGGAGCAGTCCGTGGAAAACCTCCTCAACATCTTCGAGCTCGAGAAGGCCATCTACGAGCTCGGATACGAGCTCGACAACCGCCCAGATTGGGTAGCCATCCCGGTAGCCGGCATCGAGCGACTCCTGGAGGCTGCATGACCGACACCGACACCGACACGTTCTCCCCCCTGCTGGGTGAGCTCGACCTCCACCTGCTCAACGAGGGACGCCACGAGCATGCCCACGCGCTGATGGGCGCGCACCTGCGCGAACACGACGGGGTGGCGGGAACCGCCTTTGTCGTCTGGGCGCCCAACGCCCAGAGCGTCGCCGTGGTCGGGGACTTCAACGGCTGGAACGGCAGCGCCCACCCCATGCGCCGCACCGGGGCGGGTCTGTGGGAGCTGTTCATCCCCCATGACCTCGAGCACGACACCTACAAGTACGAGATCCGCGGACCGCACGGCAACCTCGTGATGAAGGCCGACCCGTGGGCCCAGGAGACCGAGATGCCGCCCAAGACGGCCAGCGTCGTCACCCGCTCCCGCCACGAATGGGCGCCCGGCGAGGCCCAGTGGCGGATGCAGCGGGCCAGCGCCACCCCCCACGCCGAACCGATGTCGGTGTACGAGGTCCATCTCGGCTCCTGGCGACGCAACCCCGAGGAGGGCGGGCGCAGCCTCACCTACCTCGAGTTCGCCGACGAGCTCTGTGACTACGTCCAGGACATGGGCTTCACCCACGTCGAGCTGCTGCCGGTGATGGCTCACCCCTTTGAGGGCTCCTGGGGCTATCAGGTCACCTCCTACTTCGCCCCCTCGCCACGCTTCGGCAGCCCCGATGACCTGCGTGTGATGGTGGAGCGCTTCCACGAGCGCGGCGTCGGGGTGATTCTCGACTGGGTCCCCGCGCACTTCCCCCGGGACGCCTTCGCGCTCGCCGAGTTCGAAGGCCAGCCGCTGTATGAGTACGCGGACCCGCGCCGGGGCGCCCACCCCGACTGGGGCACGCTCGTGTTCGACTTCGGTCGCAACGAGGTGCGCCACTTCCTCATCGACAACGCGAACTACTGGCTCTCGGAGTTCCACGTGGACGGCATCCGTGTCGACGCCGTCGCCTCGATGCTCTATCTCGACTACTCCCGCAAGGAGGGCGAGTGGGTGCCCAACATCTACGGCGGGCGCGAGAACCTCGAGGCGGTCTCCTTCCTCAAGGAGCTCAACGAGTCGATGTTCGCCCATGCGCCCGGGGTCATCTCCGCCGCCGAGGAGTCGACGGCCTGGCCGGGCGTGTCACGCCCCACCTACGTGGGCGGGCTCGGCTTCGGCTTCAAGTGGAACATGGGCTGGATGCACGACACCCTGGAGTACTTCACCCAGGATCCCGTGTACCGGCGCTACCACCACGGCCAGCTCACCTTCTCCCTGATGTACGCCTTCTCCGAGAACTACATCCTGCCCCTCTCCCATGACGAGGTCGTTCACGGCAAGGGCTCGCTGTATCAGAAGATGGCCGGCGACAACTGGCAGAAGCTCGCCAACCTGCGCGCGCTGTACGCCTACATGTGGGCCCACCCGGGCAAGAAGCTGCTGTTCATGGGCAACGAGCTGGCCATGCACGAGGAGTGGGACCACGACTCCTCGCTGCCCTGGCACCTGCTCGAGCACGCCGAGCACTCCGGCGTCCAGGCCCTGGTGCGCGAGCTCAACCACTCCTACCGCGCCGAGCCCGCGCTCTGGCAGCTGGACTCGGACCCGGCCGGCTTCTACTGGCTCGAGGGCAACGACGCCGAGAACAACGTCGTCGCCTTCGCCCGCCAGGGCGAGGCGGGCGAGCGGGTCGTCGTCTGCGTGCTCAACCTCTCCCCGGTTCCCCGTGAGGGCTACCGGGTCGGCCTGCCCCGCGCCGGCACGTGGCGGGAGCTGCTCAACACCGACGATCCGCGCTTCGGCGGCTCCGGGGTCTCCAACGGCCCGTCCATCAGCGTCGATGACATCCCCTGGCACAGCCAGACCCAGTCGGCCGCCCTGCGCCTGCCGCCCCTCGGCGCCGTGTGGCTGGTGCCGGATGCCGGCTAGCCCCCGCGAGGCGACAGCTCTCCCGTTCCAACCTCTCCCGTTCCAGCGCCCGCTCGGGGCCCGGCCCCTGGATGACCGGCGCACCGAGTTCCGTGTCTGGGCGCCGCGGGCGGTGAAGGGCGTGACCCTCGCCCTGGGTGACCGCAAGCCGGAGTTGCTGGCCATGGAGGACGTCGGCTACGGAGTCTTTGAGCTGATCACCGCGGCGCCGGCGGGCAGCGACTACCGCTTTGTCATGGGCGGCCGGCGCTACCCCGACCCGATGAGCCGGTCCCAGCCGCGTGGAATCACAGGTCCCAGCCGGGTGGTGGGAGCCGCTGACTTGGGGTTCAGCGGCTCCACTCCAGGCTTCCGCGCCGCCCCGCTGGCCCGCCAGGTCATCTACGAGCTCCACGTGGGCACCTTCTCGACCGAGGGCACCTTCACCGGGGCGATCCCCCACCTGCCCGGTCTGGCTGATCTGGGCATCACCGCCGTCGAGGTGATGCCCATCGCCGAGTTCCCGGGGACCCGCGGCTGGGGCTATGACGGGGTCTACATCTGCGCCGCCCAATCCTCCTACGGCGGTCCGGAGGGCTTCGCGCAGTTCGTCGCGGCCGCGCATGAGGCGGGGCTCGCGGTGATCCTCGACGCCGTCTATAACCACGTCGGTCCGGGTTCGGACGCGCTGGAGCCCTTCGGGCCTTACTTCACCGACCGCTACCACACCCCGTGGGGCAGCGCGATCAACTACGACGACGCCGACTGTGACGGCGTGCGTGAGTGGGCCTGTCAGTCCGCTGAGGGCTGGGTGCGGGACTTCGGCGTGGACGGCCTGCGCCTCGACGCCGTCCACGCGATCTTCGATGAAGGGCCCGAGCACCTCGTCGCCGAGCTCACCCGCCGCGTGCGGGCGATCAACCCGCGCGCGCTGGTCATCGCCGAGTCTCCGCTGAACGACCCCAAGGTGATGCGCACGCCCGCCCGTGGGGGATGGGGCTGTGACGCCGCCTGGGCCGACGACTTCCACCACTGCCTGCGCACGCTGCTCACCGGCGAGCACGAGGGCTACTACGCCGACTTCGGCCGGGTCGCCGACCTCGCCAAGGCCCTGGGCCGCCCCTACGTCTTTGACGGGGAGTGGTCGCAGGTGCGGCGCAAGCGCGTGGGGGCGCCCGCTCCGGATCTGCCCCGCCGCGCCTTTGTCGTCTGTGACCAGAACCACGACCAGGTGGGCAACCGCGCCTTTGGGGATCGCCTCGACCCCGAGGTCCAGCCGCTGGCGGCGATGCTCACGCTCCTGTCAGGCTTCACGCCGATGCTGTTCATGGGTGAGGAGTACGGCGAACCTGCGCCGTTTCAGTACTTCGTCGACCACATCGACCCGGAGATCGCCGAGGCGACCCGTCAGGGACGCCGGGCGGAGTTCGCCGCCTTTGCCTCCTTCGGGCACGAGATCCCCGACCCGATGGCGGTCGAGACCTTCGAGGCCTCCAAGCTCACCCGTGAGGCCAACCCGCAGATCGCCCAGCTCTACCGGCGGCTGTTGGCACTGCGTCGCCGGCTGCCCGGCGGCGATCCCGACGCGGTCGACTTCTCCGAGGCCGAGGGCTGGCTGCGCCTGCGCCGCGGCGCCTTTGAGCTGGTCGCCAACCTCAGCGGATCCGCGCGCGCCCTGGGCGCCCGGGGCATGACCCTGGAGCTGGCCAGCGGCCCCACGGTGACCCTGGCCCGCGGACGCCTCAGCCTGCCGCCCCGCTCCGGGGCGCTTCTCATACGAAAGGATCAGTCCCCGTGACCGACGTCTGGCCGGGCCGGCCATTCCCGCTGGGCGCCACCTGGGACGGGCAGGGGACGAACTTCGCCCTGTTCTCCGAGCATGCCGAGGGCGCCACCGTGTGCCTGTTCGACGAGCAGGGCACGGAGGAGTGCATCGAGATGGCCCAACGCACGGCGATGAACTGGCACTGCTACCTGCCCGGCATCGGGCCGGGTCAGCGCTACGGCTTCCGGGTCCAGGGGCCCTACGACCCTCAGCGCGGTCACCGCTTCAACCCGGCCAAGCTGCTCATCGACCCGAACGCCAAGGCGATCGAGGGCACCGTCGACCACTCCCAGGGAGCGAACCTGCTCCCCTACGTGCTGAAGCTCGACGAGCACGGCGAGCCCCTGCCCGACGTGGACCTCACCCCCGATGATGAGGACGACGCCCGGGCGGTGCCCAAGTCGATCGTCATTGACGACGCCTTCAACTGGGAGGGCGACCGCCCGCCGAACACGCCGCTGTCAGACACCGTCATCTACGAGGTCCACGTGCGCGGCTTCACCAAGACCCATCCCGGGGTGCGCCCGGACCTGCGCGGCACCTACGCCGGCCTGGCCTCCCACACGGCGATCAACTACCTCCGGGAGCTCGGCGTCACCGCAGTGGAGCTGCTGCCCATCCACCACATCTCGGATGAGTCCTTCCTCCATGACCGCGGCCTCTCCAACTACTGGGGCTATTCGACCATCGGGTATCTGGCCCCCCACTCCGAGTACGCCGCCACGGGCCGGCGCGGGGAGCAGGTGCGCGAGTTCAAGGGGATGGTCAAGGCCATGCACCGGGCGGGCATCGAGGTGATCCTCGACGTGGTCTACAACCACACCGCCGAGGGCAACCACCTCGGGCCGATGCTCTCCTTCAAGGGCGTGGACAACGCCTCCTACTACCGCCTCATGCCCGAGGACCAGCGCCACTACATGGACTTCACCGGGACGGGCAACTCGCTCAACCCGGTCCATCCCAGCGTCCTGCGCCTGATCATGGACTCCCTGCGCTACTGGGTGCTCGAATGCCATGTGGACGGGTTCCGCTTTGACCTCGCCTCCGCGCTGGCCCGGGAGTTCTTCGACGTCGACCGCCTCTCGAGCTTCTTCGACATCATCCACCAGGACCCCGTCCTCTCCCAGGTCAAGCTCATCGCCGAGCCCTGGGACGTCGGCCCCGGCGGCTATCAGGTGGGCAACTTCCCCGTCCTGTGGTCGGAGTGGAACGGCATCTACCGGGACTGCGTGCGCGACTTCTGGCGCGGGGAGGCCTCCAACGGCGCCTTCGCCCAGCGGCTGGCCGGCTCCTCGGACCTCTATCAGAGCGACGGGCGGGACCCGTTCGCGTCGATCAACTTCGTCACCGCCCACGACGGCTTCACCCTGCGCGACCTCGTCTCCTTCAACGACAAGCACAACGAGGCGAACCAGGAGGACAACCGCGACGGCACCGACGACAACCGCTCCTGGAACTGCGGGGCCGAGGGCGACACCGACGACCCGGAGATCCTCTCCCTGCGCGCCCGCCAGCAGCGCAACTTCATCGCCACGCTGATGGTCTCCCAGGGCACCCCGATGCTGCTCGGCGGCGACGAGCTCAGCCGCACCCAGGGGGGCAACAACAACGCCTGGTGCCAGGACAACCCGACCTCCTGGTTCGACTGGAACGCCTCCGAGACCTCCGACAGCCTGCACGACTTCACCCGCCGGGCCATCCAGCTGCGCCGCAACCATCCGGTGTTCCGCCGGGAGTCCTTCCTCGCCGGCACCAACGTCAACGACGACACCGCCGCTGACCCCGAGGACGCCGACCTCGCCGACGCCTGGTGGTTCCGTCCCGACGGGGAGAAGATGACGCCCGCAGACTGGGACGGCGGCGAGCACGCCTTCGGCCTGTTCCTCAACGGCGAGGCGATCCCCAACCTCGGCCCCCAGGGCCAGCGGATCTCCGATGACTCGTTCCTGCTGCTTTTCAACGCCTCCCCGCACAACGTCGCCTTCGCCATGCCCGCGCGCTACGCCGAGATGCGCTGGTCCCTGGAGCTCTCGACGATGTCGCCGGGGGCGCGGCCCGGCTCGAGCATGTGGGACGGGACCGAACCGGTGAGCCTCATCCACCGTTCCATGCTCGTCCTGCGGCGGGTGGCCTGAGCACCGGAGCGCCCGCTGGGGGGACCTCCCAGCGGGTATAGGACGAGCGTGAGCACCTCTCATCCCTCGGTGGCGCGCCCCCTGCGCGCCACCTACCGCCTGCAGCTGACCCCTGAGTTCAACTTCGCGTCCGCACGGGATCTCGTCCCCTACCTGGCGACGCTCGGCATCTCCCACCTCTACCTGTCCCCCTCCCTGCAGGCCCAGGAGGGCTCCACCCACGGCTATGACGTGGCCGACCCGTCCTCGCTGTCACGGGAGCTGGGGGGCGAGGACGCCTTCCGCGCGCTCGCCGCCGCCGCGCACGCGGCGGGGCTGGGCATCATCCTCGACGTCGTCCCCAACCACATGGCGGCCTCGGAGGAGAACCGCTACTGGGCCGACCCCGAGCTGCGCGAGCGCTTCTTTGACATCGATCCGGTGAGCGGAAAGTGGCGGCGCTTCTTCGACATCGACGAGCTCGCCGCGGTCCGCGTCGAGCGCGACGAGGTCTTCACGGCCACGCATGAGAAGGTCCTCGCCCTGGTGACGGAGGGGCTGGTGGACGGGCTGCGCGTCGACCATCCCGATGGCCTGGCCGACCCACAGGGCTATCTCCAGCGCCTGGCCGACGCCGGCGTCGCCCGCGTGTGGGTGGAGAAGATCCTCGGTGTCGACGAGCGCCTCCCCGAGGGCTGGCCGGTGTCGGGCACGGTCGGCTATGAGTTCCTCAACGACCTCGTCGCACTGTCGGCCAACCCGGCGGCGGAGGCGCCGCTCACCCAGCTGTGGGAGGAGATCGCCGCCGACACCCGGCCCTTCGGGGCCTGGGCGCTGGAGGCCAAGCTCGAGCAGGCCCGGGGCACCTTCTCCGCCGAGGTCGACCGCCTCGTCCGGGTGCCCGGCTCAGCGGGTGACGCCGCGGCGGTCGCGCTCGCGCTGGCCAGCCAGCCGGTGTACCGCTCCTACATCCCGACGGAGGCGGGCGAGTTCCTCACCCGCTTCCAGCAGACCTCGCCCGCGGTGATGGCCAAGGGCGTCGAGGACACCGCCTTCTACCGCTACTGCCGTCTGCTCGCCCTCAACGAGGTGGGCGGCGAGCCCGGGCGCTTCAGCCTGTCGGTGGAGGCCTTCCACGCCCACAACGCCGAGCGCGCCCTGCAGTTCCCCGAGGCGCTGCTCACCACGATGACCCACGACGCCAAGCGCTCAGCCGACGCGCGGGCGCGGATCCTCGCCCTGAGCTGGTCGGTTGAGGCCTGGACCTCGCTCGTGCGCGCGTGGATCGGGTGGGGGGAGGGCCCCGACGCAATTGACCGGCTGTTCATCCTCCAGACCCTCGTCGGGGTCTGGGAGATCGACTGGGAGCGCATCGACGCCTACCTCGAGAAGGCCCTGCGCGAAGCCAAGCGCCACTCCACCTGGATCGAGCCCGACGAGGCCTATGAGGCGGGCGCCAAGGCCTGGGCGCGCGAACTGCTCGCCCAGCCGGACTTCCGCCGGGACTTCGACGCGCTGCTGGCCGACGTCCGCCGCCACGGCGCGCAGATCAGCCAGGCCTGGGTGGCCCTGAAACTGCTGTCCCCCGGCGTGCCCGACATCTATCAGGGGGATGAGCTCGAATTCCTCGCGCTGGTCGACCCGGACAACCGCCGGCCCGTGGACTGGGAGGAGCGCCGCCGCCAGATCGAGTCCCCCGAGGACCCCAAGCTCGGCCTCATCCGGGACCTGCTCGCCCTCCGCGCCCGCCACCCCGAGGCCTTCGGCCCCGGTGCGGCCTACGTCGCCCTCCCCGCCGATCCCGGCACGGTGGCCTTCCGCCGCGGCGACGCGGTCGAGGTGCGGGT
>DASSZV010000117.1:0-26693 GCA_035702765.1 Solirubrobacteraceae bacterium
GAGGCGGTGCCGCGACTCCACTGATCCATCGTCCAGGGCGAGTCCAGCGGGCTGTCGCCGAACTGACGGTCCTCGCCGCCGGCGTTGCGGTCGCGGTAGGCGCGCGCGTGGATGCCGCTGCCGGAGAGCGTCCACCAGCCGATCACCACGCCCACCAGGACGATCAGGCTGCCGATCACCATCGCCATGAGCTGGATCCTACGCCCCGCCTCCAGCGTCGGTCCCGCGTGGCTGGGCGCTGCCTCAGGCGAGCAGGCCGATGCGCTGGGCGAGCTGGACCGCCTCGGCCCGGTTGCGCGCTCCGAGCTTGCGGTACAGCGCCGAGGTGTGCTCCTTGATCGTGTGCGGGCTGAGGTACAGGTGCCGAGCGATCTCCGCGTTGGTCTCCCCGGCGGCGATCAGCTCGAGCACCTCGCGCTCACGTTCGCTGAGCAGCGGCTCGGGCTGGGTCGACTTGGTCGGGAACAGCGTCTGGCCGGAGCCCACGAGCTGGACGGCGCGCGCAAGCTCGGAGGCCTCCAGATCCTTGGAGACGAAGCCGGAGGCCCCCGCGGCCTTGGCCGCGGCCGGAGACATCCGCCCCGCGCCGGAGAGGAACAGAACCCGTGTGCGTGGCGACTCGGCCCGGATGGCCGCGCACACGTCGGCCCCGGACTCGCCGGCGAGGAACAGGTCGACCAGGGCGACGTTGGGTTCGAAGCGCCGGGTCAGCTCGAGCGCCTCGGCGCCGCTGTGGGCGGCCAGGCAGCGCTCCACCCACGGCTGGGAACCCAGCAGCAGACGCATCCCCCAGTGGACGACGTCGTGGTCGTCTACGACCAGGACCCTCAGACGGGGAGGACCAGGCGCGCTCGCCATCCGCTCCCCTCACAGGTCCCGAACTCGACGACGCCGCCCAGCTGGAGCGCCTCGAAGGCGGCCAGGCGCAGCCCCATGCCCGCCCCACGCGGGCCGGCCTCGACTCCGTCGTTGCGCACCTGCAGGGCGAAGGTCTCCCCGTCGTTGGACACCGACACGGTGATGTGACGCGGCCGCGCATGCTTCTTGGCGTTGCGCAGCGCCTCGGTGAGAAACGACTGAGCCGCCTGCTCGTGGGCGGTGGGCACCTCGACCCCCTCGGCCCACTCGACGCTGAGCTCCGCCCCCGCCAGCGTGCCGACGTCGGCAAGGCGTTCGAGCTCGGCGGCCAGCGAGCCCCGCTCGTCCGTCGGCCGGATGGCCAGGGGCCGCTCCAGGGCGGCCCGCAGCTCGCCCATGGCCTCCTGCAGCTCGGCCCGCGAGCGCTCGCGCTGGGCGTCGTCGAGGGAGTCTGAGGTGAGGGCGAGCGAGACCCCGAAGAGCCGCTGGATGACCCGCTCGTGGATCTCCCGGGCGAGGTCGAGGCGCTCGGTGAGCCGGCGGGCCTGCTCCTCCTCGCGTGTGGTGATCCGCGCCGTCGCCACGAGCGCGGCGGTCTTGCCGAGCGTCCAGAGCAGGTGGCGCTCACCGTCGGAGAGCTCGAACTCCCCCCCGCCGCGGTCGGCGCAGATGACGCCGTAGGCCCGGCCGGCCGCCGACAACGGCGTGCACACGAGTGTCGAGATGCCCAGCTGGTCGGCGTACTCCACCGGGACCATCGCCTCCTTGCTCGCGTTGCGCACCACGGTCACCTCGTCGGCGAGCAGGGCCTTGCGGGCAATCGGCGTCCCCCACAGCGTCGGCCGGAACGAGGCGAGCTCGGCGAAGGAGGTCCCGTGGGCGCCGATCGCGCGCACGGCATAGCCGCGGCCCTGGGACATGAAGATGGCCGCCCGCTGCATCGTGGTGAGGCGGCAGATGGCCTCGCAGATCCGGTCGTAGAACTCGGTCGAGGTCGTGTCCGCGTCGAGGTCGGCCAGCAGCTCGACGAAGACCTCGAGCGGTTCGACTCCGGCGAAGAGAGCGGGGGTGCGGTTCACGCGGTGACCGTCGCGCTCACGCGGTCCAGCACCCGGGGGGCGATCCAGCGCGGGTCGATGAACTGGGGGTAGACGCAGAGGCGTTCGATGAGTTCGATGCCGTCCTGGGCCAGGCGCGCCCGCACCTGGTCCGGGCTGGGAAACGGATGCTCGGGGCTGATGTGATCGCCGTTGGCCGACAGGCCGCCCAGGTCGGTCGCCCCCGCGGCGACGAGCTGGGGCCACCAGTCACTGAGGTTCGGCGGGATCTGGATCCCGACCCCGGGCATCAGCTCGGCGGCGGCCGCGACGAGTTCGACGAGGTCCGCGATGCTGATGGGGGCTGCCCAACGCGGCAGATCGAGCTGGGGGCCGCTGGCGATGCCCGTGCGCCAGTAACGGGCCGCCGCCTGGGTGGCGATCCGCGCCGGCTCCTGCCCGTAGTAGGAATCGTGAGGGACAAAGTTCTGGATGATGATCTCCTGCAGGTGGCCGTGATCGGCGTGCACCGCGGCGAGCGCCTCCAATGCACCGAGGCGATCCTCGCGCGACTCACCGATCCCCACGAGGATCCCGCTGGTGAAGGGGATCGCCAGCTCCCCCGCGGCCCGGATCGTCTCGAGGCGTCGGGCCGGGTGCTTGGTCGGTGAGCCCTGATGGGCGACCAGATCCGGGTTGGTCGACTCGAGCATGAGGCCCTGGGAGGCGGTGACCTCACGGAGCCGGGCCAGGTCGTCCCGGGCCAGGACGCCGAGGTTCGTGTGCGGCAGCAGACCGCGCTCCAGGGCCTGTTCGCACACCCAGACGACGTAGGCGACGAAGTCGTCAAAGCCCAGCTGGGCCAGGCGGGCTCGCACCTGCGCGTTCACCTCGGGCCGCTCGCCGGTGAGGATCAGCAGCTCCGACACCGCGCCGCCGGCGGCTGCCCCATCCAGGAGCTCGAGAACCTCTAGCGGCTCCTGGAGATGCATGAGGTGGGTCGCGAAGGCGCAGTACTTGCAGTAGCACTGACAGGTCCGAGAGAGCGACAGGGTGAGGTTGGCGCTGTAGGTGACCTGACGGGGCATGTCCGGCATCGTAGAGCCGCCGGTGCCCGCACGCCGGCGTCCAAGCCGACATCCCGGGGCCCGCCGTTGATCCGCCCCGCGGTCCCGGGGCCGCGCCGACCGACCATGCCGACCGAGCCATGCCGAGCGGACCTGAGCGGACCCGGCGGGCGTCACTATTCTTTATGAAGCGATGGCCTGCACCGACGTCCTGCTCCATGAGTACACCGCGCTGCGCGAGGCTGCGGGGCTGGTCGACCGGTCCGAGCGTGGCAAGCTCGCGCTCACCGGGCCGGGCGCGAAGGAGTTCCTCCACGGTCAGGTGAGCCAGGACATCCTCGCCCTCACCCCCGGGCACGGCGCCTATGCGGCCCTGCTCACCAACAAGGGCAAGATGCGCGCGGACCTGCGCGTCCTCGACACCGGCCAGGAACTCCACCTCGACACCGAGCGCGCCGCGCTCCAGGAGCTCTTCAACGCGCTGCGCAGCTTCGCCATCGGTTACGACGTGCAGCTGCACAAGCGGACCCTGCAAAGCGGGCTGCTCTCGCTCATCGGCCCCGACAGCGACACGATCCTGAGCGTCCTCGGCGTGACCCCGCAGCAGCGTGCCCCGACCGGGCAGGAGCACGCCCATGCGCTCGCGCGGCCCGCCGGGGTGCTCACGCGCATGATTCGCACCGACATCGGCGTCGACCTGCTGTGTGACAGTGAGTCGCTGCCCGCCCTGTCCTCGGCGCTCATCGACGCGGGGGCCCGCCCGGTCGGGGAGCCAGCCGCCGAGTGCCTGCGCATCGAGTCCGGCCGCCCCCGCTACGGGATCGATCTCAACGACGGGGTCATCCCCCAGGAAGCCGGCCTGAACGAGCGCGCCGTCTCCTTCACCAAGGGCTGCTACGTCGGCCAGGAGACGGTGGCGCGGCTCTATTACCGCGGCAAGCCCAACCGTGAGCTGCGCGGAGTCCGCGCCGAGGCACCCCTGCTGCCCGGCACCACGCTGCTCTGGGAGGGTCGTGAGGTGGCGACGCTCACCAGCGCCGCCGTCTCGCCGCGGCTCGGGCCGGTCGGTTTGGCCCTGGTGCGACGCGAGGTCCCGCTCGACACGCCGCTGGACACGAGCGCCGGCGTGTCCGCCCGCGTGCTGGCCCTGCCCTTCTCCTGAGCCCGCGGGCCGCCGCGCCCCGCCATCCCCCGCCCCGCGGCGGCGACGAAGCGCGCGAGCTCCTCCGGACCGGGGGCCGGATCGAGCTCGAGCTGGGGCAGCTCGGGGTGGGAGGCCAGGTAGGTGGTGATGATGGTGAGCTCGTCGATCTCGTCGGGCGGCACATGCGCGCCCGTCTCCACCCGTCCGGCCCGCGAGAGCACGCGCTGGGTCCGCCGGGCCAGCTCCGCCGGATCGTCCGGGAGCTCGCCGACGTCGAGCAGACGGCCGGCGGCGAGCCACAGGGCGTCGTGGCGGGGCTCGGTCGGGTGGGGCGCGAGCACGAGCAGGGGCCGGGTGTGCACGGCCTGAAGCCGGCCCTCCAGATGGGCGAGGATCGCGCCGCAGCGGGCCCGGCGCCCGCGCAGCGTCGCCGCCCGCTCGTACTGTTGGGCGGCCGCCGCAGCCCGCATGCGGGCGTCGATGGCCGCCAGCAGCTCAGCCTGGGCGTCACGCGAGCCCAGGAACGGCGCCAGGGCCTGCTCGAGGCGCCGACGGTAGAGATTGGGATCCAGGTCACCCAGGCACGGGGACAGACAGCGGCCCATCTGCCCGTAGGCTGAGGGAGCGCTCCGCCGCGGCAGGCGCCGCCCGCAATGGCGCAGACCATGCAGCGACTCGAGCTGGTCGACCAGTTCAAGCACCCACTCCCGGCCCCGCAGGGGCCCGATGTTCACCGCCAGGCCGGGCGCCGGCTCGGGGGCCACCTCGAGGATCGGGTAGGGGATGTCCAGTCGACAGCGCAGGTAGACGAGGTCGGCCTCCCGGCGCCGGCTGCCCGCGGCCAGGCGCACGTTGCCCGGCGGGGCGAGCTCCTTGATGAGGCGGTTCTCGAGCACGAGCGCACCGAGCTCCGAGACCGTCGCGCGATAGTCGACCCCCTCCGCGTGCTGGGTCCACGCGGCCCGCTGGGTGGCGGGCGCGAAGTGGGCGCGGGCCCGTGTGCGGATCGACACCGACTTGCCGACGTACAGCGGCGCGCCACGGGCGTCCCGGAAGATGTAGACGCCCGGATCCGTGGGCAGCTCGGCGAACTCCAGCGCGGGCAGCTCCCGCGCCCCGACGGCGGGCTGGACCCGGCGGGTGGCCCGCCGGCCGCGTGTCCCGCGCGCGCGGCCGCCACCGGGGCCGCAGAGCGCGACGGCCTCGGCGAGGGTCGGCGCGGCGGCGCAGAGCTTGGTGAACAGGGCACAGAAGATCCCGGCGCACGTCGCGGCGTCGGCGAGGGCACGGTGGACCCCGTCGACCTCGACCCCGAGGGCCTCGGCGAGGACCGCCAGCTTGCGCGAGGGCGGCGACACCGTCGGCGGAAGCACCCGGCGCGCGAGCGCGACCGTGCAGAGCACCGGAGGCTCGGGCCAGGTGAGGCCACACCGCGCGAACGCCTGGGCGAGCACGCGCGTATCGAAGGCCGCGTTGTGGGCCACGAGCACCCGGCCCTCCAGGCGGCCGGCGAGCTCCTCCAGCACCCCCTCGGGCTCGGGTGCGGCGTCGATCTGGGCCTGGGTGATCCCCGTGAAGCGCTGGATCCCTCGGCCGAGCGGCATGTTCGTGCGCACCAGCGAGGACCAGCCCTCGTGCCGCTCACCGCCGCCGACGAGCACCGTGCCGACCTCCGTGAGCTCGCAGGAGGCGCCGCTGAGCCCGTTGGTCTCGGTGTCAAGAGCGAGGAACTCCAGGGTGGCGGTCGGGTGGCTGAGCAGGTCCATGGGGCATGGATAGAGCCCACCGCGGACGCCATGCACGTCCGCCTGCAGGCCAGGCGGCGCACGCCCGACGCCGAGCGGTTAGCTTTGTCGCCTCATGCTCGCCCGCCGCCTCCTGCGCTTCCGCCCCGGGCTCGCCGCGCCCGCGGTGCTCGCCTTCGCCCTGGCCGGCTGCGGCGGCGCCGGCGCGCACTTCCAGAACGACCCGCGGCCGCCGACCCCGATCGACCTCAGCGTCTACATCGCCAACCACCGCGTGTCGATCTCCCCCACCCACGTGGGCGCGGGGCCGGTGACCCTGTACGTCACTAACCAGGCGTCCTCCCGCCAGACCCTCCAGATCCGCGACGGGCAGGGCGGCGCGCTGGCCAGCACGGGCGCGATCGACAGCGGCCAGACCGCCCAGGTGAGCACCGACCTGAAGACCCCGGGCACCTACGAGATCGCCGTCGGGGCGCAGATCCCGCCGGCGCGGCTGCATATCGGCCGGTCGCGGCCGAACGCGGACAACGCCCTGCTTCAGCCCTGAGCGGAGAGCAGCCGGTAGGGCCGGGGGTCAAAGCGTCCGTTGCGGGCGCGGAAGGACTCCGCCGTGTCGGGCCACAGCAGCGTGAGACGTCCCGAACGCTCATCGACGTACCAGGAGTGACAGCCGCCCTCCAGCCACACCGTCCCGGCGCTCATCTGCTCGAGCTCGGCCACGTAGGCGGCCTCGGCCTCGGCGGTCACCTCGAGCACCGCGGCTGGGTCGGCGCCGAGCACGTCGAGGGCCCCGAGCACGTAGCCGATCTGGGTCTCGATCATGTGCACGGCCGAGTTGTGCCCAAGGCTCGCGTTGGGTCCGTCGAGGACGAACATATTCGGAAAGCCGTGCACCGTCGTGGAGGCGTAGGCGAACATCCCCCGAGCCCAGCGGTCGGCCAGCCGGATCCCGTCTCGACCCTCGACCCGAGCGGCCACCGGGGGCCGCGTGGAGAGGAACCCGGTGGCGAGCACGACCGCGTCGAGCTCATGCCCCCGCCCCGCGGCGCTGAGTCCACGGCGCCCCACGAAGCGCCGCAGCGCACTCGGCTCGAGGGTGACGTCGGGACGTCCCAGCGCGGGCAGGAAGTCGTCGGAGATGACGATCCGCTTGCAGCCGATCTCGTAGTCGGGGCTGAGCTGGGCGCGCAGCTGCGGGTCGGGGACCTGGGCCTCGAGGTGGGCCCGCGCCCGCGCCTTGAGCTCATCCAGGTCGGGCTGGCGACGCTTGCGCGCGCCGAGCCCCGCCTCGGCCTCCCGAAACAGCCGCTCGCGCAGGGCGGCCAGCGCGGCGGGATCCCGGGCGAAGGCGGCCCGCTCCGCCGCCGGCACGGCGCGATCCCCGCGGGGCAACACATAGGGCGCGCTGCGCTGAAAGACGACCAGGGAGGCGGCCCGGCCGGCCAGGGCGGGCACCACCTGAGCCGCGGTGGCGCCAGATCCGGCGATCCCGACCCGCAACCCAGTGAGGTCGACTCCGTCGTCCCAACGCGCTGAGTGGAAGATCGGTCCCGGGAAGTCGAGCATCCCCGGGAGGTCGGGGATACGCGGCTCCGACAGCCGCCCGGTGGCGAGTACGAGGCTGCGCGCACGCACCGTCTCGGTCCCCGCCCGCAGGGTCCAGACGCCGTCCTCCCAGACCGCTCGCTCGAGCTCGGCGCCCAGGCGCAGGTGCGGCGCCAGACCCTCGGCGCGGACACAGTCACGCAGGTAGGCCTGGATCTCCGCGCCGGGAGCGAAGCGCCGCGTCCAGCCCGCGTGAGGTCGAAACGAGAAGGAGTACAGGTGCGAGGGGATGTCACAGGCCACCCCCGGGTAGCGGTTGTCCCGCCAGGTCCCCCCCACGTCGTCGGCGCGCTCGAGGATGACGAACGACTCTCGGGCGCGCCGGGCCAGCTGGATGCCCGTCCCGAGTCCCGCGATGCCCGCCCCGACGATCGCGACGTCGACCTCGGGGCTCACGGCAGCGGCGCCGGGCTGCCGCGGCGCAGAGCCTCGCGCCGCTCCGGGCCCGGGTCCCCGTAGAGGGTCGTGCGCTGACGCAGGCCGCGCCCCAGCGCGGCCGCCACCGACTCCAGCTGCTCAAGGCCGAGGCTCCGGCCCGCCTCGGGTCCCGCACCGGGGTCGAGCGTCCCGTCCAGGAGGATCCCGCCGACATCGTCGGCGCCGCCCGCCAGCAGCTCGGCGGCGAGGGCGAGCCCCGTCTTGGGCCACGGTGCCTGAAGGTGGTCGATGCGTCCGCTGAGCATCAGCCGGGCCACGGCGTGCAGGGCCCGAGTCTCGCGCGCATCGGCCCAGCGAACGGCCCCGGCCAGCACGGGAGGCACCTGTTCGGGCTGGATCGGCATCAGGATGAGCTCGGAGAACCCGCCGGTGCGGTCCTGAATCGCCGCGAGCGTGCGCAGGTGAGCCACCTGGTGGTCCGGGGTCTCCAGGTGGCCGTAGACCATCGTCGCGGTGGACGCGAGACCGACCCCGTGGGCGATCTCGATGAGCTCAACCCAGCGGGCGACCGGCGGATCCGTGCCCTCGCT
The DNA here is from genome assembly GCA_035702765.1 of Solirubrobacteraceae bacterium. GTDB lineage: Bacteria > Actinomycetota > Thermoleophilia > Solirubrobacterales > Solirubrobacteraceae > Palsa-465. Next base: position 8,425 of record DASSZV010000117.1, read on the forward strand.
GAGGCGCGCCCGGATCGCGTCGTCGAGGATCCGCGCGGCCGTGCCGGGCACCGAGCCGAGGCCGAGGTCGCGCGCGCGCTCGAGGAACCGCTGGGGCGTGAGCCCCAAGCGTTCGGCGGCTGCCGCGAACTCGGCGGGGCGGAAGGCGTGCAGGTGGATCTCGGGCAGGACCTCCCGAACCGCGGCGACGATCTGGAGGGCACCGTCACGCGGGGTCGCCGGCGACAGTGGGCCCTGGATGCAGACCTCGGTCGCCCCGAGCGCCCAGGCCTCGACGAGCAGCTCGGAAAAGCGCTCCGGGGCGCGGAAGCGCAACTCGGGGTGGAGGTTACGGTTCACCGCGAAGGTGATCTCCTCCCCCACCCGCTCGCGCCGCAGCGCGTCGGCTAAGGCGCAGAGGCGCTCCAGAGCCGTGCCGTCAGCTCCCAGCAGGGCGACGTAGCCCGCGTCGGGCAGGCCCGCCGGGTCCGCGGCCGCTCGGCTGAGCCAGCGCTCCAGGCCGGCCTGCTCGGCACTTGCGGGCATGGCCGAACTTTAGCCTCGCCGCCCGTGGGACCCCGTGCTGAGACGGCCGGGTAGCATGCCCCGCACCCCAACGACCCAGATGACGAAGGAGCGCCAGAGCGTGGCCGTGGACGTGAGCAGAGTGTCGGAGATCAGCGTGGAACCGGGTGAGCTGCCCCGGACGATGGCCGCATGGGTCATCCGGGACGGCCGCTTCGGCGAGCCGATCGACGCGATCCAGCTCGAGGAGGTCGACGTGCCCGAGCCCGGCGCCTTCGAGGTCATTGTGCGCGTGATGGCCGCCGGGGTGAACTTCAACAACGTCTGGGCTGCGCTCGGGGAGCCGATCTCGGTCTTCCGCTACGGCGACCACCAGCAGTACGGCCACCACATCGGCGGCTCGGATGCCTCCGGCGTGGTCTGGAAGGTCGGCGAGGGCGTCACCCGCTGGAAGCCCGGCGACGAGGTCGTCGTGCACTGCAACCAGGCCTCCTACGAGGACGTCGAGGTTCACGGTCTCGATCCCCTGGCCGCTCCGAGCCAGCGCATCTGGGCGTATGAGACGACCTGGGGATCCTTCGCCCAGTTCTGCAAGGTCCAGGCCCAGCAGTTGCTGCCCAAGCCCAAGCACCTCTCCTGGGAGGACGCCGCCTCCTACGGGCTGACCTACTTCACCGCCTACCGGATGCTCATGGATCGCGTTCAGCTGCAGGCCGGGCACAAGGTGCTCATCTGGGGTGCCGCGGGCGGCCTCGGGGTCTTCGCCACCCAGCTCTGCAAGATCACCGGTGCGGACTCCGTCGGCGTCGTCTCCTCCGCCGAGAAGGGTGAGCTGGTCAAGCAGCTCGGCGCCAACGGCTACATCAACCGCAACGACTTCATCGGGATGATGCGCCGCGGTGGCGAGAGTCCCGAGGAGGAGAAGGCCCGCTTCAAGGAGTCGCGGCGCTTCTCCCAGGCGGTCGAGGAGCTGCTCGGCGGCGCCCCGGACATCGTCTTCGAGCACGTCGGCCAGGCCACCTTCCCCACGAGCGTGCTCGCGGTGAAACCGTTCGGCAAGGTCGTCATCTGCGGTGCGACCTCGGGTTACCAGCTCGACTTCGACGTCCGCTACCTGTGGATGCGCCAGAAGGAGATCATCGGCTCGCACTTCGCCAACGCGTGGGAGGCGACCAAGGCCAACGCGCTCATCGAGGAGTCGAAGATCCGGCCGGTGCTGTGGCAGACGCTGGGCTTCGACAAGGTCGCCGAGGCCCACCAGCTCCTGCGCGACAACAAGCACCTCGGTAAAATCGCCATTCTGGTGGGTGCCACTGCCGAAGGTCAGGGCAAGACCGCAGAGGGCCCCGGTGCAATCCGAGCCGAAGTAGGAGCCTAACCATGGCCGCAGGCGTTGTTCACATCCCCTTCTACGCGACCCTCGGCCGCGGCGACATGCTCGCCGACGCCATGGCCGAGATGCTGGCCCCCCCCGCCCTCAGGTACGGGGCGACCCGCTACTCGGTCCAGCGCAGTCGCGACGACCGCTTCCAGATCCGTCTGATGATCTGGTTCGAATCCAAGGACGACTGGTACCGCTACTGGGAGGGCGAGGAGGCCATCGAGTTCCGCGCCCGATACATGGGCAAGTACCAGATCCCGCTCACCTATGTGTGGCACGACGAGATCGGCTCCGACGCCGACGTGCCCGCCGAGAACCGCGTGAGCGCCGACGTCGAGACCGTTTCCTGACCGTCGGCGGGTGGCGCTGCTGCTGACCCTGGGTTCAGCAGCAGCGTCGACGTCGCCCCGCCACACGCGACGGCATCCGTGTCCCCTGCATCACCCAGGGTCCGGAGATCGTCAGTGAACGCCTGTACACTCGGTGGCGATGTCCCGGGTCCATAAGTTCGTCAACCTTCTCGGCGTCGGCCTGCCGCCGCTCGCTCTCGTCGTCGCCATCATCCTGCTCTGGCACAAGGCCATCGGGCCGCTCGAGTTGGCCATCTTCGGCGGGACATACGTGCTCACCGCGCTGGGGATCACCCTCGGCTACCACCGGCTGTTCACCCACCGGTCCTTCCAGACCTCGACGCCGGTGAAGGCGATCCTCGCTGTCCTCGGTTCGATGGCTGTTGAGGGCTCGGTCATCACCTGGGTCGCCGACCACCGCAAGCACCACGCCTTCACCGACCAGGAGGGCGACCCGCACTCCCCCCACCTCGCCGGGCCGGGATGGGTCGGCGCCGTCAGGGGCCTCTGGCACGCCCACCTCGGCTGGCTCTTCGAGACCGTCGGTACGGCGGAGCGCGAGCGCTTCGCTCCCGACCTGGTCAAGGACCCGACGCTGCAGGTCATCGACCGGCTGTTTCCGCTCTGGCTGCTGCTCACCTTCGCCATCCCGGCCGCCCTTGGCTACCTCATCGGGGGGACCTGGTGGAGCGCGCTCACCGGTTTCATCTGGGGCGGAGCAGTCCGCGTCTTTCTGCTCCACCACGTCACCTGGTCGATCAACAGCGTCTGCCACTTCTTCGGCAAGCGTCGCTTCGACGTCGAGGACGAGTCCCGCAACGTCTTCTGGCTTGCGCCCTTCTCAATGGGCGAGTCCTGGCACCACAACCACCACGCCTTCCCCACCTCCGCCTTCCACGGACTCAAGCTCGGTGAGCGCCTCAGCGACCCGACCGGTCTGGTGATCCTCGGCATGGAGAAGCTCGGCTTGGTCTGGAACGTCGTGCGCGTGAGCCCTGAGCGCCAGGCGGCGAAGCTCGCCGACCGGGCCCGTGCGATGGCCCATGCCGCCGGCGAGGCGGGTCAGGCGGCGCTCAGCTCAGTCGCCGGACCCGGTACGTCCGGGACCGGGCCCAGCGGCGCCGGACCCGGTCCCGTCAGAGCCTGAGCTCGGACCTGCCCCGGTCCGAGCTCACTCACGGCACCTAGGTCGTGGCGTGACCCTTGGCCTTGCCCTTTCCGTGGTGCTTGCCGTGGCCCTTGGCCGCCTTCTTGCCCACGTGCTTGTCGACCTTGAAGCTGTTGGTCTCGAACATGCCCTTGTGGTCCTTGTGAACCTTCACGGTGATGGTCTCGCCGGTCACGGGCAGGCGACCGATGTGGATCACATAATTGCCCGACCTCGTGTCGAGGGTGAAGTCGTGGGCGGCCGGGTCCGTGCTCGCCACCGTGCCCGTGAGGGTCAGAGTATGTGTGCGAACCGGGGCGTGGGCCGCTGCCGGAGCGGCGTTCACGGCGGCGATGGCGCACGCCGCGATGACGGATCCGGCGACGGCGCTGGTGCGGGGATGGATCATGGGTGAGTCTCCTTGTGATCGACGAGCCTGAGCCCCTCCCGGGCCAGACTGCGGAGACAACGTGTGGCGCGCGTCGAGGTCAGTCCCCAGGTACCGCGGGACGACCTTCCTTCACGTGATCCTAAGAGTTCGTCGCCGACGGTTCGGTCATGGATGACGTCCCGCCGGAGTCCGTAGACGGTGCGACAGCCCCATCGGCGCCTGCTCCGCTCGACCCGCTGGTGCTCGACCCACTGTCGCTCGACCCACTGTCGCTCGACCCGCTCCCGGGCGGCGTTGTCGAGGCGGTCGTCGTCGTCGCGCTGCCGGCGCTTGGTGTGTCGCCTGACGTGCTCGTCGTCACCCCGCTCGGGCTCGACCCCGCCGCGTTCTGATCCCCGCTCTCGCCCGCCGACGCGGGTTGGAGCACCGTGGCGGGATCCGATGATCCACCGTTGGCCGAGGTGTCTCCTGATGACCGGCCGCTGGACTCTGAGCTCTGGCGCCCTCGCGCAGCGTCGCCGCCCGACGCGTTCACGTTGTCCCCGAGGCTCGCTCCCGCCGTCGCCGAGCGCCCCGAACGGCCAGCCAAGCCCGAGCGCACGGTGTCGACGGCGTGAGGGGGGTCGAGACGGCGCGTGCGCATCGCGCCGTTGGCCAGCGCGGAGAGGGCGCCGGCCGTGCGCACCGCGGGGGGTGTCGCAGCTGCTCGTCCGGGTCCGCCGGGGAGCGCACTCGCGTGGTGCAACGCAGTTGAGTTCACATGGTCGCGAGCGCCCGAGCCGAGCACCGCATGAAGCGCGCCGCCTCCCACCGCGCCAACGGCGAGCAGTACCGCGCCGCCCTTGAGAAGCATCGTCCCGCCCGCAAGCGAACCGGCCGTCTCGACCATGCCGGACGATGCGGCCGATGTCCCGGTGCTCAGCAGCCGGGAGAGCAGCGGCAACGGGATGATCGCCGTCATCGCCGCGCGCAGGTGAACACGAGCCCGGTGGGTGAGCGCACGCACCGATCCCTCACTCACCTGCATCGCGGCGGCGATCTGCGCCCGGGAGGCGCCGTCGATCTCGGCGGCGACGAGCACCCGACGCTGGTTCTCGGGAAGGTCGGCGAGCGCCCGCAACAGCTCGCGAACCTCGAACCGATCGTGGACAGAGTCCTCGCTCCACCGAGGGTCGGCGACATCAGCGTCCGGTTCGGCACCGGCCGTGTCAGAGCCCGAACGTACCATCTCCACCGCGGTGCGCCGGACGATCGCCGCGAGCCACGCTCGCGGTTGGTCGACCTGCGTGCCCGACTCCAGGGCCCGCCACGCGCGCGCCAGCGCCTCCTGGATCACGTCCTCGACCTCCGACCGGGCGACCACCCCCGCCGCGATCACCGTGAACAGCCCACGATGGCGCTGGACGAGAACGGTGAAGGCGCGGGGATGGCCGCCGGTTGCGAGCTCCCACAGACGTTGATCACTCTGACTGCGCAGAAGCAGCTCGGCGACCGGACGTGGTGCGGGGCTCATCGAGGTGTGAGTCCGGGGTGCTGTCGTTCAGCTGCCGCTGGAGCTGGACCCGTCGCTGGAGCTGGAGCTGGACCCGTCGCTGGAGCTGGGGCTGGACCCGTCGCTCGAGCTGGAGCTGGAGCTGGAGTCCGTGCTCGATGTCGAGCCGGAGTCCCCCTGGTTGTTCTGGTCGCCCTGATCGCCCTGGTCGCCCTGGTTGTCCTGCTGGTCGGCCTGGCCGTTCGCGCCCTGGTAGCCCTGATCACTCGAGGAACCGAGCAGCGTGACGGTTCCGTTGAGATCCTGGACCTGCAGCTCGACCTCCTGCCCCGGCTGGTAGACCGAGACGCTCAGCGGCGCGGGCACGCTGACGGTGATCGACGCGCCGGAGAGGTTGTCGTCGTCCGCGGACACGGTGATCGTGTTCGCCGTGGGGTCGACGGAGAGGATGACGCCCTCAAGCTGATAGGTCGATGAGGCCGCGCCCTGATCAGTCGTGGACTGGGCGTCGATACCCGTTGGCGTTACCGCACCGGTGCTCGTCACGGTCGACCCGACGGTCGGCATCGTCACGCCGGTCGAGTGCGCCTGGCGGTCGGCGTGCACGAGAAGGGAGACCCCGCGCGCGGAGAGGGTGTACGTGCGGCTCGCCCGGTCGACGAAGCTCACGACACCGCGGGTTCGGACGGTCTGGCCATGGCGCAGGCGCCCGGAGACATGAGTCCGCCGAGCCGCGAAGGTACCGTTGGCCAGGCGGGTGACGTCCACCGACACCCGCGTGCCGAGGGCGGGCAGCCGCCCGGCGTGGATTGCGTACAGAGTGCCGTTCGCCGCGGCGACGACGAAGGAGTGGGCGCGCGCGTTGTGGTGCACGACGGTGCCGCGCAGCTGGTGCGCGGTAGCGGCGCTTGCCTGGCCGACGCCCAGCGCGGCGGCGGCGATGACTCCGGCGGCGGCGGCGCCGGAGCGGGAGGAGATGATGCGGTGTGACATAACGTTCCTCGAGACGAAGGGGTTGCCGAGGGTATCGGCATGATTCACGAGATGAGAGAGGGCGCGGAGGAAAAGGTCACGCGCATCACCGAAAGATTTTCAGGCCCGGCTGAGGGTCACCCGGACTCGAGCGGCGCCAGCGTGAGGCCGGCGTCGTCGAGCGTCTCCCACAGATCCTCGGCGTCTTCGCGAGGACCGGAGAAGACGATGGCCAAACCGCGAGTGTGGATCGCGTTCGCCGTGCGGTAGCCGTCGGCGAGCGTCATCCCGGGGATGGTTCCGGCCAGCGTCTCGGCGACATGATCAAACGTGTTGTGCCTGTCATTGAGCACAACGACGTTCCAGACGCCCCCGAGACCGCTGCCAGGACCTCCCAGTGCGGGGAGTTCCTCGATGAGTAGCGGCATACGGCCGGAGAGCCTACCGCTCCCGGCCCGAACCTGCATCCCGACGACCGCGGACCCGTCAGACCGCGGACGTGGCCTCGGCGGCCCGCTTGTCCCAGTACCGGCGCAGGCCCCCGTAGTTGGCCTCCGCCGCGCCCGGTCCGAGCTGGTAGTCGACCTCGCCCTGCCCTGCCCCAACCTCGATCATCTCCGCGCGAGTCAGCTCTGTCCACGCGGCCAGGTCGTAGTCCCGGGCGCGCTCGGCCCAGTGGTCGACGCGCTCGGACAGCTGCGCGAGATGGGCGGACACCTCGTCGGTCTCGCCGAAGTGCGTGTAGAGCAGCCGCGCCGGCGCCCGCTCGGCCAGCGCGGCGAGCGAGGCCTGCCAGTCCGGGGGATGGATGTCCGGCGGCGGGGTCGGCGGCAGCACCACCGCGGAGCCGGGCACGCGCGTACCTGCGACGTCGCCGACGAAGGCGTCGCCATCCTCGGAGATATAGGACACGTGATGGACGGCGTGACCCGGGGTGTAGAGCACCTCGTAGCGTCCGCACTCGCCAAAGTCGAGACGCTCGCCGCCGGAGAGGACGGTCAGCTGGTCCGCGGGCACCGCCTCGAAGGTGCCCCACAGCATGTCCATGTGCTCGCCGTAGATCCGCGTCGCCGACGCCAGCAGCTTGCTCGGGTCGAGCATGTGCCGGGCCCCGCGCTCGTGGACGAAGACCTTCAGCCCGGGGAAGCGCCGGGCGAGGGTGCCCGCGGACGCGGCATGGTCGAGGTGGATGTGGGTGAGAAGCACCACGCGCGGCTCGACGTCGAGCGCGCCCAGCACAGTCTCCAGCGTCGAGGCGGGGCCGGGATCGACCAGCAGCTCGCCCACCTGCCAGCAGCAGATGGCGCGCTGCTGACCCAGTTGCAGAACGTCGATCGGACGCGGTGTCACAGCCATGTGCGCGAGGCTACACAAGCCTCGCGCACAGGGACCGCCAGGCCATCGAATCCCCTGGATGTCGGGTACATTGGGTCGATGACGGACTCCGCCGATCCTCGCCTGCCCGAGCGCGACCGCCCGTGGGTGATGCGCACCTACGCGGGCCACTCCGACGCCAAGCGCTCCAACGAGCTCTACCGCCGCAACCTCGCCAAGGGTCAGACCGGACTGTCGATCGCCTTCGACCTACCGACCCAGACCGGTTACGACCCCGACCACGAGCTCGCCCGGGGCGAGGTCGGCAAGGTCGGTGTGTCGGTCGCCCATGTCGGGGACATGCAGCAGCTCGTGGAGGCGATCCCGCTCGATGCGATGAACACCTCCATGACGATCAACGCGACGGCGGCGTGGCTGCTCAGCCTCTACATCGTCGCCGCGGAACGGGCCCACCCGCCTGTCGAGGCGGCCAAGCTTCAGGGGACGACCCAGAACGACATCCTCAAGGAATACCTGAGCCGCGGAACCTACGCCTTCCCGCCCGGCCCGTCGATGCGGTTGATCGCCGACACGATCGCCTACACCGTCATCCACGTGCCCAGGTGGAACCCGATCAACATCTGCTCGTACCACCTCCAGGAGGCCGGCGCGACCCCGGTCCAGGAGATCGCCTACGCGATGTCCAACGCCATCGCCGTCCTCGACGCGGTCCGGGAGCGCCTCGGGGACCGGGCCGAGGAGCTGATGAGCTCGGTCTTCGGGCGGATCTCCTTCTTCGTCAACGCCGGGGTCCGCTTCATCGAGGAGCACGCGAAGCTGCGCACGATGTCGGCCCTCTGGGAGGAGCTGGGACGCGAGCGCTACGGCGTCACCGATCCCAAGCAGTTGCGCTTTCGCTACGGCGTGCAGGTGAACTCCCTCGGGCTCACCGAGGCTCAGCCGGAGAACAACGTCTACCGCATCGCCCTGGAGGCGCTCGCGGTCACGCTGGGCCGTGACGCACGTGCCCGGGCGCTGCAGCTGCCGGCCTGGAACGAGGCCCTCGGTCTTCCCCGCCCGTGGGACCAGCAGTGGTCCCTGCGCCTGCAGCAGATCCTCGCCTATGAGACCGATCTGCTCGAGTACGGCGACATCTTCGAGGGATCCAAGGTGATGGAGGGCCTGGTCGCTGAACTCACCGCCGGCGCGCGGGACGAGATGGCCCGCGTCGCCGAACTCGGCGGCGCCGTCGAGGCCGTCGACTACATGAAGTCGGCGCTGGTCGAGTCCCACCGCGAGCGCTGGCGCCGGATCGAGACCGGAGAGCTCACCGTCGTGGGCATGAACCGCTTCGACACGACCGAGCCCAGTCCGCTCACCGCCGACAATGACGGGGGCATCATGACCGTCGACCCGGCGGTCGAGGCCGAGCGCCGGGCCGCCCTCCAGGAGTGGAAGGCCGCCCGCGACGACGCCGTCGTCACCGCCGCGCTCGAGGCCCTGGCGGTGGCCGCCAACGACCCCGACGCGAACATCATGGAGGCGTCGATCGCCGCCGCCCGGGCCGGTGTCACCACCGGCGAGTGGTCCCAGACCCTGCGTGACACCTTCGGCGAGTACCGCGCGCCGACCGGCGTCGGGGAGGCCGCCTCCGCCCCCGGCGAGGACCTCGCCGAGCTGCGCGACGAGGTGGAACGGGTGTCCGAGGCTCTGGGGCGCCGGATCAAGTTCCTCGTCGGCAAGCCGGGGCTCGACGGCCACTCCAACGGCGCCGAGCAGATCGCCGTGCGCGCCCGCGATGTCGGCATGGACGTCGTCTACGAGGGGATCCGCCTCACGCCCTCCCAGATCGCCGCGTCCGCCGCCCAGGAGGGCGTGCACGTCGTCGGTCTCTCGATCCTCTCGGGCTCTCACGGAGAGCTGATCCCGGCCGTCATCGCCGCGCTGCGCGAGGCCGGCGCCGGGCACGTCCCGGTGGTCTGCGGGGGCATCATCCCCGAGAGCGACGCGGTCGCTCTTCGCGAGGCGGGCGTCGCCGCGGTCTACACGCCCAAGGACTGGAACCTCAACCAGATGATGTCGGACATCATCGAGCTCGTCGCCGAGCGCAACTCCGTGACCGCGTGACCCCGGCCGAACTGGCGGCGCGCCTGCGCGGGGGGGACCTCACCGCCGCTCCGGCGGTCCTCAACCTGGTCGAGACGACCACCCCGGAGGCGCGGGCCGCCAGTGCGGAGCTGCTCGCGGCGCTGGCGCCCCGAGAGCTCGGCCGGGAGGCGCCGGGGCACATCATCGGCATCACCGGTCCGCCGGGCGTCGGCAAGTCGACGCTGCTCTCACGCCTGGGCGCCGAGCTACGCGGCCGGGGCCGCAGCGTCGCCATCCTCGCCGTCGACCCATCGTCCAAGCGCAGCGGCGGCAGTCTGCTCGGGGACCGTGCACGGATCGACTACGACCCGGCCGACCGCGGGCTGTTCATCCGCTCGACCGCCGCCGGGGAGCGGCTGGGCGGCCTCGCCCCGGCGACCCGCGCGGCCGCCGGCGCACTCGCCGTCGCCTTCGATGTGGTGGTCATCGAGACGGTCGGGGTGGGACAGTCCGAGACAGAGGTCTCCGACGTGGCCGACACCGTCGTCGTGGTCATCCAGCCGGGCTCCGGGGACGTCCTGCAGTTCCTCAAGGCCGGGATCATGGAGACCCCGGACGTGCTCGTCGTCACCAAGGCTGACCTCGGCCGCGTCGCCCAGCGGGCGATGGCCGACCTGCACGCCTCCCTGCGTTCCATCGGCGCGCGGGACACGCGCGTCATCGGTGTCTCCTCGGTTGCGCCGGTCCAGGGCATCGATTCTCTCGTCGAGGCCCTCGACGTTCACCGCGCCGGGCTCGACCTGGCCGCGCGGCGCGTCCAGGCGCGCCGCGCCCATGCCCTGGATGACTTCGTCGAGGAGTGCGGGGCCCGCGGCCTGCGCGCGCTCGGTGGCCGCCGTCGCGCCCAGCGCTGGCTGGAGGACCAGGACCCCGACCTGGAGGTCCCCGCGCTGCTTCGCGGCCTCGAGGCGCGGGCCGCCGACCCCGTGCCGGCGCCGACGCCCGCCCCAGCGCCGGCGTCCTGAGCGCACCGCGTACCCGCGCACCCGATGGCTCTCACCCCGGTCCCGCCGGGGCGGGCGAGCCGCTCGCTCAGCCGGCGGCCGCGGCGTTGCCCAACGAGGCGATCCGCCAACCGGCCCCCGTGTGGGTGAGCTCGAGCGTGGCCAACGCGCTGCGCTCACCGTGGGCCTGGGTGAGCGTCACCACGCTCGCCCGTGATCCCGTGATGGTGATCGTCCCGATCACCAGCCGGGCGTCGCGCACGCCCGCCAGTCCCAGGCCGAGGGCCTTCTCACAGGAGATCCCGCCGCTGGCGATGTCAGCGAGCAGGGCCGGGGCGAGGACCTGGGCGCACAGCGCGCGATAGTCGTGGTCATGCACCGCGCTGGCGAACTGCATCACCTTCGCGCGGACCTCGCTCTGCTGGCTGGCTCCGCAGGCGGCAACCCCGGCGGCGAGCGCACCGGCGCTGAGCATCAGCGCCACGGCGCGGAGAAGGCGGCGAGATCTCGGCATGCCCGCGAAGGCTAACGGGGCGTGTGAGACGACTTCCCGCGTCAACTTTCGTTGCCAAATTTCCTATAGTGCTCTCGCCCGGGACCGCGGGCTGTGGCATCACGCCGACCCTGCCCGGTTCCTGACCTCGGGCGAGACCTATCGCGAGGCCGGGAATCGGCGCGGTCCACCCTCGGCGGCCCCGGGAGCGCCCATCCCGCCCCGGTCCTGGCCGGTCTCCACCCAATGATCATGGTTTTGTCACAACCGACGATCATCATGGAGGGCGTCATGCTGTTGCTGCTGCTCTTCGCCCTCCTCGCCGGCGCCGGGACGGCGATCACCCCATGCGTGCTGCCGATCCTCCCGGCGCTGCTGTCGTCGGCCGCGACGGGTGGCCGTCGCCGTCCCGTGGGGATCGTGCTTGGGCTCAGCCTCGCCTTCACCGCAGCCATCACCGTCGCGGCCGCAGCGGTGAGCGGGATCGGCGGCGGCTCGACCGCCCTGCGTGACCTCGCCGTCGTCATCCTCATCTGCTTCGGGCTGGCCATGCTCGCACCGTCGCTCGCCCAGCGCATCCAGGCCCCACTCTCGCGTCTGGCCCGCTTTGGGCCCCGGACGCGCGGGGACGGGTTCGTCTCCGGCATCGGCGTCGGAGCGGCGCTCGGCTTTGTCTGTGCGCCGTGTGCGGGACCGATCCTCGCCGCGGTGACCGCGGTGAGCGCCTCGCGCGGGGGGCCGAGCCTCGACATCCTGCTCGTCGGGCTGTGTTTCTCCGCGGGGCTCGGCGGGATGATGCTGCTCTACGGCTTCGGTGGGCGGGTGCTGCTGGGGCGGATCCGTCGAGTCGCCGCCGGCCACCGCGTCGAACGCGCCCTCGGGGTCGTGCTCATCCTCACTGGCGTGGCCATGGCCTTCAACCTCGACGCGCGCCTGAGCAGCTTCATCGCCCACCACCAGCGCAGCCTGCCCGGGTTCCTCTTCGACCCCACCCAGAGCCTCGAGAACTCGGCCGCGGTCCAGACCCGGCTGGACCGGCTCCGGCCGAACTCGCGCTACGTGACGGCCTCGACGCACGCCAGCGCGCCGGCGGGCGACCAGGCCATCGCCGCCCGGGTGGGTCTCGCCGGGGTGCGCACGCCGGCGCTGAAGGACCTCGGCCCGGCGCCGAACTTCACCGACACCCAGGAGTGGTTCAACACGCCCGGGGACCGGCCGCTGTCGCTGCCGCACCTGCGGGGTCATGTCGTGCTCGTCGACTTCTGGACCTACACCTGCATCAACTGCATCCGCACCCTTCCCTTCATTGAGGGTCTCTACCGGACCTACCGCCGTGACGGGCTCGTCGTCGTCGGGGTGGAGACGCCGGAGTTCACCTTCGAACAGGACGCGGCCAACGTCGCCCAGGCCATCCGCAGCGACCATCTCACCTACCCGGTGGTCCAGGACAACCGCTACGGCACCTGGAACGCCTACTCGAACCAGTACTGGCCCGCCGACTACCTCATCGACGCCCGCGGGCAGGTGCGCCACTACCAGTTCGGTGAGGGCGGCTACCGCCAGGAGGAAGCCGCGGTGCGCGTGCTGCTCTACGAGGCCGGACATCACCACCTCCCCGCCCCCACCACGGCCCACGCGGTCGTCCCCTCCCCCGCCCTGGCCACCCCGGAGACGTACCTCAACCCGGCCCGCGACCAGGGCTTCGCCCAGCCCATCCGCTCCGGCGTCCACCCCTACCGCGCCCCCGGGGGCTCGCTGGCGCTCAACGAATGGGCGCTGCAGGGCCGCTGGCTGGCCTCACAGCCGTCCGACGGCATCCACGAGGGCTTCATCACGCCCGTCGGGGGCGAGAGCTCAATCAGCGGCACAGTCCAGGCCCAGGACGTCTACCTGGTGCTCGTCTCGGACGGGAACGTCCCGCGGCGGGGTCGGGTGCTCGTCGACGGGCGCCCCGTGCCACGCGCCGAGGCGGGCAGTGCCGTGGGCCCGGGCGGTGACCTCACCGTCACCGCCCAGACGCTCTACAACCTCGTGAGGCTCCCGCGGGACGGGCGTTTCCGCATCACCGTGGAGCTGCCCCCCGGGGTCCGCGCCTACGACTTCACCTTCGGGTGATCGGGCCACCGTCCCGGTTCCCCTCCGGCGCGCACTAAACTGACCGTAATGGAGGGTTCGACCGAGGTTCGCAGTTGGCTGCGCTGCTATCGCTGCTGGTCCCAGAACCTCGAGGTGCAGGTCCACTACGAGGGCATCCATCGGATCGACCCGGTGACCGGCGAGCGGGCCGAGGTCGTTGACGAGATGCAGGAAGCCGTCGTGCAGTGCCTCGAGTGCATGCACGACCAGCCCCACCTCGGCTTCCACAACGGACGCGTCGAGCCGATCGAGGACCGCTGGGAGCGGATGATCGTCGGTACCCCGTGGGTCGCCTCGTGCACGGTGACCGTCGACGCCGAGGATGTCGAACAGTGCTCCGGTGAGGGTGCGGGAGACTCGCTGTCCTACGCCTCCTTCGGGGACCACGGCACCCGCGAGTTCTTCACCCACGTGCGGTTCCATAAGCACGAGGAGGACCGCATCATCGTTCACCTGCTCGTCGAGCTGTACGCCCGCTCGCTCGAGGAGGCCTCCGAGGTGCTCGAGGAGGCGGCTCGCGGCGAGCTCGTCGTCACCAGCCTCGCCGAGGAGTCACGCCCTCCGGCTTCCACCGGCCGCGGCACCCACTGACCCGGCCGCTCGACTCGCCGCCCCTGAGACGCGGCCGCTCCGTGCCGGCCATCAGCACGGCCCGCTGGTTCGTGGTTGACACCCGAAGAACCTCTCGCGTAGCGTAAAGACGGGTTCGGCGTGCGGGTCAGAGCGAGAGCTCGCCCCGCGTACCGAGGATGACACGCGCGAGGAACGGATGCTGATGAGACGCTTGGGGTTCGTGGTGATGGTGCTCATGTTCACCGGGCTGATCGGTGCGGCCATCGCGCTCGCTTCCACCGCACCTCGGCGCGCGCCGAGAACGTCCGAGCACCACCGGCCACTGCTCGACCTCAACATCCGCCAGCCGGCCCGCGGCCACCGTGCGGGGCCCGGTTCGCGCTGGATCACCAGCCCGAACTGGCCGTACAACGTCCTCGGCCCGTCCCACATCACCAATGCGAGCCCGAGCATCGCCGCGGCCCAGACGCGCCGGGCTCCGGAGGTGCTGCGCGTCGGAACCTTTCACGGAATCCCGGGCCAGTTCAACACCGTCCAGGCCGCCGTCAACGCCGCCCGGCCCTACGACGTCATCCTCATCGCTCCTGGCGATTACAAGTCGACGCGCGCTTTCTTTCCGACCTACTCGCACGGCAAGTTTCCTGCGGCGGTCCTCATCCAGACCCCCGACATCACATTGCGTGGCATGAGCCGCAACCGGGTGATCATCGACGACACGACCGCCGGCCCCCCCTGCAACAACATCGACGCCGATCAGAACAACGGGCCGTCGACCGCCAACGGGCCGGCGGGACTCAACGGGGTGATGATCTGGAAGGCCGACAACGTCAGCGTCGAGAACCTCACCGCCTGCAACTTCCCCGGCGGCTCGGGCCTGGACGGAGACACCGGCAACGGGATCTGGTGGAACGGCGGGGCGAACAGCGGGCGGGTGGGCGGCTGGGGGTACTACGGCGCCTACCTCACCGGTACGACGATGTTCTACAAGAACGAGACCGCGGCGGCCCAGTACGGGATCTTCTCCAGCAACTGGGACGGCGGCATGTGGAACCACGTGTACGCGTCGAATATGAACGACTCGGGCCTCTATATCGGCGCGTGTCAACAGGTCTGCAATCAGGTCGTCAATGACGCCTGGTCCGAGTACAGCGCGCTGGGCTACTCGGGCACCAACTCCGGCGGCAACCTCGTGATCGAGAACTCCCAGTGGGACAACAACGAGGACGGGTTCGACACCAACAGCCAAAACGCGGACGAGCCCTCTCCGCAGAACGGCGCCTGCCCCGACAACGGCACGAGCCCGGTCACCCACACCCACTCCTGCTGGGTCTTCACCCACAACTGGAGTCATGACAACAACAACAACGCCGCACCCGCGGCCGGATCGGCTGCGGCCGGCCCCGTCGGCACCGGGATGACCCTGTCGGGCGGACGCAATGACACCGTCGTCGCCAACTACTTCGAGAACAACAAGGCGTGGGGCAACGCCTTCGTGCCCTACCCCGACAGCGGACCGCCGTGCACCGGCGGCACCGGCGGCCAGACCTCGGGGGCGCTGTGCATCTTCGATGAGTGGGGCGACGCGCTGCTCAACAACATCTACAAGCACAACGGCGCCTACGGGAACCCGACCAATGGTGACTTTGCGTTCTCGAACTTCGAGCCGAATGAACCGACGAACTGCTTCTCCGGCAACCGCGATCTGAATGGACCGTGGACGAGCACACCCTCGAACCTGCAGAGCACCTATCCAAAATGCGACGGCAGGAACGTCACCCAGCCCAGCGCTGCCAATCCTCAGGCGGCCCAGTTCACCGCCGAGATCGCCTGTGACTCCGGTATCGGCCTCGCCGCCGGGCAATCGCTCCCCTGCCCGCCCGGCTCACGCTACCCCAAGATCGTCACCCCGGTCATCCATCGTCTCCCGGCCGCTGCCGAGCTGACGACGATGCCCAAGCCCTGCAGCGGGATTCCCGCGAACCCGTGGTGTTCGAACACCACGACGCGCGTCCGCGGCTGCGCCGCCTCGAGCGTTCACTTCAGCCTCTCACACGCCAGCGGCGAGGCGATCCGCGCCATTTCGGTCACCATCAACGGCCGCCGAGTGCGCGCGAATCGCACGGGCCCTCAGCTGCACGTCGCCCTGAGGGGGCGCCGCCGGACGCTGCGGGTGCACGTTGTCGAGCAGCTGAACGTCCACGGACACCACGAGCGGGTCGTCTTCACGCGCATCTATCGACGCTGCTGAGTCGCGGGGCCATGCGGTCCCCGCGCCCGTCGCGTGAGACCTGCCAGGCGCGCCACGCCTCCCCGACGAGCAGCGCCAGGGCGACCGGCACAGTCGCCGGGAGTTCGTTGTGGGCGAGGTCGAAGACGACATCGAAGACCGCCGCCAGCGCGAGGGTGACCAGCGCCAGGCGCCACTGCCCGGAGGGCCGGCCCGACCACAAAGCCCCCAGCAGCCCGGCGACGAACAGATCGCCGTAGCCGAGCGAGACCGAGCCGAACAGCTCGGACTGCAACTGGGGCAGGCCGCCGCCCGGCGCCGCGGCGACGAGCACGTTGTTGGGCACCTGGAGAGTCTGGGTGGCGATCAGCCACACATCGGCCCCGGCCATGGCGAGGATGCCGAGCTTCAGCCAGCGCGGCGGCGTCACCGCCCCGAGCAGCACCCCGAGGCTCACGCAGGAGAGTCCCGAGAGCAGCGCGGCGGCGCCCTCTCCCACCAGCGCGCCGGGCAGCCGCCAGGCGAGCAGGAAGAGCGCCGGCACGGCGAGCGCCCACCACCGCCTGGCCCCGTGCATGAGCCACCCGAGCGCGGCGACCGACAACAGCGGCACGGCGATGAGCGCCAGCCAGGTGAGCCAGTCCGCGGTGGCGCTGGCATAGCGGATGGCCAGGATCACGAGCACGATCGAACCGACCGGGACGAGCGCCCAGCCGCGCCCCCGAAAGCGTCTCAGCTCGACCAGCGCCGCGGGCGGAAGCGCTCGGGGCATCGCCACGACACCGGCCTGCAGACAGAGCAGACCGGCGTCGGACGGAACGAGTCCCAGGGTCATCCCGTCAGCGTAGGACGGGCGACGGAGAGTTCCCTCAGTCGCGCAGACGTGTCTCGAGCGCCTGGAGCTGCTCCTGCAGCTGGGCCGGGAGACGGTCGCCGAACTTTGCGTACAGGTCCTTGACCTGCTCGAGCGTGGCGGTCCAGCCGGCCCGATCGACGGCCAGCAGCTCGGCCAGGTCGGCCTCGGAGACGCCCTCCAGACCGTCTGTGTCGATGCCCCCGGCGCCAACGGGCGGCAGATATCCGATGGGCGTCTGGACCGCGGCGGCGGTACCGGCCACCCGGCCGAAGATCCAGGCCAGCACGCGGCTGTTCTCGCCGAAGCCGGGCCACAAGAAGCGGCCGTCGGCGTCGCGACGGAACCAGTTGACGTAGAAGATCTTCGGCAGCTGGGCCCCGGGCGTCTGCCCGATGGTCAGCCAGTGGGCGAAGTAGTCGCCCATGTTGTATCCGCAGAACGGCAGCATGGCCATCGGGTCAAAGCGCAGCGCGCCGACCGCACCGGCCTGGGCCGCGGTGGTCTCCGAGCTCATGATCGAGCCGAGGAAGGTCCCGTGCTCCCAGGAGGTCGCCTCGTGCACGAGCGGGACCACCGTCTTGCGGCGGCCACCGAACAGGAACGCCTCAATCGGGACCCCCGCGGGGTCCTCCCACTCGGGGGCGATGGACGGGCACTGGGCCGCGGGAACGGTGAAGCGCGCGTTGGGATGCGCGGCAGGCGCGCCGGAGTCCGGCGTCCAGTCATCACCGTGCCAGTCCCGCAGGTGGGCGGGGGGCACGTCGCTGAGGCCCTCCCACCACACGTCACCCTCGTCGGTGAGCGCGCAGTTGGTGAACACCGCGTTGCGGTCGAGCGTGTGCACAGCGTTGGGGTTGGTGTCCGCACCGGTCCCGGGGGCGACACCGAAGAAGCCGAACTCGGGGTTGACCGCGTGGAGGCGCCCGTCGGCGCCGAACTTCATCCACGCGATGTCGTCGCCGATCGTCTCGACCTTCCAGCCCGGCAGCGTCGGGACCATCATCGCGAGGTTCGTCTTGCCGCACGCCGAGGGGAACGCCGCCGCGATGTACTTCACCGCGCCGGCCGGGTCGGTGAGCTTGAGGATGAGCATGTGCTCGGCCAGCCACCCCTCCTCGTGGGCCATCACCGAGGCGATGCGCAGGGCGAAGCACTTCTTACCCAGCAGGGCGTTGCCGCCATAGCCCGATCCGAAGGACCAGATCTCCCGGGTCTCGGGGAAGTGGACGATGTACTTGTTCTCAGCGTTGCAGGGCCAGGGCACGTCGGCCTCACCGGGCGCCAGCGGCGCTCCGACCGAGTGCACGCAGGGCACGTACTCGCCGTCGTCGCCGAGCGCGT
>DASSZV010000091.1:0-41466 GCA_035702765.1 Solirubrobacteraceae bacterium
ACTCGCGTGAGGCGCGCCGCCTGCGCCGCGCGGGTTTCGTTCCCGGAATCGTCTATGGAGGCGACCAGGAGCCCGTTCCCTTCCAGATCGACGCGCGCGAGCTGCGCAACGCGCTCGCCCGCGCCGGTGCCGTGCTCGACCTCCAGCTCGATGATGGCCCCGGCGGCCCCGTCGTGCTCAAGGAGCTCGTGCGCCACCCAGTCACCGGTCTCACCACCCACCTCGACCTGCTGCGGGTCAACCTCAACGAGACGATCCAGACCCAGGTGACCGTTGAGCTCCTCGGCGCCGAGGAGGCCCCCGGCGCGCGCCAGGGCGGCATCCTCGAGCACATCCTGCGCGAGGTCACCGTCGAGGCGCTCCCCAACGAGATCCCTGACTCGATCAGCCTCGACGTGAGCGAGCTCAAGGTCGGCGAGACGATCACCCTGTCCGCGCTGAGGGCCCCGGGCGACGTGACGATCATGGGTGACCCCGAGGCCGCCGTCGTCACCATCACCGCATCCCGCGCCTCGCGCGCCACCGGCGGTGGCGACGAGATCGAGACCGAGACCGAGCTGGTCGGCGAGTCCGATGCCGAGGCGGAGGCCAAGGCCGACGGCGACACGGCCGATGAGGCCGCCGCCGCCGAGAACAACGACTAGCTCCGCCTGAGACCGGTGCCGCTTCCGGGTCGTCACCGGGGGGCACCGGTGCAGTGGCTGATCGTCGGACTGGGGAACCCCGGTCCCGAATACGAGCACACGCCGCACAACGTCGGCTTTGCCGTGGCCCGTGAACTGATCGCGCGCTGGGCGCTGGCCGCGCCACGTCAGAAGTACCGCGGCCTGCTCAGCAGCGGGCGGGCCGCCATCAGCCCCGGGGCGATCCCCGGGGCGCCGGCCACCGGTCCGGAGGTGGCGATCCTGCTGCCCCAGACCTACATGAATGACTCGGGTCGCTCGGTCGGTCCGGCCCGGGGCGAGCTCCACGTCGAGCCCGATCACATCCTCGTCCTCCACGACGAGATCGACACGCCGTTCGGCGAGATCCGCACCAAGCTGGGCGGCGGGCTGGCCGGGCATAACGGCCTCAAGTCGATCTCCGCCGCCCTGGGGACCCGGGACTTCCAGCGGGTGCGCATCGGGGTGGGGCGACCCAACTCGACCGACCCCGAGGTCGTCGCCGCCTACGTGCTGGGGCGCTTCCGCCAGTCGCCCGAGGCGGTGGCCGAGCTGATCGACGCCGGGGCCGACGCGGCGGCGCGGATCATCGCCGGATCAGTCGCCTAGAGCGCCCCGCGGGCGCGCCCATGCGCGCCCCCTCGCTTCCTATCCTCGAGAAGAGTGCTCGCCCAGCTGCTCAGCCAGGCCGACCTTGATCCCCAGACCGGCCGCCTGGCCGATCAGGGGGGCCGTGCCTTCGTCTCCCAGGCCCTGCGCCCGTACCTGCTCGCCGCGCTCGCCCACCGTGACCCGGGCCGGCCGACGCTCGTGGTGGCCGGCGACGACCGTCAGGCCCGGGACCTGGCCGCGAGCCTGCGAGCCTGGCTGGCGCCCCGGGTGGTGCGCTACTACCCCAGCCGCGGGGTCACCTACGAGTCCCACCTCAACCCGCCCGCCCACCTCATCGGCCAGCGCATCGCCGCGCTCGACGCGCTGCTGGACCCGAGCGGGGACACCGCGCCGGTGGTCGTCGTCTCCGCCGTCGCGCTGTCGGAGAAGGTGCCGGACCCGAGCCTGCGCCCGCACGGCTTCACGATCGAACGCGGCGAGCTCATGGACCTGCACGAGACGGCCAACGACCTCGTCGCCGCCGGCTACGAGCGCGTCGACCAGGTCGAGGACCGCGGTCAGTTCGCCATGCGCGGGGACATCCTGGACATCTTCTCGGCCACCGAGGACCGCGCGGTGCGCATCGACCTCTTCGGCGACGAGATCGAGACCATCCGCGCCTTCTCGACCTTCACCCAGCGCAGCCTGGAGGAGCTCGACCGCGTCGAGATCTCCCCGGCCGCGGAGCTCGCCCTCGAGTACCGCGAGCTCGCCGAGACGGCGGCGACCGAGGACGAGGCCGACCGGCCCGACATCGCCGACATCCTCCCCGTCGACGACTTCAAGGCCTTCCTCGATCTCACCGACGCCGCGGTCATCCTCGCCGCCGAGGAGGAGCTCGCCCCGGCCCTGGCCGACCACTTCGCCGACGTCACCGCGGCCTTCCACGACGCCGACGCCCACAATCTCTACTGCCCGCCCGAGCTGGTCACCGCGGCGATCGACGCCCGCGCCCGCATCCGCCTCTCCTCGATCGACCAGGACCAGCCCTTCCAGTTCCGCGCCCAGGGGGCCGAGATCGCCGCCCGGGGCCTCAAGGACGCCGAGCCGGAGCTCGAGAAGCTCACCCGCAGCGGCTATCGCACGATCGTCACCTGGCCGGTGAAGGGCGAGGGAGACCGCGCCGCCTACAACCTCGGCCGCCTCAAGGTCCAGTGGATCGACGCCGGTGGCGCCGGGGGTGGTCGACCCGGACCACCCCCGGCGAAGGCGCCGCTGTCCTTCGCGGTGGCCCGCCTGCGTGAGGGCTTCATCGCCCCGGGGTTCCAGCTCGCGGTGATCCCCGAGCACCGCCTGTTCCGCCGCCGGCGCACGCCGGACGGGCCCACACGGATGGGCAAGCGCGGGGCGCTGCGCTCCTTCACGGAGCTGCGCACCGGCGACATCGTCGTCCACGAGGATCACGGCGTGGCCCGCTTCGGCGGCTTTGACACCAAGACGGTGGCGGGGATCACCCGCGACTACCTGACGCTCGAGTACGCCGGCTCGGACCGCGTGTTCATGCCGGTGGACCAGCTGGCCAAGATCTCCCGCTACGTCGGCGGCACCAACGTCACCCTGTCCAAGCTCGGGGGCACGCGCTGGGAGACCGTCAAGTCGCGCGCCCGCCGCGCGGCTCAGGAGCTCGCCGGCGAGCTGCTCAACCTCTACGCCGAGCGCAAGCGCCGCGAGGGCTTCGCCTTCTCGGCCGACTCGGACTGGCAGCGCGACTTTGAGGACGCCTTTCCCTACACCGAGACCCCGGACCAGCGCGACGCGATCGAGTTCGTCAAGGCGGACATGGAGGCCCCGCGGCCGATGGACCGCCTCATCTGCGGCGACGTCGGCTACGGCAAGACCGAGGTGGCCATCCGCGCCGCCTTCAAGGCGGTCCAGGACGGCAAGCAGGTGATGGTCCTCGTGCCCACGACGATCCTCGCCCAGCAGCACTACGGCACCTTCGCCGAGCGCATGAAGGACTACCCGGTGCGACTGGAGCACGTCTCGCGCTTCCGTCCCGCGGCGGAGCAGAAGACGGCCATCGAGGCCTTCGCCAAGGGTGAGGTCGACATCCTCATCGGCACCCACCGCCTGCTCTCCCGGGACGTGCGGGCCAAGGACCTCGGGCTGCTCGTCGTCGACGAGGAGCAGCGCTTCGGCGTCAAGCAGAAGGAGCTGCTGCGCCAGATGAAGCTCAAGGTCGATGTCATCGCCATGTCAGCGACGCCGATCCCGCGCACCCTGCAGATGTCCCTGGCGGGGATCCGCGACATCACCGTCATCGAGACCGCCCCCGAGGGCCGCCGGCCGGTGAAGACCTACGTCGGCGAGTACGACGAGAACCTCGTCAAGCAGGCCCTGGTGCGCGAAAAGGAGCGCCGGGGCCAGGCTTTCTTCCTCCACAACCGGATCGAGGACATCGACGAGGTGGCCGACCGCTTGCGCGGCCTGTGTCCGGAGATGACCTTCACCGTCGCCCATGGCCAGATGGACGAGACGGATCTGGAGAAGCGGATGATGAGCTTCCTGCGCGGTGAGGCCGACGTGCTCGTGTCCACCTCGATCATCGAGTCGGGGATCGACATCCCCCAGGCCAACACGCTGATCGTCGAGCGGGCCGACACCTTCGGCCTCTCCCAGCTGTACCAGATCCGCGGACGCGTGGGTCGCTCGCGTGAGCGCGCCTACGCCTACCTGCTCTACCCCTCCTCGGCGACGCTCACCGGAGAGGCGGGGCAGCGCCTGGCCGCCCTGAGCGACTACACCGAGCTCGGCTCGGGCTTCAAGGTGGCCATGCGCGACCTGGAGATCCGCGGGGCGGGCAACCTGCTCGGGGACGAACAGTCCGGGCACGTGGCCGCGCTCGGCTTCGAGCTGTACATGCAGATGCTCGACGAGGCCGTCCAGGCGATGGCCGGGGACGGCGAGGGGGCCGACGACGACTGGGAGCCCGTGCGTCTGGACATCAACGTCGACGCCTACGTGCCGGCTGACTACATCCCGTATGAGCAGGCCAAGGTCGACGTGCACCGCCGTATCGCCGGGGCGCGCGAGGTCGCCGACCTCGGGCTGCTGCGCGAGGAGCTCATGGACCGCTTCGGTGACCTGCCCGAGCCGCTGGAGAACCTCATCTCGCTGCAGATCGCCCGGGTCAAACTCGGCCAGGCCGGCGTCACCTCGGTGTCCCTGCGCCAGGGCCGCCTGGCCGTCACCCCGGTGGAGATGACCTCCGCCCAGGCCAAGACGCTGCGCGCCGAGGTTCCCGGCGCCCTGTATGAGTCGGGTCGCTCCCAGCTCTCGGTCCGCGTCCCCGCCGACGCCGCCCAGCAGTTCCCGGCCGTCGTCGCGGTCGCCGACGCGCTGCTGGCGACCCTGCGCGGGGGGGAGGAGGATCCCGTCGGCCCGGGGTCCCCCGACGCCGTCGAGGCCCTAACAACTTCGTAAGGATCCCGGTGCCCATTTCGACCGGTTCGAGATGGTGCCGCTAACCTGCCGCCCCGTGAAGACGACGAAGCGGAAGTTCGCGGCGCTCGGCGCCCTCTGTGTTCTCGCCCTGGGGCTCGCCGGGTGCGGCTCGAGCTCAGTGCCCTCCGGCGCGGTGGCCCAGGTCGCCGGGAACCCGATCTCGGTCCAGGCCTTCAACCACTGGATGTACGTCGCGGCCAAGGGCAACTCGGCCCAGAGCGGCGGTCCGACGATCGTGCCGAACGATCCCCCGAGCTTCGCCGGCTGCATCCGCCAGATCCGGGCCCAGATCCCGACCCTGGCCAAGACGCCCGAGACGACGCTGAAGACCGAGTGCAAGACCTACTTCACCCAGCTCTCCGGCCAGGTGATGGACTTCCTCATCAAGGCCTACTGGTATCAGGCGACGGCTTACAAGCAGGGTGTCCACGTCACCCCGGCCGAGCTGCAGAAGGCGTTCAAGACCGCGCAGAAGCAGACCTTCCCGACCCAGGCCCAGTTCAAGACCTTCATGGCCGAGACGGGCGAGACGCTTCAGGACATCAACTTCCGCCTGCGCGTCAACACCGTCTTCCAGAAGCTCATTGCCAAGCTGACGCCGAAGATCACCCCGGCGGCCGAGCAGACCTACTACAAGGCCCACCAGAGCCAGTTCGGCACGCCCGAGTCGCGCAACGTCAAGCTCATCCAGACGGCCTCCCAGGCCCAGATCCAGAAGGCTCAGGCGGCGCTGAAGTCGGGGCAGAGCTGGGCCGCCGTGGCCAAGCAGTACTCGACCAACTCGGCGACGAAGGCCACCGGCGGCGTGATCACCGACCTCACCTCCGGCCAGGAGGAGGCCGCGGTGAACAAGGTCATCTTCGCCGCGCCGCTGAACAAGATCGAGGGCCCGATCCACGGCACCTTCGGCTACTACCTCGTCGAGGTGACGAAGGTGACCCCGGCCACCACCATCCCCTTCACCAAGGCCCAGCCGGAGATCAAGGCACTGCTCACCCAGCAGGACCAGACCAGCGCCCAGAACACGATCAACAAGCGGGCCAAGGCCGAGTGGGGAGGCCAGACGTTCTGCAAGCCGGACTACGCGATGGCCGACTGCCACGGCTACACCCCGCCGAAGACCGCGACGACGGCGACCCCGGCTCCGGCGACGGGGGGGACCGGTGCTGCATCCTCCTCCGGTGGGACCGTCACCGTGAACCCGTCCGGCGGGGCGACGTCCACCGGTACGACCACCTCGTCGGGCACGACGACGAAGTAGCCTGGGGCGCCATGGCCGGCGCTGAGACATCCGACATCACCGACGCGCTCGGGCGCCTGGATGAGATCACCAGGCGCCTGCGCGTCGAGTGCCCCTGGGACCGTGAGCAGACCGAGCGCACGATCGTCCCCCACACCGTCGAGGAGGCCTACGAGCTCGCCGACGCGGCGAACGCAGGCGACGACGCCAAGCTGCTGGACGAGCTCGGCGACGTGCTCTTCCAGGTCCACTTCCTCTCCCTGCTGCTCGAGGAGCGCGGCGCGGGCGACCTCGCTCAGGTCGCCCGCCATGTGACCGAGAAGCTCATCCGCCGCCACCCCCACGTGTTCGGCGAGGTCGAGGCCGAGACGGCGGGCGAGGTCCTGCGCAACTGGGACGCCATCAAGGCGACCGAGGTGGGACGCGAGCCCGGCGTCTTCGGGGAGGTGCCCGAGAACTTGCCCGGGCCCCTGTATGCCCGCAAGGTCCAGCGCCGGGCCGCCTCCAGCGGCTTTGACTTCGACGGTGTCGAGGCGCCGCTGCAGGCGGTCCGGGACGAGCTGGAGGAGCTCGTCGCGGCGCAGAGCGCGCAGGAGCGCTTCCACGAGCTCGGGGACGTGCTGTTCGCCGCGGTGAACGTCGCGCGCAAGATGAAGGTCGATCCCGAGCTGGCCCTGCGCGCCGCCGCGGATCGCTTCCGGGGCCGGGTGCAGGCCGGCGTCGACCTCGCCACAGCGCAGGGACAGACATGGAACGATCTCGGCCCCGACGAGCAGCTCGCCCTGTACGCGCGCGCCCGTCTCAGCGCCGAGCCGGAATAGGAGCCACACCACTTCATGACCCAGATCGAGCACGTGCACGCCCGCCAGATCCTCGACAGCCGGGGTAACCCGACCGTCGAGGTTGAGCTGAGCGTGAAGTCCGGGGCCTGGGGCCGCGCCGCGGTGCCCTCGGGCGCCTCCACGGGCGAGTTCGAGGCCACGGAGCTGCGTGACGGCGGTGCCGCCTACCTGGGCAAGGGCGTCACCCGCGCGGTGGAGAACGTCAACGGCGAGATCGCCAGCGCGATCCGCGGCATGGACGCGGCCGCCCAGGCGGCGCTGGACCGGACCCTCATCTCGCTCGACGGCACCGCGAACAAGTCCCGCCTCGGCGCCAACGCGATCCTTGCCGTGTCCCTCGCCGCCGCCCACGCCGCGGCGGCCGAGGAGCGCCTGCCCCTGTGGCGCTACCTGGGCGGGGAGAGCGCCCACATCCTGCCCGTGCCGATGATGAACGTGCTCAACGGCGGCGCCCACGCCGACAACTCCGTCGACTTCCAGGAGTTCATGATCGTCCCGGCCGGCTTCTCCTCCTTCTCCGAGGCTCTGCGGGTGGGTGCCGAGATCTTCCACGCGCTGAAGAAGACCCTGCACGACCGAGGACTGGGGACGACGGTGGGGGACGAGGGCGGCTTCGCGCCGGACCTCGGCTCCAACGAGGAGGCGCTCGAAGTGCTCATGGCGGGTATCCGCCAGGCCGGCTACATCCCCGGCGAGCAGGTGTTCATCGCCATGGACCCGGCGACCTCGGAGCTGTACGAGAACGGGGCCTACGTGCTCAAGCACGAGCGCCGTGCGCTGTCGGCCGACGAGCTGGCCACCTACTGGGCCGAGCTGGCCGGCCGCTATCCGATCGTCTCGATCGAGGACGGCATGGCCGAGGAGGACTGGTCCGGCTGGAGCAAGCTCACCGACCGCCTGGGCGACCGCATGCAGCTGGTGGGCGACGACCTCTTCGTGACCAACACCGACCGGCTCAAGCGCGGGATCGAGTCCGGGGTGGCCAACTCGATCCTCATCAAGGTGAACCAGATCGGCACGTTGTCCGAGACCCTCGCGGCGATCCGCATGGCCCGGGACGCCGGCTACACCGCGGTGATGTCCCACCGCTCCGGCGAGACCGAGGACGTCACCATCGCCGACCTTGCGGTGGCCACGGGCTGTGGCCAGATCAAGACCGGCGCGCCCTCCCGTACCGACCGCGTGGCCAAGTACAACCAGCTCCTGCGCATCGAGGAGGTGCTCGGCTCCGAGGCCGAGTACCCCGGGCGCAGCGTCTTCCGGGTCTGAGTGGCCAGGGCGGCGGGCTCGTCGATCTGACGAGCCCGCCCGTGCAGGCGCAGGAGCCGGGCCGAGGGCGTCGAAGCACGCGCCTAGGATGTCACCGGCCCGCTCCCATGCCAGCGCTCGCGCCTCGGCCGGCGCCCGTTCCGCTCCGCGCACGACACCGACCCGGCCGGGTGCGCGCACGACGCCGGGCTTCCAGCCCCGCCACGTCCGCTCCCGCGCTCCGCTGTCGCGGATCCGCTGGGACCGGGCGGCCCGGGCGGGCATGGTCGCCGTGCTGGTCCTCATCGGCTATCTGTGGATCAGCGGGATCGCCAGCCTGCTCCACACGCGCGCCCAGGCTGAGCGCGGGTTGGCCCAGGTCCACCGCCTGGCCGTGGAGAACCGGCGCCTGCTCGCCGAGGAGAAGGCGCTGCATCAACGCGGCACGATCCTCGACCAGGCCCGGTCCCTGGGCATGGTGAGACAGGGCGAGCAGTCCTTCATCCTCACCCACTGACCGCGCCGCGGGCACCGCTCAGGTCGGCGCCCTCCTACCCTCAGAGGCCATGGACGGCCTGCGGTGAGCTCGATCCCCTTTGACCAGCTCGTCGTCCTCTGGGACGACGGTGAACGGCGCCTGAGGACGGCCGCGCCGCGGGAGCGTCGGCTAATGGAGCAGATCGTCGACGTGATCGTGCTCGAGCTGCGTCGCCGTCTGGGCGGCCCCTTCCAGACCGAGCAGCTTGCTGCGCTCTATCTGGAAGGCACGGACTGGTGCTTCGATCTGGCCACCCAGGTGATGCCGGGCTCTCCGGAGGCGTGGGACATGCCGACGGTCGTCGGCAGCGCGTTCACGCGTTACGTCCGCCGCGCGACGGACTTCGGCGGTGGGCGCCGCCGGCTCGAGGACCAGGACGCCTAGGCGTCCGGGGGGCGGGTTTTTCGTCACCCCCCCGGACGCGGACGCGTCAGTCGTCGTCGTCGGCGTCCTCGGTGGCGCCGTCCACGGCCTCGGGGGTCTCCTCGGCCTCAACCTCGGCGGACTCGGTCTCCTCGGGCCCGGAGAGCTCAACGGTCTCGGGCTCGGCGGTCTTGGGCTCGGCGGTCTCCTCGGCCGGCTCGGACTCGGGCTTGGGCTCGGCGACCTTCGGCTCGCGCTTCGCCGTGCGGGTCGACCGGCGCGCGGGAGCGACGGCGGGCTCCGGCTCCGCGTCGGCCTCGGCGACCACACGCCGGATGATGATCTGGTCCTCCTCGATCGTCACCTCGACGGGGCGGTGACCGGCCCAGTATTCGGCGTAGACGGGATCGTCCTGAACGGCCGGGTCGAGCCACAGGCCATAGCCCTCCTCACCGTGGTCGAAGGTCGCCTCCAGCGGCCCGACGGGCTTCTTGCGCCGCGTCGATCGGCCGCCGCGGCGGCCGCGCCGGCGCTTGGGCTTGTCGTCGTCCTCGTCTTCATCCTCGTCGTCTTCACCGGCGGCGGCCCGGGCGGCGGCCTCGGCCGCGGCCTCCTCGGCGGCCTCGGCCTCGGCCTTCGCGCGGGCCTCGGCCTCGGCGTCGAGCTCGGCGGCGATCAGCGCGTCGTCCTCGGCGCGCAGGTCGATCTCATCATCGAAGTCGACGGGGGTGTCGACGGTGTCGGGCTCGGCTTCGGGCTCCAGCGACTGTTCGCGCTTGAACGCCTGGATCTGCTGAACGGTGACCTCGAGCTGGTGGGCGATCCACGCGTCGGTGCGCCCCTGGTGCACCCAACCACGGATCCGGTTCAGCTCCGGTCGCAAAGATTTTCTTGGCATTGACGGGTGAGAATAGTCAAGCAGGGACGGATCGGCGGTCTGTGCAGGTAATCCGTCGCCGCGGCGCCCGCCGGGATGGTGTTGGACGCCGTTGAGCCCTGTCGTGGCGCAGGGCCATCCACGTCGGTACTCTGCCCTCACCGGCCTGGCTGAGGCGGCCGGTGCAGCAGGTGGGGATCGGGATCAAACAGGTCAAGCAGGGAGGCATGCACGATGCTCGTGCTCACCAGGAAGTCGAACCAAAGCATCATGATCGGCGACGAGATCGAGGTCTCGGTGCTCGCGATCATGGGCGAGAAGGTCCGCATCGGGATCCAGGCCCCGCGTGCCATCCCCGTCTTCCGCAAGGAGGTCTACCTGGAGATCCAGGACGAGCGCCTCAACGGCGCGACCTCCCAGGAGGCCGTCGCCGACGTCGAGACGGCGCTGCAGCAGCTCAGCGAGGCCGACGGGGTCTAGTCGCCCGGCCGAACGAGGTCAGACGAGCAGGAGATACAGCGTCGCGAGCATCACCACGGTGACGATCACCGCCGTGGCCACCAGCGACAGCATGAGCAGGTAGAAGCGCAGGGAGCTGCGGCGGGACTCACGGGCCCGCCAGCGCGCGTGTGACCGCGCCGCGATGCTCGCGGCGACCTCCTCACGCCGACGCTGGTCCTCCTGGGCCTCGACGACGAAGGCCCGCTCGAACTGCGCCAGGCTCTGGCGCATCTTCAGTCCGTAGTGGTGCTCAGACATGGCCGCAGAAGTGTACGTAACGCCGCCTGGTCACGGTGGGGGGCGCCGCCGGGGGGGCGAAGGGGCGCCGGCCCGTCGGGAGGGGGCGCCGCCGCCGTGGGGAGGGGACGCCGCTCGGTCGGCCCGCGGGGCCGCCCCCGCCCGGGCCGGGGAGCCCACAGCCCCCGGCCCGGTCACCGGTTCCGGGATCAGGCGATCGTGATGTCCTCGGAGAGATAGACGTCCTGGATCGCGTGGAGCAGCTCGACGCCCTCCTTCATCGGACGCTGGAAGGCCTTGCGACCGGAGATCAGCCCGGTGCCCCCGGCGCGCTTGTTGATGACGGCGGTCTTGACGGCCTCGGCGAGGTCGGTCGCGCCCGAGGAAGCGCCGCCCGAGTTGATCAGGCCCGCACGGCCCATGTAGCAGTTGGCCAGCTGGTAGCGGGTGAGGTCGATCGGGTTCTCGGAGGTGAGCTTCTCGTAGACGAGCTGGTTGGTCTTGCCGTAGCTCTTGTCGAGCTTCTGCATGGCCAGGTAGCCGCCGTTGTTCTCGGGCAGCTTCTGCTTGATGATGTCGGCCTCGATCGTCACCCCGAGGTGGTTGGCCTGGCCGGTGAGGTCGGCGGAGAGGTGGTAGTCGGTGCCGTCCTGCTTGAACTCGGGGTTGCGCAGGTAGCACCACAGGACGGTGAACATGCCCAGCTCGTGCGCCTCCTCGAAGGCCCGCGAGATCTCCTGGATCTGCCGGGTCGCGTGCTCGGAGCCGAAGTAGATCGTCGCCCCGACGCCAGCCGCGCCGAGCTCCCAGGCGCGCTGGACCGACCCGAACTCGATCTGATCGAACTGGTTGGGGAAGGTGAGCAGCTCGTTGTGGTTGAGCTTCACGATGAAGGGGATGCGGTGGGCGTACTTGCGTGAGCAGGCGCCGAGCACGCCAAAGGTCGAGGCCACGGCGTTGCAGCCGCCCTCGATGGCCAGCTCGACGATGCTGGCGGGATCGAAGTAGATCGGGTTCGGCGCGAAGCTCGCCGCCGCGGAGTGCTCAATGCCCTGGTCCACGGGCAGGATCGAGACGTACCCGGTGCCGGCCAGACGGCCACGGTTGAACAGCTGCTCGAGGTTGCGGATGACCTGGATGTTGCGGTCGGTCTGCAGGACCACGCGCTCGATGAAGTCGGGGCCGGGCAGGTGCAGCAGCGACTGGTCGATCGTCTCGGATCTGTGGTTCAGCAGCGTGTCGGCCTCATCGCCGAGCAGCTCGGTGACACGGTCGACGGTGGACTCGGTGACGCTCGCCATGGCGTGCACTCCTTCGCGGGTCGGAAAAGTGGGATGGGCCGGCGCCCGGCGCAGCCCGCCGGGGGATGACTTGCACGATACCCGCCCGCGTTTTTTTCCCCGCTCACCTCGGATGGCCCGCTCTAGAATGAGGCTGTGGCCTCCGGTGGACCTGATCTGTTCGTGATCTGCAAGCACTGCGGGGCGGAAGTCAGCCCCTACATCACCGAGTGCCCCTACTGCGGCAACCGCATCCAGAAGCGGGCGCCGAAGCTCGATCGCCATGGCCGCATCGCCGAGCGGCGCCTGCGACGACCCCCCTCGCCCACCCTGCCGCGCCTGCGCCGGGGAGAGATTCCCGGGATCCGCCACGACTCCCACCCCTACGCGACGATCATCCTCGTCGCCCTGGGCTTCATCGGCACGCTGCTCTGGCGCACCGGCCTGATCAACGTCGACCAGCTCGTCGCCTACGGACACCTCAACCCGCACTGGTGGCGGATCTTCAGCGCGCCGTTTGTGTACGCCAGCACTGGGTACGCCGTGCTCGCCCTGGCGGTCACGGCGATCTACGGGATCCTGCTCGAGCGCCGCCACGGGATGCTCCTCACGGTCACCCTGTTCATGGTCGGCGCGGTGGCCGGTGTCGGCGTGGCCGTGACCCTGAGCGGCAACCCCTTCCACGTCGTCATGGGCGCCAACGGCGGCGCACTGGCGCTGCTCACCGCGTGGGCGATGCCCGATCTGATCGCCTGGCGCCGGCGTGAGGACTTCGACGGGGACCTGATCGGCACTGCGGTGCTCGCCGCCGTGATCGCGCTTCTGCCCCTGGTTGCCCCGGAGGCGGCGTGGGTAGCTGACGGGGTGGGCATCGCCGCGGGCATTCTGATTGGCTACCCGTTAGCCCGGCTGCACCCAGCCTGAGTCGCCGCCCCCGCGACCGGCGGGGACGGGGCAGCCCGGGGCCGCCTGCCTCTGCGCCACGCGCACCTCCATCCCTCCATGCAAAGGACCGCTATGACCGAGATCCGCTTCCTGGGCCACGCCGCCTTCACCATCTCCGACGGACACACCACGGTGCTCATCGACCCGTTCCTCACCGGCAATCCCAAGGCGGCCATCTCCGCCGACGACGTGAGCGCGGACACGATCCTCGTCACCCACGCCCACGCCGACCACGTCGGTGACACGGTGGCCATCTCCAAGCGCACCGGGGCTCCGGTCGTCGCCATCGTCGAGCTCGCCGCCGAGCTCGAGGAGGCGGGTGCGGCCTCAACCATCGGCATCAACTTCGGCGGCACGGCCGTCTTCGACTGGGGCTGGGCCAAGATGGTCCCGGCCTGGCACACCGGGGTCTCGGACAAGGGCGTGGCGACGACGCCGGCCGGCTTCCTCATCAACTTCAAGGACACGATCGTCTATCACCTCGGTGACACCGGGCTGTTCTCTGACCTCAAGCTCGTCGGTAAGCGCCACCCGGTCGACGTCGCGCTCATCCCGGTGGGCGGCCACTTCACCATGGATCCGGTGGACGGGGTCGACGCGGCGGACTTCATCGGCGCCCAGACGGTGATCCCCTGCCACTACAACACCTTCCCGGCGATCGAGATCGACGTCTCCTCCTACCAGCGTGACGTCGAGGCCCAGACGAGCTCGCACTGCGTCGTGCTCGAGCCGGGACAGACCCACACGGTCTAGGCGTCCGGTGACGGGGGTGCCCTCGGCGTGAAGATCGCCGTCATCGCCGAGTGGTACCCCTCCCCGGCCGATCCCGTTCACGGGATCTGGGCCCACCGTCAAGCCCTCGCGGCTCGCGACGCGGGGGCCGAGGTGACCGTGCTGGCCATGCGCCGCCCGGTGCCCCCGCTGTCGTTGCTGCGCGGCGGAGACCTCGCCGCGCTGCGGCGTTGGGGCGCGGCGACCCGGGGGGAGCTCGCCCCCACCCTTCTCGACGGGCTCGAGCTGGTGCCGGTGCCCTGGGGCGCCCCGCCGCGACCGCTCTCCTACGGCACCTGGGGGTGGTGGATGGCCCCGTTCCTGCACCGCGCGCTGTCGGCGCTGCGCACCCGCTGGCGCTTCGATCTCGTCCACGCCCACAACGTCGCGCCGACCGGCCAGGCCGCGCTGGCCTGGACCCGGGCCACAGGCGTGCCCCTGGTGGTCTCCGCCCACGGCCCCGACATCATCGACATCCCCGCTCGCTCCCGCCTGGGTCGCGCCGCCGTGCGCGGAACGCTGGCCGGCGCGCAGCTCGTGCTCGCCAACTCCCGCTGGGCGGCGGCGCGCTGCACCGCCCTCGGCGCGCCGAACGCCCGGGTCCAGACGCTGTATCTCGGCGCTGATCTACCCGGATCAGCGCCTTCGCCAGAGGTGGTCGCGGGTGCGCCCCTGCGTCTCATCACGATCGCCCACCTGCAGGCGCGCAAGCATCACGCCACCGTGCTGACGGCGCTCGCGGCGCTCGATCCGCCACGGCGCCCGAGCTACGAGATCATCGGAGACGGGGAGGAGCGCGCCCACCTGGAGGCGCTCACCGCGCAGCTGGGGCTCACGGATCGCGTGCGCTTTCTTGGCCAGCTGCCCCACAAGGCGGCGCTCGCGCGTCTCGCCGCGGCGGATCTGTTCGTCATGGCGGGGGTGCAGGAGCCCTTCGGGGTCGCGTTCGTGGAGGCGATGGCTGCGGGTCTGCCGGCCGTCGGCGGGGCGGGGGAGGGCGGTCCCGCCGACATCGCCGCCGCCGGCGAGGGGATGCTCACGGTTCCCCCCGGCGATCCCGGGGCGCTCGCGACGCTGCTGGCCCGGCTGGACGCCGACCGGGTCGAGCTGGCCCGACTGGGCGCCGCGGCGCGTGCGACGGTGGCCGAACACTTCACCTGGGCACGCTGTGGCACGGCCACCGTCGCCGCCTACCGCGAGGTGCTCACCACGGCGGCGGCTCGGTGAGCGTGGATGTCCTCGTCCTCTCCCTGGGGACGACCCGGGGGCTGCAGGTGGCTGACGCGCAGCTGGTCGAGCTGATCAGGCGGGCGGGCGCGTCGGTTGCCGCCACCAGCGTGCGCATCGGGCTCGGGGACCGGCTGCGGCGCGGTTACCCCGCCAACGACCTCGTCGAGGCGCTCGCCGCGCGCCGGGCGCTGGACGGCGCGCTGGCCCGGGAGCGGCCCCGTGCGGTCATCTTCTCCACCACGACGGCCTCGCTGCTCGGTGGCGTCCCCCCAGAGATCCCGGTCGGCATCTGGCTCGACTCACCCGCCTGCCTCAACCGGCCGGGGCGGCCCAACGCGGTGCTTCATGCGCTGGAGCGCCGCGCCATGGCCCGCGCCCGCGTCATCCTGCCCTGGAGCGCGCCGGCGCTCGAGGCGCTGCCCGCAGGCGTCGGGCGGGCGCTCGTGGTCTCCCCGCCGATCAAGCTCGGCCCTGCGCCGGCGCCCGAGCGCGAGCCGGTGGTGGTTGCCTACACGCCGGACCCCAAGGCCAAGGACCTCGAGCTGCTCTGTCGCAGCTGGGAGCACTACGTCGCCCTCGCGCGTGAGCCGGGGAGCCGGACCGGCGCCCGTCTGCGGCTGACCGGCATCGAGCCCGGCTGGGCGCGGGAGTTCCTGCGCCGCCGCGGGATCACCACGCTGCCGCCCTGCTTCGAGCTCGTCGGGATGCTCGACCGCCGGGGCTTCCGCCGCGAGCTGGAGCACGCTGCGGCGTTCCTCAGCGCCGCCCGCTGGGAGGACTTCGGCCAGGCGCCCCTGGAGGCGCTCGCCGCCGGAGCCGCCCTGGTGTGCGCCCCGGGCGGCGGACCTTTCCCGGCGCTCGCGCTGGCCCGTCAGCTCGAGCCCCGGTTCGTCGCCGCCACGCGCTCCCCGGACCTGCTCGCCCGCGCTCTGGCTCTCGCCCTAGACGCGGGGGACCTGCGCGCCTACCGGGCCCGGGCCCGCGCGGCGGTCGCCGACCTCACCGCCGATGCCGTGCTGACGCGCCTGCGCGACGAGGTCCTGCCGCTCCTGCTCGGGGCCTGAGGGGACCCCTGGCGGGTCCGCGGCCCCGAGCCGTACGGGGGCGGCGCGCAGCACGGGTGGCGGCGAGCCGTACGGGTGGCGGCGCGCAGCACGGGCGGCGGCGCGCCGTACGGGCGGCCCTGAGTGACCCCCGAACGCTTCACCGTGCGACGGCTCGGGGGGACGGTGCGCGTGCGGTGTCGCTCAGGCACACCTGCCGCGCACCATGCCGGGGCGGTGCATCACGCAGGAGCGTTGGGGGGGCCGGGAGCGGTCCCCGGTCGCGGCGGCGATCACCGCGCTCGTGAACGCGTCGGCCTCCCCGCCGTCGGTGCGGGCGTCGATGGCCCGGCTCGCCGCGGCCATCCGCGCCCGCAGGGCGGGGTCACCGAGCAGGCGCGTCAGGGCGACCGAGGTGCCCGACAGATCGTCGGGGGCCACGAGGATCGCGTTCTCGCCGTCCACGGCGATGTCCCCGACGGCGCCCACCGCGGTGGTGGTGAGGATCGGCAGTCCCGCCGCGGCGGCCTCACGCACCACGACGCCGAAGGGCTCAAAGCGGCTCGGCAGGGCGAAGACGTCGGCTGAGGAGTAGGCGCGCGCGAGCTCGGCGGGACCCAGATGGCCGAGGAAGTGCGCCTCGAGTCCGAGTTCGGTCACGGTCCGAACGAGCCGTTCCCGCAGAAAGCCCTCGCCCACCACCTCGAGGATGACCCGGGGTCGGCCGAGATCGAGCCGGGCTTGAGCGAGGGCCCGGGCGAGCAGGGCGATGTTCTTGTCCGGGACGAGCCGGGCGACGCAGAGCACGCGCAGCGCCGGCGACGGACCGGCCCGGAGGCTCGGCGTCGCGCCGGCCTGGGCACCCGGCGTCGGGACGGCGCCGGCGCCCGGATCGGGGACGGCCCCGGCCGGGGCGGGTGGCCGGGGTGGGTGGATCGCCGCCAGGGCCGCCCGGAGGGGGACGAGGTCGGCGGACTGCAGGGCGACGGTGATCCGCTCTGGCGCGACTCCGAAGTCCCGCAGTCGCCGCTGTCCCGCGGAGGAGACGACGATCGCCCCGTCGACATGGCGGGCGAAGTGGCGGTGCCAGCGCAGCTGCGCGGCGGGCAGGTGGGGGTTCGTGGCCGGGGTGCACTCGGACAGCAGCAGATACGGCAGCCCGTGGCGTCCGGCCCACAGCCGGGCGCGGATGGCCAGTGGTCCGAACTCGGAGGCGACGATGACGTCGGGACGCCCGGCCGCGAGGGCCCGCTCCAGTCCGCGGGGAAACATCACCGGGGTCCGGCCGGGCCGGGGGATCTGCGTTGAGCGCAGATGCCGGGCCGGGTAGGCGTGCTCGGTGGCAAAGAAGTCGTCGGGGACGTCCCAGGAGGGTTGGGTCGCGGCGGCGTAGATGACCTCGAGGGCGAGCTCGGGTCGGACGTGGAGCGCGGCGAACAGCGGTTCGCGGTAGGGCGCCGCCACCGGGGCGACCACGCTCACCCGGATGGTCATGGCGGCGAGCTTGCCACACTCGCTCCCGACCGATGCGCGTGCTGCTGCTGCATAACCGCTACCGCGCGCAGGGCGGCGAGGAGCGTGTCGTCCGCGCCCAGGCCGACCTCCTGGTTCGGCACGGGCATACCGTCGAGCTACTCGAGCGCGACAGCGCGTCCCTGAGCCGCGGTCGTGCGGCGGCCGGGCTGCTCGGCGGCGGGATCGCCGCCGACGCGGTGGCGGCGGCCGTGCGGCGGATGAGGGCGGAGATCGTCCACGCCCACAACGTCCACCCGACCTTTGGCTGGCGGGCGCTCGCCGCCGCCCGGGCGGCCGGGGCGGCGACACTGCTGCAGCTGCACAACTTCCGTCTCTACTGCGCCATCGCGGTGGCCTACCGGGACGGCCGGCCCTGTCACGAGTGCCGGGGGCTTGATACCCGCCCGGGGGTTCGCCATCGCTGCCGCGAGAGTCCGGGCGAAGCGGTCGTCTACGCCGCCGGGCTGGCTCTCCAGCAGCGGCGGCTCCTTGGCCACAGTGACCGGCTGATCGCGCTCAGCGCCCGCCACCTGGCGCTGCTGGGCGACCACGGTCTGGCCCCTGAGCGGGTCTCGATCGTTCCCAACTTCGTGCCGGAGTCGGCGTGGCGATCCCCGAACACGGGGGTCGGACCGGGGCGTCACGCGCTCGTCGCCGGCCGCCTTGTGCCCGAGAAAGGCTTTGACACGGCGATCCGTGCCGCCGCGCTGGCTGGCGTGCCACTGCTGGTGGCCGGGGACGGGCCCGACGGAACGCGCCTGCGCGCACTCGCCGCAGAGCTGGGCGTGGAGGTGAGCTTCCCGGGCTGGCTCGGGGGAGAGGAGATGGCCCAGGCCCTGGCGGGCGCGGGGGTTGTGCTCGTGCCCTCACGCTGTGAGGAGGCCTTCGGCTACGGGGTGCTCGACGCCATCGCTGCGGGGGTGCCGGTGATCGCCTCCCAGCGGGGCGGACTCGCCGACCTCACCGCAACGGTGGGGGCGGTGGGTCTCGACCCCGAGGACCCGCAGGCGTGGGGGCGCACGTTGGCGGCACTGTGGACCGATCCGGTCCGGCGCCGGTCGCTGGCCGTGCAGGGGCAGGTGCGGGGACGGGCGGCCTTCGGTGAGGCGCCCGCCCTGGAGGCCCTGCTCAGCGCGTACCGGACAGCGTGGTCCCGGCGGGCGGCGAGCTGACCGTTCCCGTCGCGGAGGTGATCGCCTGGCCGGTGCGCGTGAGCGTGCCGGCGGTACCCGTGAGCGTGCCGGCGGTACCGGTGCGGCTGGTGGCTGCTCCGGTGGTGCCGGTAAGAGCCCCTGCGCTGGCTGAGGCGGTACCGGAGCTGTTCGAGGCTGCGGCGCCCGTGCCCGCCGTGGCCCCGCTGATCGCTCCGGTGGCGGTCGCCGGCGACGGGGCCCCGTCCCGGGTCGGGTTGTCCGGCGTCGGCACGGCGCCGGTCCCGGCTGCCGGAGCGGAGTGGGTGGGTGAACCCGCGGCGTCCTGGGCGGTGCCGAGCGTCTGGCTCACCCCTGAGGATGCGCCGGCGAGGGTGCCGGCGGGCGTCGGCGCGGTGGGCGCCGACGCGGCATTCAGTGCGGATCGGTTCCCCGCCGTGAGCGTGCCCGGAAGATCCTCCAGGCGGTGAGCGCCCGCTGGGTCGCGCGTCGCTTGGGCCCGTGAGGTGTTCCCGCCTGCCGGCGCGGCGGCGGAGGAGGCCATCCGCCCAGACGTCGACTCCCACTCGGACTCGGACCGGCCGACGGCGTGGTTTCCAGGGCCGGTCATCGCCGCGCGCGCGGTCGTGTCGGGACGCCGGTGTGTCCTCGTGTTGGCCGCCGGGATGGTGATGTTCGCTCCGCGGGCGAGGGACAGCGCCGCGTGCGCGGAGTCGTTCTCGGCCACCACGGCGCCTGCGGTGAGCAGCGCCGCGGCGGCGAGGCTGGCGACCGCCTTGGTGGCCAGCGCACCGACGCCGAGCGAGCCCCAGGACACCCCCGCGCCGACGCCGCCGATGCCAGCGCCGGAGGAGGCCCCCAGACCGGAGGCGCCCGCGCCCGAGGAGCTACCGGCGTGGGAGAACAGGCCCGAGCGCCACAGGGCGAAGGGCCCCAGTGGAGCGAAGGCGGCCAGGCGACGGTTGGTCTGGCGCAGGTGACCCTGGAAGGCCTGGCAGCGCTCGCAGCCCCGCAGATGCCGGCGCACGGGCTGACCGGCACGCGCGAGCAGGCCCTCGGCCACCTCGCCGAGTTCCAGGCGCACCTGTTCGCAGCTGAGGGCGCGGGCCTCGGAGGCCTCCGCGAGGGCGACCCGGGCGCGTACGAGCAGGGACTTCACCGATGGGACGGTCGTCTCCATCGCCTCGGCGATGTCCTCGTAGGACAGCGCCTCCATCTCCCGCAGGATCAGCGCCGTGCGCTGGGTCTCGGCCAGCCCGCGGATGTCGTTCATGAGCAGCCGGAACTCCTCCCGGCGATGAACCTTGTCCGCAACGCTCTCACCGTGCTCGGCGAACAGCACGTCCATCGAGTCCAGGCCGACGGCGGGCGTGCGGCGCAGATGGTTGAGGCAGCGGTTACGGGCGATGCGGTAAAGCCAGCCGCGGACCTGGATCGGGCGGTCGTCGGCGTGGATGGCGCGGTAGGCGGCGGCGAAGGCCTCCTGGAGGATGTCCTCGGCATCCTCGGAGGAGCGCAGCAGGTGCCGGCAGAAGGCGAGCAGACGCGGGCGGTAGCGGTCGACCAGGGTCTCGAAGGCCGGGTCGCTGCCCGCGCGGACGAGCCTGATGAGCTGCTCGTCGGACTGCAGGCGCAGCCAGGGGGAGCGACCATGATGGCCCAGACCGGTGGGGTGTGTGAGTGCGGAAACTTCCATGTCGCCTGACTTACGAGTGCTCAGACACCGCGGCAGTGGGGAAGTTTCACCCCGGGCGTCAGCCCGTAGCATGAGGCATCCGGCCCGGGTAGACAAACTGGCAAAGTCGGCGGTCTTAAAAACCGCTGCCCGCGAGGGCATTGCGGGTTCGATCCCCGCCCCGGGTATCCGCCGCCTCCGCGCTCGCCGCAGGCCCTCCCGGGCAAAGCGAGACAGACCCGGGGAACATCTTTCGGTGACCACCGCAACTCCCGCCCGCCGTCCGGGTTCCCCTTTGACAACGATCCGACACGGTCGCTAGCGTCACGCTGGCTCACGTTGAGGGACGTGTATCGCAGACGCGGAGAGGACGGGCGGGTGAGACCGCTCGACAGGCCGAAGGAGACGGTCGCAGGATGGCTTCCAGGGGAGGGATGACGAGGGTGGGGCGTACCGCCGCAGCAGCCGGTGTGCTGCTGGCGCTCGTCGTTGTCGTCATCGTCCTGTTCGGTGGGAGCACCGCCTACACGGTCACCGCGACGTTCCAGAACGCGAGTCAGATCGTCACCGGCGACCTCGTGGAGGTCGGGGGCGTCAGGATCGGGACGGTCGGGGCCATCCGGCTCACGCCGGACGGGATGGCGGCGCTCACGCTCAATCTCTCCCGGACCGACACGCCGCTGCACCAGGGCACCACGGCGACCATCCGCGAGGTCTCGCTCTCGGGCATCGCCAACCGCTACGTCGATCTCCAGCTCGGCCCGGCGAGCCAACCGGTCATCCCCGACCACGGCGTGATCACGGCGACGCACACCACGAGCGAGGTCGACCTCGACGAGCTGTTCAACACGCTTAACGCGCCGACCCGGCTGGGCCTGCAGAACCTCATCCAGGGCACGGCCTCCCAGTACCGCGGCGCCGGCGCCAAGGCCCAACAGGCCTTCCGCTACCTCAATCCGGCCATCGCGGCGAGCTCGCAGCTGTTCGCCGAGCTCAACCACGACTCCGGCCAGCTCACAAACTACCTCACCAGCTCGGGCCGGCTGCTGGGGGACATCTCCACCCGCCAGGCGGCGCTCTCGGATGCAATCGCCAACCTGTCGGCGGTGACCGCCGCGCTCGCCTCCCAGCACACCGGCCTGAGCCAGTCGATCCATGACCTACCCGCCTTCCAGACCCAGGCCGACCGCACCTTCACCGAGCTGCGGACCTCGCTGAGCGCACTCACCCCGCTCGTCGACGTCACCCGCCCGGTCGCCCCCGAGCTCGAGCGCTTCCTCGCCCAGCTCGAACCGCTGGCCCGGGCGAGCGTCCCCACCTTCGGCGCGCTCGCCCGCGCGGTGTCCAAGCCCGGGGCGAACAACGATCTCACCGACCTCACCAACCTCGGCGTGCCGCTCGCGCGGGCGGCCGTGGCCCCGCTGCACGTCGATGGTCAGGTCCGTCGCGGCGCCCTGCCCGTGTCCACCCAGGCCTTGTCCGAATACACGCCCGAGCTCGCGTACGCGCGGCCATACGCGGTGGATCTCACCGGCTGGTTCGAGGGCTTCTCGCACCCGGGCGGCTACGACGCGAACGGCGCCTTCAGCCGCGTGGCCATCAATGTCGGCGTGGGCACGATCTCCAACGGCGTGCTCAACCTGCTCACCCCGCTGCTCAACGCCGCGGGCCGGGCCGGCTTCGCCTTCGGGTCGGGCGGCACCCAGGGGCTCGTGTCGACGGACAACGGCGACCGCTGCCCCGGCTCGATGGAGCGCGGCGCCATCTATGTGCCCGAGACTGGGTACGCCTGCACCCCCAGCCAGGTTCCGACGGGCAGCTGATGCGCCGGATCCTGCTCGCCTTGATCGTCCCCCTGGCCGTCGCCGCGGTGTTCGTGCTCGGCCTTGGCGCGGCGGGCTCCCGGTCGACGACGCCGAGCTACACGGTCGATTTCAACAACGCCTTCGGCCTCGTGCAGGGCGCCGACTTCAAGGTCGACGGGATCCCCGCGGGAACCATCACGGGCATCCACCTCGACCAACGTCACCTCAACGCCCGCGTCACCGTCAAGGTGACGACATTAGGCATCCCCACCTTCCACACCTCGGCGACGTGTGACTCCGAGCCCCAGTCGCTCATCGGCGAGTACTTCGTCTCCTGCGACCCCGGTCGCAGCGGACCGCGCCTGGCCAACGGAGCGACGATCCCGCTCTCGCACACGACCTCGACGATCCCCGCCGACCTCGTCCTCGACGTGATGCAGGTCCCCGAGCGTGAACGCCTTCGGCTCATCATCAACTCGCTGGGGGCGGGCGTCGCGGCGCGCTCCTCTGACATCGCCACCGCGCTGGATCGAGCGTTGCCCGCACTGCGCAACACCGATGATCTGCTTGCCCTCCTGGATCAGGACAAGAGCACCCTGCAGTCACTTACCCAGAACGCCAACACCGTCGTCTCGGCGCTGGCGGCCAACTCGGGACAGATCCAGCGTTTCATCACGTACGCGAACAACGCCGCCTCTGACACAGCCACCCAGGGAGCGAACTTCAAGCAGACGCTGGCCCGGCTGCCTGGCTTCCTCACCCAACTGCGGCCCGACATCACCCAACTGGGCGCCGCCGCGGTGACCAACACCCCGGCCCTGAGTGCATTGGACCGCAACTCCGGCCAGCTCACCACGCTGCTCACCGCGTTGCCCGGCTTTGCCAACGCGGCGCGCCCGGCCATCCGCGCCCTGGGCACCGCGTCGGTGACCGGACGCAGCGCGATCCTCGCCGCGGCTCCGACCGTCCGGCAGCTCAATACGTTCTCCACCCACGTGCCCGAGCTGGCCCGCAACCTCGCCATCATCCTGCCCGACCTCAACACCCAGTCGCGGGCGACGGAGACCAATTCGCGCAGCCCCGGGGGCAAGGGCTACTCGGGCCTCCAGGCGCTGCTGCAGTTCGCCTTCAACCTCGCCGCGGCGACGAACTACTACGGACCCACCGGACACCTGTTGGCTGTGGACGGCTTTGTCTCGGCCATGTGCTCGAACTACGCCACGCCGGCCACGATTGCCATGGCAATCCGCCAGTACGGGCCCGCATACCGCAGCTGTTATGCCCAGCTGGGTCCGAATCAGCCGGGCGTCAACACGCCCGACCCCTCCAACCCCAGCGCCTGCGTCCCCGACCCCGGCGGCGTGGAAACCGGCCAGACGGTCACCGTGCCCACGACCGCCTGCCGGCTGCAGCCGGCCCGGACCGCCTCGGCCGCCGTGGCCCACCACTGGAGCACCGGTACACCGGGGCGGGCCGCCGCGCCCACAAAGAGCCACCACGCGCCGACCGCGGGCGCCCCGCCAGGGAGGCGCCAGGGGCCGGTCAAGAGCCTCACCTCGACGCTGTCACAGACCCTCGGCGGGGTCTCCCACACGCTCTCGAGCCTCGGCGCGACGGTGGGCGGAGCCGCCGGGCGGCTCGGTGGCCCCAGCGCCCAGACGGGCTCCAGCCGCACGGCCACGACAGCTCAGAGCACCTCAACGACCGAGTCGCTCCTCAACTACCTACTCAGCCCATGAAACGCCGGCCGACCACCAACCGCCTGCTCTCGCCCGTGCTCATCGGGTCGGTCACCGTGCTCCTGCTGATCGTCGCCACGACGCTCGCCTACCGGGCCAATGTCGGGCTCCCCTTCGTCCCCGTGCGCATCCTGCACGTGGACGTGGCCAACGGCTCGGACATCACCCGCTCCAACGACGTTCTCGAAGGGGGCTACCGCATCGGCTACGTCCAGTCGATGCGCCCGATCCGCCTGCCCGACGGCCAGCCCGGCGGCCAGCTCACCCTTGCGCTGTCCACCACGCACGGGCGTCTGCCCGTCGACTCCACGGCCGAGATCTCCTCTCGCTCGGTGCTCGGCCTCAAGTACGTGAACATCGTGCCTGGCCACGCGCATCAGATCTTCCCCAACGGCGGGACCATGCCGGTGAACCAGACCCACGTACCGGTGCAGTTCTCCCAGCTGCTGGGCACCTACAACCGGCCGACCCGGGCCGCCGTGCAGCAGAACCTGATCTCCTCGGGCAACCTCTTCGCCGGCCGCGGCGCCGCGCTCAACGACACCCTGGCGGCCCTTCCGCGGCTGCTGTCGAATCTGTCTCCAGTGGCGGCCTACCTCGCGGCGCGGTCGACGAACCTCACCGGCTTCTTTGCCGCCCTCAACGGGTTCACGACGACCTTGGCCCCCGTGACCCATCAGACCGTCGGCTTCTTCGCTCATATGGCCACCACCTGGCAGGCGCTCTCGAGCGACCCCCGCGCGCTCGAGACGGCCATCGCCAAGTCACCGTCGACCCTCGCGGTGAGCACCGCCTCGCTCATCGCCCAGCGTCCGCTGCTCGTCAACCTCACCCGGCTGGGCAGCGACCTCACCCCCGCCGCAGTCGAACTCGGCCGCGCGCTGCCCGCGGTCAACGGGGCGATCGCCGCCGGCACCCGAACGCTCGCGCGGACCCCGCCGCTGGATCGTCGCCTGCAGGCCACGCTCGTCGCTCTTCAGCACCTGGCTCAGGCCCCGACGACCGGTGTGGCCCTCAACGGCCTCACCGACACGGTCAACATCCTCAACCCGGCGGTCCGCTACCTCGGGCCCTTCGTCACCGTCTGCAATGACTGGAACTACTGGTGGACCAACCTTGCCGGTGACCTCGACGAGGCGACGAATTTCGGATTCGCCCAGCGTGCGCTGTCCAACCAGGCCAACTCCGCCCAGCCCAACAACGTCGGCAGCCAGGGCGCGACCGCCCCGGTCAACGGCGGAGGGACCAACTCACTGCTCACCGGCGGCAACGAGTACGCCCACGGCCCTGCCTACGGCGCCGCCGTCGACGCCCAGGGCAACGCCGACTGCGAGACGGGCCAGCGCGGATACCCGCTCAAGCTCAACGGTCTCGATCCCCAGGGCCGCAACTTCGACTCCGACGTCCACACCCCGGGTGATCAGGGGCCGACCTTCACCGGCGCCGCACACGTGCCCGCGGGGGAGACCTTCACCCGCAGTCCGACCACCGGCGCGATCGCCCCGTTCGTGGCGAGCAACCCATGAGCGTCACCCGCACCCCCGGCCGTGGTCGCGGCGGCCCGCTGGCCCGTCGCGGCATCCACCTGAGCCGACCCCAGATCGGCGCGCTCACGGCAGCGATCGTCGCGCTGATCGCCGTGGGTTGCTACACGAAATTCGCCAACCCGTTCGCCTCGCCGTTCCAGATCGAGGGAACCTTCGCCAACGCCAACGGCCTGCTGCCCGGGTCACCGGTCCGGATCGCCGGGGTCCAGGTGGGCACGGTCGCGAGCGTTCAGGCGGTGAACGGCGGCGGAGCGGGCCACGCCGCCGAGGTGACGATGACCCTCGACCCCAGCGCCCTGCCCCTGCACAGCGACGCGACCTTCGACATCCGTCCCCGCATCTTCCTCGAGGGCAACTTCTTCGTCGACCTCCACCCGGGCACTCCCGAAGCGCCCACCGTCCGCACGGGCCATGTCTTCCCGATCGGGGCCGGGCGTGAGCCGGTCCAGTTCGACCAGCTACTCACCAGCCTGCAGTCCTCGACCCGCGCGAGCCTGCAGACCCTCATCCAGCAGTACGGGCTGGCGGTCAAGCGCGGCGGCCCCGACTACAACGCGTCGATCCCCTACTGGCTGCCGGCCTACAAGTACTCCTCCGTGGTGAGCCACGACTTCCTCGGCACCCAGCCCAACGACATCGAAAACTACGTCGCCAACGGCGCTGTGGTGTCGCG
This sequence comes from Solirubrobacteraceae bacterium, assembly GCA_035702765.1. Lineage (GTDB taxonomy): Bacteria > Actinomycetota > Thermoleophilia > Solirubrobacterales > Solirubrobacteraceae > Palsa-465. The sequence goes on from DASSZV010000091.1 coordinate 25,978, forward strand.
CGCAACGGACGCCAACCCGGCTGCGCTGGAGGATCTCATCGTCAAGCTCGATCAGGTCGCCGCCACCCTGAACGGTGAACGAGCCAACCTCGCCGCGACGGTGCGGGAGCTGCCGGTCACCCTGTCGGCGGCCACCCCGACGTTCCAAGCCCTCGACACCGCCCTGCCTCAGCTCGATCGCTTCGCCACCTCGGCGCTTCCCGGCGTGCGCAGCTCTGGGCCGGCCTCCGTGCAGGCGCTTCCCCTCATCACCCAGCTGCGTGGCCTCGTCCAGCCCGCCGAGCTCCAGGGCCTGGCCCGCACGCTCTCTTTCACCGCCCCGGCGTTGGCCCGGCTCACGCGGGCGAACTTGCCGCTGCTCGCCAAGCAGGTGCGTCCCGTGTCCTCCTGCTTTGTGAACAACATCTACCCGTGGTCACAGCTGAGCATCAACGACGGCAACCTCAACGCCACCGCGGGCGAGCCGGTGCGCAAGGTCTTCCAGGAGGGCGTGGATTACCTCCCCGGGCTGGCCGGGGAGAGCCGGGACTTCGACGCCAACGGACCCTACATCCGCGTGCTGCTCACCGGCGGGAGCCTCACCTACTCGCTTTCGCCAGGGCTCTTCGGGCAGGCGCTTGCCCCGATCACTGCCGTCCAACCCCAACTGCCCGCCGGCGGCGTTCGCCCGCCGCTGCGGTCCGGCACCCCCTGCGAGCGGTCCGCGGCCATCACCCAGGCGGGTATCCAAGCCGCGCCCGGCGGGCCCATCCCTTCGGTCAAGTCGAACCTCGCCGCCCCCGGCGCCCAGCTGCGCTGGGCCAGCGCGGTGACCGCGGCCATCGGCCAGATCGAGCACCAGGCCGCCTCTGAGCACGTTGGGGTGCGCCTGGACCCGACGCTGGTGACTCAGCTCACGGCCGAGCTGCACAGCGGCCTGGCCGGCGTCCCGAATGGCACGACGCTGCTCAACCGTGCTCTCCACTCGATCGGACTGGGCGGATGAAGCGCGCGATCACCACCCACTCCCGCGACTTCGCGGCGATCCTCGGACTGCTGCTCGCCGCCGTTGTCGTCTCGGGCTACATCCTCGTCCACCAGGGCTTCCGCTTTCCGCTGGTGGAGTCGACGCCGTTCTCGGACTACGTCGACCTCCAGACCGGTCAGGCTGTCACCCCGGGCCAGGGCCAGTCCGTGCGCGTCTCTGGCGTCCAGATCGGCGATATCGGCGCCATCAGCCTCCACAACGGCTACGCCCGCGTGCGCATGGACATCCAGCCCCAGTTCCGCCACCTCATCCACACCGACGCCACCGCCCTGCTGCGGCCCCGCACCGGCCTGGACGACATGTTCATCGAGCTGAACCCGGGGCGCAGCCCGGCCCCGGTCGCCCCCGTCGGCTTCACCATCGGGATGAACAACTCGCTCCCCGACATCAACCTCGACGAGGTCCTCGCCGAGCTCGACTCCGACACCCGGGCCTACCTCGACCAGCTCATCAACGGCGTCGGCGGCGGGCTGCGCGGTCGTGGGGATGAGCTCGCCCAGGTGCTCATGCGCTTTGAGCCCACCCACCGGGACCTCGCGGCCGTGTCCCAGGCCGTCGCCGCCCGCGGCGCGGACCTCGCCAACCTCGTTCACGCTCTCGCCCGCCTCAACGGCGCGCTCGCGCAGAAGCAGGTGCAGATCACTTCGCTCGTGCGGTCGTCGGACACCGTCTTCTCCGCCATCGCCGCCGAGGACCATCACGTCGCCGGCGCCCTCGCCCTGCTGCCCTCGACGCTCGCGGCGACGACCGACGCGTTGGCCAAGGTGCACACCTTCGCCGCCCAGCTCGGCCCTGCCGCGCGCAACCTCGTCCCCGCGGTCCGCGCCCTGCCCGCAGCCAACTCCGCCCTGGTCGCCCTGGCCCGGCCGTCGGCGCCGATCGTCGCCCACCAGATCCGGCCCTTCGTCAGGGCCGCCCAGCCCGTGGTGCGCGAACTCCAGCCCGCCGCCCAGCGGCTGGCCGGGGCCACGCCGAACGTCACCACCGCCTTCGGGGTGCTCCAGTCCTTCGTCAACATGCTTGGCTACCAGCCCACGAGCGGACCGAACGCCGGACACGGGTACCTGTGGTGGCTGGCCTGGGCCGATCACAACGCCCGCAGCCTGTTCTCCTCCCAGGACGCCAACGGCGACTTCCGCAACCTGTTCCTGCAGTTCTCCTGCGCCTCCCTCGCCCAGCTCGCCCAGGGCACCGGATCGGGGGCCCTGGAGGAGACGCTGCTCAACCTCACCCCGATCATCACCGACGCCGGTCTCTGTCCCGCCCAGGCCAAGGCCAACGCCGCCGCGTACGCGGCGTTGCGAGCCGGCCGGCTCACCAGCCGTCAGGCCCGCGACCCGCTCTCGGCCGGCGGGACGCTCGTCCCGTTCCTGCCCAAGCTCCCGGGGGTGACCCGCTAGATGGAGACCCGTGCCCCCGGCCGCAGCCGCGTCACCCTGATGGTGCTCTTCGCGCTGTCCTGCGTCGGCCTGCTCATCTTCCTGTGGCTCGCCTTCGGTGGCTCGAGTCCCCTGGCCCCCCAGGGCTACCGCATCAAGGTCGTCTTCCCCTACGCAGACGAGCTCGCCAACCAGGCCGACGTGCGCATTGCCGGGGTCTCGGTGGGCAGCGTCGTCGCCACCGCTCCGGCCCCCAGCGGGGGGGGCATGCTCGCGACCCTGCAGATCGGCTCCCAGTACGCGCCCCTGCGCGCCGACACCCGGGCGATCCTGCGCACCAAGACGATCCTCGGCGAGACGTATGTCGAGCTCACCCCCGGAGAGCGGTCGAGTCCGCCGCTGCAGGACGGGGCGACGCTGCCCCGAGGCCAGGTGGTCTCGGCCGTGCAGCTGGACCAGATCTTCGACACCTTCAACGGGCCCACGCGCCGAGCCTTCCAGGTCTGGCAGCAGCAGCTGGCCACCGCGTTGCGCGGCAACGGCCAGAACCTCTCCGACGTGCTGGGCAACCTGCCCGCGTTCGCCGGCAATGCGGCTGACATCCTGAATGTCCTCAACGTCCAACAGGCGGCGGTGAAGAGTCTTGTCGGGCACGGGGCTCAGGTCTTTGCGGCGATCAACCGCGATCCCGCCGCGCTGGCCGGGTTGATGACCAACGGTGACGCGACCTTTGCCGCCACCGCGTCCCAGAACCGCGCCCTCGCCCTGGCGGTACGCCAGTTCCCCCATTTCCTCGACGAGTCAAAGGCGACCTTCGCCGACCTCCAGCGCTTCTCCCCTCAGGCGGCCCCAGTGCTCGCCGAGCTCGAGCCCGTCGCCCGTCAGCTCACGCCGACGCTCGCCGCGCTGCACGACATGGCGCCATCGGCGGACCATCTCTTCAGCTCGCTCGGGCCGCTCATCCGCGCCTCACGCCTGGGGCTGCCGGCCACGACCCGCGTGCTCGGCGCGGCGAACCCGCTGCTGGCCCAGCTCGGCCCCTTCCTCGAGCAGCTCAACCCGATCCTCGGCTGGCTCTCCGAACACCAGCAGCTGCTCTCGGACTTCATCTCCAACGGTGCGGCTTCGCTCGCCGCGCGCACCACCGCCTTCGGTGGCGGGGGCTCGGGCCACTACCTGCGCCAGTTCGCCCCCGAGGGTCCCGAGACCTTTGCCCTGCAGGCCAACCGTGACCCCAACAACCGCGGCAACACCTATCCGCCGCCGGTCTGGCTCAACACTCACGCGGACTTCGTCAACGGGAACTTCCCGTCCTTTGACTGCCACAACACGGGCTCGCCGGGCGACGGGTCCCAGCCCGCGAGCTCAACGGCTCCGGCCTGCTGGGTGGCCCCGCCGCTGCCCGGGGCACAGCCGGGCCAGATCCCGCACCTGCTGGCCGCGAAGTACCCGTCACGGTAGTCCACCGTCAGCGCGGACGATCCCGTTGCGGGGCGGCACTGCCGTCCCGGTGACGGGCACCTCACCGCAGGCAGGCTCGGCCGGCGATGGTCGCGCTTGGCCGAAGTACGGCCGGGCTTGGGCCCGGCCAGCGAGCGCGCGCCGTGGGGGTCGCCCCGCGGAGCCGGGGCCCGGACAGCGGGCGCGCACCACGGGGGCCGCCCCGAGGAGCCGGGGCCCGGACAGCGGCCGCGCACCGTGGGGGTCGCCCGGGCTGGGGTCCGGACAGCCGACGCGCCGAGCACCCGTGTGCCCGACGCCCGACCGCCGGATCAGGCGGCCGCCTCGACCTCCGCGCCGTCGCCGCCGCGGCCGCGCTGGCGGGCGGTGGTCTGGATCCGGTCCTGGGCAAGCTCGCCGATGACGCGGGTGACGAGCTCGTGGTCGCCGTCGATGGCCAGGCCGCTCAAGTCCTGGCTCGGGCCGAAGGCCCGCACCCACGCGGCGGTACTGGCACTCGCCGTGCCCCGGGGGTTCTTTTCGGCGCTCTCGCTCACCCGAACTCCGTCGGGTCCCAGGGCGGCGGTGTAGGTGACCGGACCGGTCTCTGGATCGGCGTCGGTGATGACAAAGCGCACAGAGGCGGGGACCGGCACGGCAGTGAGGAGTCCCCCGCCGAGACGGAAGATCGCCGCGACGTCCACCCGTTCACCGGCGCGCGGGGCCGACCACGCCCACTCGTAGCCCCAGCGGGCGAGCTCAGCGAGCACGGGCAGCAGGTCTCGCGCCCGCGGCGTGAGCTCATAGTCGACCCGGGGCGGCACCTCGCGGTACCGCTGGCGGGTGAGCATGCCGTCGGCGACCATCCGGTTGAGACGTGACCGCAGCTGTTCAGTTGAAATGCCGGGCAGCACCCGCTGCAGCTCGACGAACCGTCGGGGCCCGGATGCAAGATCTCGGACGATCAGGAGCGTCCACTTGTCGCCCACGAGATCCAGCGCGCGAGCGTCTGGGGACCACTGGGCGTAGGGGTGCCGCTTTGGCGGTGGAACTTGGGGCATCAAGCCTCCCGCTGTCTTCGGTTGTGACCTACGGATTCCGGCGTTTCTGCCGTGAGCGCTGGTCCCCCGACTGGCTCGCACCAAATAGTACAAGACGGACTCTCTGCTGGCCACAAATGAGAAAATGCCCTCTGAGCGGGGAATTTCGCCGCATGACCAGGCAGGGGGGACTTCGCACCGCGGTCCCCCACAGGTAGTACACCGGAAAACAAACCATGAGGTCTGGAAATCCGGGGTCAAAGGCGTCACACTCGGCCCACCGGCGGGGGGCAGGGCCCGTAGAGATCCGTCGGAACCGGGCGGGACCCAGGATGGTGCCCGCTTGACATCTCGACGTTCGTCCGAGCAGCCGAAGGGAATCGGCGAGCCGGGCCGATAGAGGTTTCCGTGGGACAAGTGATCTCGCTCACCGAACGGCTGGCCCGACGCGACGCGCAGCCCGCACGCTCCGTGCGCGGCGCGGCGGCGTTTTTCTTCGCGCTCAACTGCCCGCTCTCCTACCTCGTCGCCGAGCAGGTCGAGCGTGATCTGGGTGAGATCGCCTGGGTCCCCATCTACGCCCCGCGTGACGCCCGCTGGGCGCGTGAGCGTCTGCACCAGGCCGCCGCCCTGGCGACGACCAAGCGACTGCCCCTGATCGAGCCCGAGAACTTCATGGCCGACCCGCTGGCGACGACTCGAGCGGCCCTGCACGCCTCCCAGCACCAACTCGGTCGCCCCTTCGCCCTGGCCTGCATGCGCCTCGCCTTCGCCGGCGGCTACGACGTGGGTGAGCCGGATCTGATCGCTGAGGCGGCGGCCCATGCCGGACTCGACGTCGAGGCGACCGTTTCCGCCAGCGCCGACGCCGGACTCGACGGGCCGCTCACCTCGACCGCCGCCGCGCTGCGGCGGCGCGGGATCACTGAGGCGCCGGTCATCCGCATCATCTCGGGTTGGTTCTCGGGATTTGACGCCCTCACCCAGACCTCGGCGTTCGCCGTCGCGCGCGACGACTTCGCCGTGCGCGCGGTCGGGCCGGCATGAGGCGGGCTCGCCCCTGCGGTCGCTGGCCGCCCCTGCCCGGTGGGTGACGCCCCGGCGGTCCCGTGTGAGATTCGCCGATGTGGGAAACCGCGTGCGCGTGTCAGCCCGTCGTTGTGGGTACACGGGGGCGAGATGGGAGACTTAGAGATGTGAAGGATCCAGTCGACCGACTCATTCGCGCCGTGGCCCGCCGTGACAGCTTCGCCCTCATGTGGGCGCAGTTCGGTGGTGCCCACCTTGTGCTGCTCGGCGGCATGGTGCTCCTGCGCACCTTCGTCGCCATGGACGCCGGCCGTTTCTGGCTGCTCGTCGGCGTCTCCCAGGGGCTCTGCGTCGTCGACAACGCCGTGGGGATCCGGCTGGTCCGGCGCTTCTTCATCCCGGTGCGCGCCTGGGAACGCGGCGACCACAGCCCTCAGGGCGTCGTCGCCGCCTGGGAGGCGCTGTCGAATCTGCCCCTGGAGTACTTCCGCGGCTCGCCGCGGCTGCCACTGCTCTTTGCCTACCTGCCCTTCATCGCCTTCACCGCCTGGGAGCTGGGGCTCGGGATCACGGGCTTCGGGATCCTCGCCCTCGTCGGCACGACCGTCATCGCCTGCGCCGTGGTCGTGCGCTACTTCCTCATGGAGATCGTCTGTCGCCCCGTGCTCGAGCGCATCGCGCGTGAGCTGCCGCCGGACTTTCAGGCCCACCGCGCCGGTCTGCCCATCTCCTGGCGCCTGTTCCTTGCCGCGCCGGTCATCAACATCGTCACCGCGCTGATCGTCGCTGGGCTCTCCTCCGAGGGCAAGCCCCAGTCCCTGAACCATCTCGGGCTGGAGTGGCTGCTCGCCGTGGTCGTGTCGCTCACCATGGGACTCGAGCTGCTCGCGCTGGTCCTGCGCACCGTCGGCACGACCATGCGCGACATCCGCCGCGCGATCGAACGGGTCCAGACCGGTGATCTCTCCGCCCGCGTGCCGGTGGTCTCCACCGACGAGACGGGCATGCTCGCCCAGTCCTTCAACCGCCTCGTGGAGGGGCTGGCCGAGCGGGAGGCGCTACGTGAGGCGTTCTCGGCCTATGTCGACCCGGGCCTGGCCGAGCGGATCCTCCGCGAGGGCTCCGAACTCGAGGGTCAGGACCGGGAGATCTCCATCCTGTTTCTGGACATCCGCGAGTTCACCGCTTTCTCCGAGGCGGCCCGACCCCGGGACGTGATGGCGCTGCTCAACGAGTTCTGGGATCTCGTGGTGCCGATCCTGCTGCGCTGGGGCGGTCATGCCAACAAGTTCATCGGGGACGGTGTCCTCGGTGTCTTTGGCGCGCCCGACGACCTCCCCGACCACGCGCTCGCGGCGACCTCGGCCGCCCTGGAGATTGCCGACCTGGTGGCGGCCCGCTACGGCGGAACGATCAATGTCGGCATCGGCGTGAACACCGGGCACGTCATCGCCGGCACCGTCGGCGGTGGGGGCCGGGTCGAGTTCACCGTCATCGGGGATGCGGTGAACACCGCCGCCCGGGTCGAGGAGGCCACGCGCGTCACCGGGGACACGATCCTCATCACCGAAGCAACGCGGATCGGCCTGCCCGCCGGGCTCTTCCACTGCGAGCCGCGGGGGTCGGCCGAGCTGAAGGGCAAGTCGGTCCCCGTCCAGGTCTGGCACGTCGAGCGGGCCGTGCGGGCCCGCCGGGTCAACGGCAGCACCGAGGACTTCGCCACCGTCGTCGAAGCCGACTGATCGCCGGCCTGAGAGCAGGCGTTTGCCCCCTCGGGGCGAACAAGCTGCTGTCATGAGCTTCAGAGCGATGGCTGTCCCACGCCTTCAGCAACCCACCGAGACGGTGCAGCACCGCCTCCCCGCCTCCGTCCGACAGTTCGGTTCGATCGTCTGGAACGCCAACGTCACCGGGCTCTCGTCGATGCTCGCCTACAACATGCTGCTGGGCATCGTGCCTCTGGCCTTGGTCGGGCTGTTCGTGGCCGGCCAGGTGATCGCCTCGCCGACGGCGCTGGTCTCGATCCAGCGGACCCTCCAGGACTTCTTCCCCGGGACGACCAAGGACGATTTCCATTCCCTCCTGCATCAGGTCGCCTCCTCGACCTCGACCACCGGGGTGCTCGCGCTGGTGCTGAGCCTGTGGCTCGCCTCGTCCTTCTGGGGCGCGCTGGACACCTCCTTCTCCCGCATCTACGGTTATCCCTCCCGGCCCTGGCTGGCCCAGAAGCGCTTCGGCCTGGTGATGGTGCTCGTGATGGTGATGCTCCTGCTCGCCACCGTGATGGTCCCGACCCTGCAGTCCCTGCTCAAGACGAGCGCCCAGCAGCTGCCCTTTCTCCTGCGCCACATCCACGGGCTCATCTACGCGGGCTCGCTGTGCCTCTCCCTGGCGGTGCTGTTCGGCTGCCTGGCGCTGATCTACTCGCGCGTTCCGAACATGAGCGTGCCGTGGCGCGCGGTGTGGCCGGGGGCGCTCGCTGCGACCGTGGGCATCGGCGTGGTCGCCTTCGCCTTCCCCGTGTACCTCTCGTCGATCTCCACCATCGCCCACTTCAGCGCGACGATCGTGTTCATCATCATCGTCCTCGGGTGGTTCTACGTCGTCGCCCTCATCATCCTCGCTGGCGGCGTGATGAACGCCGTCGCCCTGAGCCATCGCACCCAGGCCTGACCGGCAAAGCGCAGAGCCGGAAAAGTCGAAGGCCGCTCCCAGAGGAAGCGGCCTTCGAACAGTTGGTCCAATCGGGACGGGCAGGGGTACGTGCCAGATAGGACCGGTTAGGTGGTCGAGACGGCGGGAGGCGCCGAAGAATGCGGCTTCGCCCCGACCTATGTGTGGATCCCAGCACAAAGCTGAAACCCGGAGGGGATGTTCCTCTCCCGGGGCGGCCCTGGCAATAGAACATCCGTTGAGATTCCGCGGCCCGGTTGGCCGCAGCGGCATCGGGCCGCGGGGGAGCTCTCGGAGGGGAAGGTGCGTGGTGGCCCCGTGCCGGCAGCATCGCCCGATCGTCCATGGGCCGAGATGGCCAAGCTGAGGGGTCCCGGTTGGCCACCGAAACAGCACCACTTATGTGAGGTATCCTAGGTGGAGTAATGCGGTCGATCTTCTCCTTCCCCAACCCCGTGAACGACAAGGCCGCCCGCACGGTGGCAGGCGTCGTGCTGGTCGAGGCCATCCTCTGCCTGCTCACCGGCTGGTACTGGCTGACAGTCCCCCTCGCCTACGGCTTCTGGGCGCGTCTGCTCACCGGCCCGACGCTCTCCCCGCTCGGCTGGACGGCCCAAAACATCATCGCTCCGCGCTTCCTCGGCGCGAAGGTCCCGGTGCCGGGCCCGCCCAAGCGCTTTGCCCAGGGGATCGGGGCGGTCCTAGCCAGCGGCGCGCTCGTCTTCGCCCTGCTGCTGGGCGACCACACCGTCGCTGACGTCTTCCTCCTGCTGTTCCTTCCCGCCGCGGGCCTGGAATCGATCTTCGGGGTCTGCCTCGGCTGTCGGGCCTTCGCCCTGCTCATGCGCATCGGCCTGATCCCCGAGGATGTCTGCGCGGACTGCGCCGACATCTCCGGGCGCCTGGGCCTCCAGCGCGTCTGAGCTTGGCCGGCGCCGTTCAGCTGCCGTAGGTGAGCGCGGCGCCGCGGAGGATGTCGTGCTCGGACACCTCCACCTCGGCGAGGTTGAAGAGCGCCATCACCTCGAGCAGGATCGCCGTGCCGGGGATGATCACCCCGGCCCGGTCGGGGTGCAGACCGGCGAGGGTGCGCCGCTGCTCGACGCTCATCTCCAGCAGTTGGGCGAGCAGTTCCTCCACCCGGGCACGGGCGAGCCGGTGTCCGTGGGTGGCCGCTGGGTCATAGGGCTCCAGAGCGAGATCGATAGCGGCCAGCGACGTGGGGGTCCCGGCGACCGCGAGGGTCCGCTGGACGCCGCGCCGGCGCGGCCCGGGGACCCCGGCCGCGAGCGTCGCGCGGACGTCGGCGCGCAACCGGTCCAGCTCCGCGACGGCTGGCGGGTCCGCGCTGAGGTGCCGGTCGGACTGACGCACGACCCCGGCCTGGGTGGAGACATGGAAGTCCGCGCTCACCCCCCGGCCGAGGACGAGTTCGGTGGATCCGCCGCCGATGTCCACGACGAGGATCCGCTCCGTGCTCGCCGGGTCGATCACGTCGGTGGCCCCCCGGTAGGTGAGGTCCGCCTCGGCGTCCCCGGAGAGCACGTGGGTCTCCCAGCCGTGACGGGCGGCCACCTCCGCGGCGAACTGCGATCCGTCCGCGGCGTCACGCACGGCGCTGGTCATCACCGCCACGGTGCGAGGCACCTCCGCCTTGGCGATCTGCTCCGCGTAGTCGGCGAGCACAGCATGCTCGCGCACCAGCGCCTCCGGGGAGAGCCGGCCGTGGGCGTCGACGCCCGCACCGAGCCGGGTGACCCGGCTGATGCGGGTGAACTCGCGGCGCAGGATGCCGTCGGCGACCTCGGCGATGAACAGCCGGGTCGTGTTGGTCCCGATGTCGATGATGGCGATCCGCATCGTGGCGTCTCGGTCAGCTCGGCAGCGGGACCGGGTGCAGGAGCGGCTGACCGGCCAGGGCGGCGAGTAGGTTGTCGACGGCGATGTCGGCCATGCGCGTGCGGGCCGCGCGTGTGGCCGAGCCGATGTGGGGCGTGATGAGCACGCCGGGAGTGTGCAGCAACGGGTGCTCGGGTGGGAGCGGCTCGGGGTCGGTGACGTCGAGGGCCGCGCCGGCGAGCTGGCCGCCCTCAAGGGCGGCCAGCAGGGCGACCTGGTCGATGATCGCGCCGCGAGCCGTGTTGAGGAGGATCGCCGAGGGACGCATGAGCGCGAGCGTGGTGGCGTTGATGAGATGGTGCGTCGCGGGGGTGAGCGGGCAGTGCAGGGAGACGAAATCCGCCTCCGAGAGGGCTGCCTCGAGGTCGCCGCGCTCCCTCCCGACCAGGAGCACTCGCATGGCGAAGCCCTCGGCGCGCGCCGCCACGGCCCGGCCGATCCGTCCCGGCCCGATGATGGCGAGCGTCGCACCGGTGACCGACGCACCGAGAAACCCGCACGGCTCCCAGGTGAGCCAGTCCTCGACGGCGTGCGCCGCGGCGGGCACGATCTGACGGGCGGCGGCGAGCAGCAGCGCCCAGGTGAGATCGGCGGTTGCGTCGGTGAGGACGTCGGGCGTGTGGGAGACGACGATCCCGTGGCGGGCTGCCGCTGCGAGGTCGATGTTGTCGTACCCCACCGCATAGTTGGCCACGACCCTGAGCTGGGGCAGGCTCTGCAGCAGCGTGTCATCGACGCGGTCGTCCACCGTGCTGAGCAGACCCTCGGCCCCGTGGGCGTGCTGGAGCAGCTGTGCCGGGCTGGGGGCCAGGCGGCCCGGCCAGACCTCGAGCTCGTGGGCGGCGCCCAGGCGCTCGAGAGCCGAGCCCGGCAGCCGGCGGGTGACGAAGACGCGGGCCATGCCCGCGCCATTCTCGCTCAGAGCTCGATGACGGGCGTGGCCTGGGTGCCGACGCCAACGGCGGCGGGCCGGTGCGCGGGCGTCACCAGGATCGCCACGAGGGCCCCGACCAGAGCCATCCCGGCGCCGATCAGGTACGCAACCTGGAACCCCGAGACGAGCGCGGCATCGACGGAGCGGGCCGCGTGGTCCCGGATGAGGCCGTTGGAGTGGGACGTGGCGACCGTGGCGAGGATCGCCAGGCCCAGCGCACCGCCGAACATCCGTGAGGTGTTCACGATGCCCGAGGCGATCCCCGCCTCCTGGGGGGCGACCCCGCTGGTGGCGGAGATCGTCGAGGGGATGAAGGCAAAGGGCATGGCGAAGGACACGAGCAGACTCGGGATCAGCATCGCCCCCAGGTAGGAGGAGTGCACCTGGATGGTCGCAAACAGGGCAAGCCCCACGGTGAGGGCGAGCATTCCCACGGCGAGGAGGCGCTTGGCCCCCACCCGCAGGGTGATCCGGGAGGCGATGAGCGACCCGGTGATGATGAGCAGCGTCATGGGCAGGAAGATGAGCCCGGCGTGCAGGGGCGAGTAGCCGCGGACCTGCTGCAGATACAAGGAGAAGAAGAACCACATCCCGAAGGTCGAAGCTCCGACGGTCATGATGATGATGTTCGCCGCGGTGAGCCCGCGGGAGCGGAACAGCCGCAGGGGCATGAGCGGGGCCTGGGCCAGCCGGCCCTCGTTGACGAGGAAGGCGCCCAGGAGGATGACGCCCGCGCCGATCAGGGCGAGGGTGAGCGAGTCTCCCCAGCCGGTGGTGTCCGTGCGCACGATCCCGAACACGAGCAGGGAGAGCCCGACCGTCGCCGACAGCGCGCCGGCGACGTCGAAGTGCCGGGTCGCGTGCGGGTTGGTCGATTCCAGCAGCATCCGTCCCGCCAGCACGGCCGCGACGAGGCCGATGGGAAGGTTGATGAAGAGGATCCAGCGCCAGGACAGCAGGTCGGTGAGGACGCCGCCGAGCAGGACGCCGGCAGCTCCGCCGGCCCCGCCCATGGCCCCCCAGATGCCGACGGCGCGGTTGCGCTCGGCCGGGTCGGTGAAGGTGGTGGTGAGGATGGCCAGGCTCGCCGGGGCGATGACCGCGCCGCCGAGGCCCTGCACGAGGCGGGCGACGATGAGCACGGACTGGGAGTTGGCCAGGCCGCCGGCGAGCGAGGCGAGTGCGAAGAGGACCAGGCCGACGACGAACACGCGCCGGCGCCCGAGCAGGTCCGCGGCGCGGCCACCCAGGAGCAGAAAGCCCGCGAACGTGATCGTGTAGCCGTTGACGACCCACTGCAGGCCAGCCTCGGAGAAGCCCAGCGCATGGCGGATGGACGGCAGGGCGACGTTGACCACGGACACGTCGAGGATGACCATGAACTGGGCCAGGCAGGCGAGGATCAGCGTCGCCCGCAGGTGCGGTCGCGGGGTCTCTTGCGTCACGGTCACGATGCCTCCGGTTGCTCGACGTGGGCCCCTGCTCAGGAGCGTTCGACGCTCATCGAATTTAGCAGCGGGCGTCCTACAATCCCGGGTGAATGCGGTCAGACAGCGCCCTCCACGATGTAGCGGCGACCGGTGCCAGTGGTGGTGGCGAGGAAGCCGAAGAGGCGTTCTCGGGCTCGCTCGCGGACGTCGACCTGGACGCGCTCGAGCTCGCGACGGTGCTCCAGGCCCTCGCCGACCCCATCCGCCTGAGGATCGTCGCCGCTCTCGCAGACGACTGTGAGTGGACCTGCGGCTCGCTCGAGCTGCCGATCGCCAAGTCAACGAAGTCCCACCACCTGCGCGTGCTCGGAGAGGCGGGGATCGTCTCCCGCCGCGTCGAGGGCAAGTGCCGCATGATCAAGCTGCGCCGGGCCGAGATGGAGGAGCGCTTCCCCGGCCTGCTCGAGTCCGTGCTCGCCGCCGCGGCGCTCCCGGCTGAGACGCCCAGCTCGGTCTAGGCGGTCGTCAGGTCGTTCGCCGGCTGCGGTCCGGCAGCAGGCTGCGGTCCGGTCGCGGGCTCGGTCGGGGCGGGATGGCCCTCGAGGTCGAGGTTCGGCAGGAGCCGGTCCAGCCAGCCCGGCAGCCACCAGTTCGCCGTGCCGAGCAGCTTCATCGTCGCCGGGACGAGGATCAGGCGCACGACGGTCGCGTCGACGAGCACGCTGGCCGAGAGGCCGATGGCGAGCATCTTCACCGTCACGTTGGAGGAGAGCACGAAGGCGAGGAAGGCGCTGGCCCTGAGCGCGCAGGCGACCTCCTCCGTCGGAAGCGGACGTCGCGGCCGGGCGACGTTGGCAGTTCATTACCCTCTCGGTGGATGAGGTGCTCGCCCACGCTCCCGTTCCGCGCGTGAGCATCCTCCACGTCGACCTGGGCCTCGTCGATGCGCTCGAGCGGGCCTCCATCACCTGCTGGCCGCCGACCTACGTTGAGGACTGCTCTGATGGGTGGGTCCTCCGGGCGACGCCCGGCATCGAGCGCGGACGCTCGAGCTTCGCCCTGACGCCGCGCATGCGGAGCTTGGCTTCCGGGGAGTTGCCGGTCGCGCTGGAGCGCGTCCGGGCCTGGTCGAAGGTCCACGGGCTCCGTGGCGGGGTGCAGTTCAGCCCGCTCGAGCTTCACGGTGATTGTCTGGCATCGCTGCTCGCCGCCGGCTGGGAGCCGGCCTGGCACTGCTGGGTCATGTCCGTCGACAGGCTCGAGGCGCTCAAGCGTGCCGAGGCGTTGGGATTGGGCGTGGCGACTTCTCAGCTTGCAGAGGCCCCGTGGGTGGTCGAGCGAGAGGCGTCGCCGGCGTGGGTCGCCAATTGGATGGCCTGCCAACCCGCCGTGTCGCGCGCGGCCGTGGACCTCAACGTACGCACCGTGTTCGGCTACATGGGCGCCCGGGGGATCTTCGGCCGCGTGGGCTCCCTGACGAGCGGGATCGCCGTCGAGGACGAGGTGGGGGACTGGACCGGCCTCTACTCCCTCGTCGTCCGTGCCGACGCGCGTGGCCAGGGTTTGGGCCGCCAGCTCGTGCGGTCGCTGCTCGAGACCACCCAGACGCGGCGCGTGTTCCTTCAGGTCGAGACCCAGAACGACGTCGCGCTTGCGCTCTACCGCAGCTTCGGCTTTCAGATCAGCCACAGCTACCAGCACCTCCTGGCGCCGGCGGGCTGGGCGGCCTGAGCTCGCTCGCACGCGTGCCGCCGCCGGCAGCGCGCCGCTTTGACGGTGGTGCGCGGCGGTCCGTGGGGTCGTGGACCCTCCCAGAGGCCCACAACCCCACGACCAGGACATCGCCGTGAGCCGGAGGCTCGCGCAGAGGACGGGGTCGCGGCCGCCCCTCACCGGCGGCCGGCGCCCGAGCTGAGGGTGCTCAGGCGGCAACGTCCTCACGGTCGTAGCCACCGTCCGCGTCGAGCTCGTCGAACTCGTCGAGGTCGATGACCACAGCGAGCTTGCGGTCAAGCCACAGAAGCCTCACGCAGTCCGCCCCGTACTCCACCTGGTCGGGGAGAGGAAGCCCCGAATCGGCGAGGAGATCCATCATCCGGCGCTCGGCCTGCTGCTTCTGATCAATCGATGCCATGGGCAGAAGCGTCCCGCCGCACCCCGTAACGGAACAAGACCTGGCGGTCACAAATGTCTCACCCCTCCGTCACGAATCCGAAACGTCTGCGAGCCATCGAGAAGCAGCGAAGGTCTGCTATTAGTTGAGGTCCGCCGCGGGGTGGAGCAGTCTGGTAGCTCGTCGGGCTCATAACCCGAAGGTCGCAGGTTCGAATCCTGCCCCCGCTACTTATTGATCGCCAGTATTTGCGGGCGATTCGGGAGCCTCGGGAGACCGGGGCTCTTGTCGTTTCGGGGGTTTGTCAAACATTTGTCAAACGCACTGGAGCGGACAGCGCGGGATCGCGCTCGGCCGGGCGTATCGTTCCAGGCGTGAGCACGTCGATATCTCTTCCCGAGGAGCTGGTCGCGAGGCTGGCAGAGGATGCTGAGATGCGCGGCGTCACGGTCGACGAACTCGCGGCCGCATACATCGACGAGCGGCTGAATCGGCGAAAGGCGCTCCTGAGCTTCATCGCCATGC